>JBKQOR010000207.1:0-18222 GCA_052145435.1 Rhodomicrobium sp. | reverse complement strand
AAATTGCCGGACTTTCCGAAGGCGCCGGAATTCTGGGCCGCAGCGTCGTACCCGCGAAGGCGGGTACCCATACAAGTTCTTGTTCCAACGGGAGAAATGGATTCCCGCCTTCGCGGGAATGACGGTTGCTTGCAATGCTTCGGCAGTCGATTTACTCACACGCTCCTTCGCGGTGTCAGCGCGAGGCGGCGAAGCCGCCGTGGCGATCCATAGGCCGCAAACTTGAACCTGGGTTGATTCGGCGCGCGCGCTGCACCTCGCAATGACGAAGGGGCGCTGCCGCCAGTTCACGCCTCTCCTAAGTTCGGGCGCAACCAGAGCCAAGAGCGGGCGTTCCAATCAAGTTCGAGCGCAGGCCGCGTAACGCCCCAGTCTGTGCGTACCCTGTTTAAATCCTGTGACAGCGCGCGGCTTTTCCCCAGCTTACCACCAACTTCGTGCAACTTACCTTGTATGCGCGGCGGCCTTGCTACTAGATATAGCCCTAGTTCGGGTCGTTAACCACTAAACATAGAGGCGGGTTGTTGCATTCGCGTGACACCGCCAGGCGCCCGAATCACCTAACCTCGTCACTTGCCGCTAGCGGGGAGCGTCCTTCCAGGAGGGCGCGGCGGCATCTTTCCCGCTGGCCGTCCAGGCGGCTCCCTTCCGGTTAAACGCTCTAAATCGCTGCATCTAGCGCAGTTGGGTGCGCTGTTGTGTCCGTGTTCCTGTTTCGGGGCGGGCAGCGGGCGAAGCTGTGCCGGTTCTGCGTTCGATGTTCTGCGTTTCTAGCAATCACAAATGGCAAGGGGCAGGCGCGCGGAACCGTGCGCCGGGCAGGAGAATTCTCGATGCGGATCGAACGGCGGACAAAAAAAGCAGGTAAGTCTCCTTAGCAAAGTCCGAAATGTGAGAGTGGAACGAATGTAAGCGTAGCTTTAGTATTGAGGCCTTGTTATGCGTTTGACTAAGCGCCTGAGGATTAGGCTCACCGGACTGGTGAACAACTTCAGATTTTGTTTCTCGGCTAACGTCATAGCTGAGATTAGTATTAGTAAGTCGCGTGCTGTTGCGTCCGAGTTAAGAGCAACTACCGCGGCTTTTCCGCGGGAAACAGGGGGCATTCCATGCGGATCGAACGGCGCTTCACGAAAAAAGGTCAGTCTCCTTATGCGGACATCGCGTTCCGCGAGACCTCGAGCGAGCTGAAGAACCCCGATGGGAAGCTGATTTTCCAGCTCGATGGATTTCTCGTCCCCGAGCAGTGGAGCCAGGTTGCATCCGACATTCTGGCACAGAAATATCTCCGCAAGGCAGGGGTGCCTGCGCGGCTGAAACGCGTCGAGGAGAATCGCGTGCCGTCTTGGCTATGGCGGTTCGTGCCGGATGCCCGCGCGCTGGCGGAGCTGCCCGAGGCTGAGCGTTTTGAGCCGGAGACGGACGCGCGGCAGGTTTTCGGCCGCATGGCGGGTGCTTGGACCTATTGGGGCTGGAAGGGCGGCTATTTCTCAAGCGAGGAGGATGCGCAGGCCTTTCACGACGAGCTTTGCTACATGCTCGCCATGCAGATGGCGGCGCCCAACAGCCCGCAATGGTTCAACACCGGCTTGCATTGGGCCTACGGCATCGATGGGCCGGGCCAGGGCCATTATTATGTGGATTTCGAGACGGGCGAGCTGGTCCGCTCGGCGAGCGCCTACGAGCATCCACAGCCGCATGCCTGTTTCATTCAATCCGTGCAGGACGACCTTGTGAATGAGAACGGCATCATGGACCTATGGGTCCGCGAGGCGCGGCTGTTCAAATACGGCTCCGGCACGGGTTCCAATTTCTCGCGGCTGCGAGGCGAGGGCGAAAAGCTGTCGGGCGGCGGAAAGTCGTCCGGTCTCATGAGCTTCCTCAAGATCGGCGACCGGGCGGCCGGCGCGATCAAATCCGGCGGGACGACGCGGCGCGCGGCCAAAATGGTCATCGTGGACGCCGATCACCCCGACATCGAGGACTTCATCGGCTGGAAGGTGCTGGAGGAGCAAAAAGTTGCGGCGCTTGTGGCTGGCTCCAAGGCTTGCGCGAAGCATTTGACCGCGATCATGAAAGCTTGCGTGAATTGCGAGGGTGAGGGCGAGGATTGCTTCGAGCCCGCGAAAAATTCCGCTCTGAAACGCGAAATCAGAGCTGCCCGCGCCGCCTTCGTGCCCGACAATTATATTCAGCGCGTCATTCAGTTCGCGCGTCAGGGCTTCAAATCCATCGCCTTCCCAAGCTTCGACACCGATTGGGAAGGCGAGGCCTATCGCACGGTCGCGGGCCAGAACTCCAATAACACCGTCCGGGTCGAGGACGCCTTCCTGCGCGCGGTCGAAACGGACGGCGATTGGGCGCTCAAGGCGCGCATGGACGGCAAGCCCGTCAAGCGCGTGAAAGCGCGCGCGCTGATGGACCAAATCGCCGAGGCCGCCTGGGCCAGCGCCGACCCGGGCATCCAGTTCCACACCACCATCAACGATTGGCACACCTGCCCCGAGAGCGGGCCGATCCGGGCGTCGAACCCCTGCTCGGAATACATGTTCCTCGACGACACGGCTTGCAACTTGGCCTCGCTCAACCTCATGGCGTTCCGCCCCTCACCCGCTGTCATGGCCGGGCTTGACCCGGCCATCCATGCCAAGAAGCCAGCGCGGGCGATATCTCCGGATGGCCGGGTCAAGCCCGGCCATGACAAGGAGATTATCGACGTCAAGGCGTTCGCCCATGGCTGCAGGCTGTGGACGATCGTTCTCGAAATCTCCGTGACCATGGCGCAATTCCCCTCGAAGGAGATCGCGCAGCTCTCTTACGAGTACCGCACGCTCGGTCTCGGCTTCGCGAATTTGGGCGGCCTGTTGATGGTCTCCGGCCTCGGTTACGATTCCGATGAAGGACGCGCACTCACGGCAGCGATCTCGGCGTTGATGACAGGCGTCTCCTACGCGGCATCGGCTGCGCTGGCCAAGGAGCTTGGCGCCTTCGCCGGTTATGGGCCGAATGCGAGCCACATGCTGCGTGTGATGAAGAATCACCGGCGCGCTGCCTATGGCCGGGAGAGCGGCTACGAGCAGCTATCGACAGCGCCAGTACCGCTGAAAGACGCCGCGTGCCCGCAGGAAGACCTCGCCGTTGCGGCCCGCGAGGCCTGGGATGAGGTCATCTCGCTCGGTCAGGCCCACGGCTTCCGCAATGCGCAGGTCTCGGTGATTGCGCCCACCGGCACCATCGGACTTGTCATGGACTGCGACACGACCGGCATCGAGCCCGATTTCGCGCTCGTGAAATTCAAAAAGCTCGCCGGCGGCGGCTATTTCAAGATTATCAACCGCGCGGTACCGGAGGCTCTTAAGACGCTCGGCTATGGCGAGGACGCGATTGCCGCAATTACGGCCTACGCCGTGGGGCGGGGCACTCTTGCCGATGCACCGCACATCAACCACGACACGCTTGCAGCGAAAGGCTTCGCGCCGCAGAAGATCGCAGCTGTCGAGGCCGGTCTTCCGAGCGCCTTTGACATCAAATTCGTCTTCAACAAGTGGACGCTCGGTGAGGATTTCTGCATCTCCCGCCTCGGGCTAACGGCGGATGCGATGAACGCGCCGGGCTTCGACCTTCTTTCCGCAATCGGCTTTACCAAGGCCCAGATCGAGGCCGCGAACGAGCATGCCTGCGGAGCGATGACGCTCGAGGGCGCGCCGGGTCTCAAACCGGAGCATCTGCCGGTTTTCGATTGTGCGAGCCCCTGCGGCAAGCGCGGCAAACGCGCGCTGCCGTGGCAAAGCCACATCCATATGCTCGCCGCGGCCCAGCCCTTCATCTCTGGTGCAATCTCAAAGACCGTCAACATGCCGAATGCGGCGACGGTTGCCGAGTGCCGCGAGGCCTATATGCTCTCCTGGAAGCTCGGGCTGAAGGCGAACGCGCTTTACCGCGACGGATCGAAGCTGTCGCAGCCGCTTTCGGCGCAACTTCTAGGCGAAGACACCGATGCCCAGGCCGACGCAGCCGAGGCACTCGCCGCAGCGCCTCAAGGCAAGCGCGCACAGCTCGTCGCCGAGCGCATCGTGGAGCGGATCATCGAGCGCGTGCGCCTCACAGCCGAGCGCGAGAAGCTGCCGAACCGCCGCAAGGGCTACACGCAAAAGGCGGTTGTCGGCGGGCATAAGGTTTACCTGCGGACGGGCGAGTTCGAGGACGGCCGCCTCGGCGAAATCTTCATCGACATGCATAAGGAAGGTGCCGCCTTCCGCAGCTTGATGAACAACTTTGCCATCGCGATCAGCCTGGGGCTGCAATATGGCGTGCCGCTTGAGGAGTTCGTGGAGGCGTTCACGTTCACGAGGTTCGAGCCCGCGGGCTATGTTCAAGGTAACGAGGCAATCAAGAACGCAACCTCGATCCTCGACTATATCTTCCGCGAGCTGGCCGTCTCCTATCTGAGCCGCAACGATCTCGCCCATGTGGACCCCTCGAACATCGGCGCAACCGTGATGGGCGGCGGCGTTGCCGAGGATAAGCCAGGCCAGAAGGTATCGGCGCCAGTTCTTTACGCCGAGCGCTACCTTAGCAAGGGCCTTACACGCGGACTTCACCACAAAGTTGTCATAGTTCAAGACCAAACTACTCAAGAGCGAGTCGGCGGCGCCGGTACTTACGAGACACATGGCGCGCTTGCTTTCGCCCTGCGTGCGGATGACGGTAATGTTCCGCTAGGGCCCTTTGATGTAAACGCGCGCGATGGGACGAGTGCCGCGTTTTCTGCAACCCATCTGTCAGTATCGAGTGCGGCAAGGCCTCTCAAGGCTGAGCTACTCGCGCAAGCGCGCGCGAAGGGTTACGAGGGCGAGGCCTGCGGTACCTGCGGCAACTTCACTCTCGTTCGCAACGGAACGTGTCTGAAGTGCGATACCTGCGGCGGTACGACGGGTTGTTCATAGTAGATTTCGCCGTTTGCCAGAGACCCGCGCCGTAAATGGCGCGGGATGGCCATCGCCTCGGACGCTCAACAAGGGCTGAGACCTGACGCCATGGCGCTTTGGACAATAACTCAAGATCAAAACCACGACGTCTATACCGTCGTGTATCTTCTCAAGGATGCGCTGAGATCGGCGCTGAGCGATGCTTGGTTCTTCGAGCGCACCGCTCTGCCGAAAGCCGACGTGAAAGGCGCTGGCCATGCCGAGATTGCGGCCAAGCTCGGGCGCTTCCGCGATAGCTGCAAGAGCTTTCAGGAACGCGAAGCGCTGATGCTGACGAAGCTTTTGCGAGCCCGTAACTGGGCCGCCGAGCTTCGCAAGCTGACACCGGAGTTTCAGCTCGACATCGATCAATTCCTCGACGCGACAGAGCCATGCGAAGAGATGCCATCGGAATTTGTGAGGGATGCTCAGCGCATGTTCCACGGCGGAGCCTCGCTGTTGCGCTTCCTTTCGCAGCGAAAACCCGAGGCTGGGGCAGCATCGCAGGAGAGCCAGCCGGCCGCGGACGGCCATTATCTCGTCGGCGGGCGCAAGGCGCTTTACGAGCTGCGCGCGGCCTGCGAGGTTTTTCTCGGCCAGATCGACGAGGAATTCTTCTCGGCCGCCCCGGAGGATATAAGCCCGGAACCGCTCGCTTTGACCTTTCTTGACATAGCGGAGGAGCCTCTGCTCCTCGCCGAGCCGCTGAGCTAACGTCAGTCCCGCTCTTGTGGGATCGCTGGGAAGACCCCCTCACCCCAGCCCTCTCCCAGCAAGCTTGCCACTTAGCGTGTCCGCATTCGCAGGCGAATGCGGACGGGGAGAGGGAGTCGGCTGCGGCCCTCTTTTCGAGGGCAGTGCAAGCGTCCTCTCTCCCCTTGGGGAGAGAGACAGAGTGAGGGGGGCTTAAGCTATTTCTATATGTGCGGGACACACGCTAGTCGTACTTGATATAAGCGTGGCGCGGCTCCACGGGCGTGCCTGTAAGCGGACCGCCCTCTTTGCCCGGCTGCCACTGAATAACATCTTCGATCTTTTTCGCGAGCGCGAAATCCCGCCCGGTGATGCCTTTGGCGTCGTGGCTCATTAACCGGACCTCGACGGAGTTGTAGGTTACCAGCAAATCGGGATGATGCCATGCGGCCTCCGCCAAATGCCCGATCGCGTTGACAACCATGAGCGTCCCCTTCCACCCATGCGTGTGGTACTTGCGGCAGATATGCCCGTCGCGGAGGTGCCAGCTCGGAAGGTCCGATTTGAGCCGCGCCTCGATCTCTTGCTCGTTGTAGGTTTTCTTACCGGCTTCCGCGGCGCTCATGGACGATCCTCCCTTTTGGGCTTTCCACTCAAGATGGTTCCTGGAGTGCTTCCCGAAAAGTGTGAAGCGGTTGTCCGAAAAGAAGCACGGGAAAACAAGGGTCCGGCTTTGATTGAATCAAAGCCGGACCTAGCCTAGCAAGAACAATATTCCGGGAGGGTAACAGCAGGGGACATAAGTGCTGACCTGAATAGTGTCATTCCCGCGAAGGAGCGTGTGAAACAATTGACGGACTTTCCGAAAGGTCCGGAATTCTGGGCCGCGGCGTCGTACCCGCGAAGGCGGGTACCCATACAAGTTGTTGTTCCGACGGGAGAAATGGATTCCCGCTTTCGCGGGAATGACGGTCGCGTATCTTGCAAAGGTTCCGCTTGGAGCGCCCGGCTATTTCGCGCCGTTCCAGCGCAGGGTCACCTCCGCCACACGCTTGCCGAACAGTTCCGCGGTGTTGCGGTCGGCCGATGGCGGCATGGTATCGGGGCCTTCGTCGATGTTCGACTGGGTCATCAAGCCCAGAAACGATCCGATGCGATTGATATCCTCTGGCGTCGAGCCCTTGCGATTATATCCGGGCATGATGGCCGTACCGGCCCAGATCATACCGTGCTGCGCGGCAAGAACAGCAAATTGGAAAAGCGTATTGAGCTTATCGCCAGACCAGCTGCCAGAGTTGGTAAAGCCAGCGGCGATCTTGTCTTTCCAGCCGAGCGTGAACCACACCTTGGACGAGGCCTCGGCAAATTGCTTAAACGGTGCCGAGGCCGATCCCATATAGGTCGGTGAACCGAAAACGATTGCATCGGCGGCCGCAAGCTGGTCCCACGGTCCTCGATCGGGCGTTGACAATTCTTCGGCGTTATAAAGAGCCGCTTCCACGCCGGGCACTGCCTGAGCGCCCTGCGCCACGTGTTTTGCGACAACAGCCGTGTGGCCATAGCCGGAATGATAAACGATTGCCACCTTTATGCTCATTCTGCGATCCTTTCGGTTTACGAAGTTTCACGCTTAGGGTAAGCACAAGGGTTCCAAAGGTGAAGTACGCACCTTTTGGTAACCATGGAAATCGCAATGGAACATCCTGTGGAAGACAAGGAGAGGCTCGCCGGTCCCGATGCGGAGGCGGCCCCGTTTGCCGGTGTCATGAGCGAAGTCTGCCCATCGCGGCGGGTGCTGGCACTCATCGCCGATAAGTGGACGATGCTCATCCTGCCTGCCCTTCATGAGGGGCCTCGCCGCAATAGCGAGCTGATGCGCGCGGTCGGCGGCGTTTCGCAAAAGATGCTGACGCAGACCCTGCGCGAGCTCGAGCGGAATGGCCTGATCGAGCGGAGGGACTATGGCGAGATCCCGCCCCGGGTGGATTACCGGCTAACGGCACTCGGGCGCTCTTTGACCGGGCCGATTTGGGCCTTGGACCGCTGGGCGGAACGCCACTTCGCCGAGGTCGAGGAGGCGCGCGCCGCTTTCGATGCGGCAAATTCGTGATGCGGTTCATCCAATCGGACGAAGATCTCGGCTGGCATATCGAGCGGCTGGCCGAAGCGCACCCCGTTTTTGCTCCCTTGGCGGCTGAGACCGGCAGTGTACCCATTCGCTGGCTCGATGGCGGGTTCAAGGGGCTCGTCTTTGTGGTGACGGGGCAGCAGATTTCAATCGCGGCGGGGCGCGCCATCTACGGCAGGCTCGAAGCCGCGCTGGGCGGCATTACCCCCGAAACACTGGCGGGGGCGAGCGATGACGTGCTGCGCGCCGCAGGCTTTTCGGCGCCGAAGATCCGCACGCTGCGCGCGCTTCAGGAGGTTGCGCTGAGCGGGGAGCTGGACCTCTCAGCGCTTGAGCGGGCGAGCGCCGGGGACGCCATAACCGCGCTCTGCGCCATCAAGGGAATCGGCCCCTGGACCGCGGAGGTTTATCTCCTGTTCGCGGCGGGGCATCCCGACATTTTCCCCGCCGCCGATCTTGCCCTGCAGGAGGCGGCACGGCTCGCCTTCGCGCTCGACGCAAGACCAGCCCCGCGCGATCTGCGCGCGATGTCCGATGCCTGGTCGCCCTGGCGAAGTGCCGCGGCGCGGCTGCTTTGGGCCTATTACCGGGTGAAAAAGGGCGGAAAGGCCGTCGCACCGGTATAATACCGAACCCGGCCAGTTCTTCCCGGTTCGCCGGCGGATACAAGGCGGGTGATAATCGTGCGCATGGCGGATTTCCGTGCGAGTTTTTCGCCTGCTGCGAACAGGAATAAGCGGGAAGAGAAACGCAAACGGCGCCTCCTTTCGGAGACAAGCAATTGCAGGTTGCAAAGGAAATCGTCCACCCCAGCGGCAAACGCCGGCTTCGCATTTTTGAGCGAAGTGACGGCAACTTCGGCTTCGTCGAGGAAGCCTTATATACAAACAATCATGACCCTGACGCCCCGTTTTTCTATTGGGCTGAGACGTACCGTCAACGCTCGGGTATCTATGGGAGCGTCAGATTGGCGATGGCCGAAATTGCGGCCATGCCAAACTACAAAGATTACGATATTTTAAAATGAAACACGCAGCTTGCTTGAATTTTATAGCTACCTAGCCGTAGCCTAAGCCGGTTGTTTCCACCCGGCGGAAAGCCGGTTCTGGTAGGTCATAAGCTGGGTATAGACGAGGGTCAGCAAAGGCGCCGCCACATTGGCCTTTCGCGCCCGCACAAGAAGGTCACCGATGATTTGACCGGCCTCTATTGGGCTGCCCTGCTGGAGGTCGCGGAACATGGATGCGGTCAGCGTAGACCCTTGCGTGGTGAGAAGCGCCCTCGTTTTTGCCATGAACGCCTCGCTTGGCGCGTGGCCCGCCGCGGTCATCACCCCGGCAACCTCGCCGAGAAAATTATTGATGAAATCGGTGCCGCCCGGCGCCCCGGCGATCTCCCCGATGCTGCCGCGCATCAGGCAGGTCACGCCCGCAAGCGTCGCGAGCATCGTCCATTTTTCCCACATCTTTTGCTCGATCTGGGACGAAAGCCGCGCGTCGAAGCCCGCATTTTGCATGAAAGCGTCGAGCTCAACCATCCGGACGGACGAAGTTCCGTCCATTTCGCCATAAGCTAGGTCGTGGAACTGCGAGAAATGGACGATACGCCCTTGTTCATCGAGGCGCGCGGCGATGCTGCAGACGCAGCCCGCAACGGCCCTTTCGCCGAAGCGGGCCGTCAGGATATCGACGTGCTTCATGCCGTTGATCACAGGCAAAATCATAGTGCTGGGTCCGACGGCGGGAGCAACATCCTCAAGAGCGGATTCGAGCGAGTACGCCTTCACGGTCAGAAGAATCGCATCGAAAGGCGTGTTGAGTTCCGGGGCCGCGACGAGATTCGGCGTTATTGTGAAATCGCCATGCGGGCTCTCGATATGCAGACCCGCCGCCTGGAGCTGCGCGGCGCGCGCGGCACGCACGAGAAAAGTCACATCGCGTCCGGCTTGAACCAGGCGTCCCCCGAAATACCCGCCGGTCGAACCGGCACCAACAACGAGCAGACGCATTGCTTCCTCCATTCGATGCCGTCGGATTTGATTAGCTTGACATCTGGCGCCAATAAGGTCACCTTCGCGCTACATCGGTGGCCTGAGATTGCGCGATGAGCCGTACTTTGCGGCTCCACATCTTAGGTCCATTTTCGAAACCCGTCTTCCCTGATTGCGCAGCGGCGGAGGCATATGCCCCGCGACGTCCGGTCATTTCCGGCGCCATTCGTGCACGAGATCCAAGCTTTGACACAGACTTCATTCGACGCGTTCGGTCTTTCCGAACCTATTCTCCGCGCATTGCGCACCGAAAACTTCGTGAACCCGACCCCCATTCAAACAAAAGCCATTCCGATCCTTCTCGAAGGCGCGGACCTGATGGCGATTGCGCAGACCGGCACCGGCAAAACGGCGGCCTTCGGCTTGCCGCTCTTGGAAAAGCTTGCCGGGGCAGGCGTCCCGCTCGCGCCGAGGACGGTGCAGGCGGTCATTCTGGTGCCGACGCGAGAGCTGGCGCTGCAAGTGCACACAAGCCTCTCCGCCTTCGCGCGCCACCTTAAACTCAAGCAAGGTATCGTCATCGGCGGGGTGAAAATGCACCCGCAGACGCGCCAGCTTGCTCAAGGGCTGCACGTGCTCGTAGCCACTGCCGGCCGGCTCATGGATCACCTTGGCGAAGGCAACGTGAAGCTCGACCGCGTGTCGATGCTCGTGCTCGACGAGGCCGACCGCATGCTCGACATGGGCTTCATCAACGATGTGCGCAAAATCGCCAGCCTCCTGCCCAAATCCCGGCAGTCGGCCATGTTCTCGGCCACCATGCCGCCCGAGATCGCCAAGCTCGCCGGCCAAATCCTGCACAACGCGCAGCGCCTGCAAATCGCGCCTTCGGGCACAACCGCCGGGCGCGTCACGCAAAACGTGATCTTCGTCGACAAAGCCGGCAAAATGCGCGCGCTTTACGAACTCCTCGGCGACCCGGCCGTCTCGCGCGCCATCGTGTTCACGCGCACGAAGCACGGCGCCGACCGCGTGGCAGCCCAGGCCGGAAAAGCCGGCATCGTTGCCGAGGCGCTGCACGGCAATAAATCGCAAAACGCACGCCAGCGCGCGCTCGCCCGCTTCGCGTCCGGGCAGGCGCGCGTGCTGGTCGCAACCGATATCGCGTCCCGCGGCATCGACGTGGACCAGGTTTCGCACGTCATCAATTACGAGCTGCCCGACGAAGCGGAGACCTATGTCCACCGTATCGGGCGCACCGCGCGCGCGGGATCGGATGGCGTGGCGGTTTCGTTCTGCGATGCGGGCGAGCGCGGCAGTTTGCGCGCGATCGAAAAGCTCACCGGCATGCCGCTGATCGTGCTCGGCTCATCAAGCCGCGCAATGGAGATAAATGCTGAGCCGCGGAGCCTGGCGAAAGAACCGCAGCAAGCCAAAAAAGGAGAGCCTGCGCGGCGCCGGCCCTTAAAGGCGGCGAATGACGAGGGCGCCAAGCCACCTTTGAAGGCGAGGGCGCAGAAACGCGAGCCTTTGCCTTCGGGAACGGTCAAATGGTTCAATGCGGCCAAGGGCTTTGGCTTCGTGGAGCCGGACGGCGGCGGCAAGGACGTCTATGTCCACATCAGCGAGGCGGAGCGAGCTGGGCTCGGTACCCCCCGTGAAGGCCAGCGGGTGCGCTACGATCTCGAACGCGACGAGCGCGGCCGGTTTTCAGCGAGGAATTTGCGGGCAGCCTAGCGCCTGTCCTCTATACGCGAAGGCAGCTTAAGACCCCCTCACTCTGTCTCTCTCCCGGCAAGCTCGCCTTGGCGAGCTCGCAACTTGGAGTGACCGCATCCGCAAGCGGATGCGGTCTAGGAAAGGGGGCTTTATGCCCTCAATCCCTTTCGCTAAGATAGCGCCATGACCAACGCAAAACATCTCTTCCCCTCCTATACGCGGCTTGAGCATTTTGCCGACGTCTGCGTTCACGTCGCGAGCCTTCTCTTCGCCGGTGCCGCAACCGTTATTCTGCTCGTCGCGGCCGCTCAATCGCTGCCTGCCGCCGATATCGCGGGCTTGATCGTCTATTGCATCGGGCTCATGGGCATGTTCGCCGCGTCCGCCGCCTACAATCTCGTGTCGCGGCGGGAACTCAAAGAGATCCTGCGGCGCCTCGATCACGCCGCCATCTTTGTCATGATCGCAGGCAGCTATACGCCTTTCGCCCTTGTGGTGGGCGGCGGCGCAGGGCGCGCCATGCTCGCCGCGGTCTGGGCCATCGCGGCCATCGGCGTTGCGATCAAGCTGCGCTTTCCCCGGCGTTTCGATAAGCTTTCGATCGTGCTCTATCTCGCCCAAGGTTGGATCGTACTCTTGGCGCTCGATCCCATAGTGGCGTCGCTGCCAAGCCAGGCGTTCTGGCTGCTGCTTGCGGGCGGCATCGTCTATACGCTCGGCGTCCCCTTCCATCTCATGGAGTGGATGCGCTTCCATAATGCGATCTGGCACGTCTTCGTGCTCGGAGGCGCGGCGTGCCAGTTCGTAGCGATCAAGGGCGCGGTGATGCCGGCGATTTGAGAGGTTTTGCCGAATCGGGTTGAATGCCTCAGGCGGCGATTGCGCAACCGTCATCGTGAGTGCGCAAAGCCGCCGCGGCGATCCATTGCAGCTTGCTGTTCACGCCTGCGCCCGCAGCCTCTGGATTGCCAGGCTTGCATGGTGCCGATGCCAATTTTGCGCGCGCCGCTCTAATGCCAGTCGTTCGCCAAGCGGGCGGCTGTGGCGATGATTGCCGGCAGCCCAGGCTTGGGCGTGGGCAGCGTATCGTAGAGCTCCCAGCCGCCGCCGAGTGCCTTATAGAGCGCGATATACTGAATAACGACCGCCTCCTGTGCGACAGCGGCCTGATCCTCGATCCCGAACTCCTCGCGCTGTGCATCGAGCAGGTAGAGAAAATCGGTGATGCCGCGCTCGTAGCGCTCGGTGGCGAGAGTTACGGCCCGGCGGCTCTGCTCCAGCGCTACGTTCAACTCGCGGAGCCTTTGCTGCTGCGCCCGGTATTGCTTGATCGCGTCGTCGACTTCCTCGACGGCAATGAGAATGGTTCGCTTGTAATTTACGAACGCCTCGTGCGCCGCCAATTCCTGGATATTGATGAACGAGTCGAGCCTGCCGAAATCCAGAACCGGCCAGTATGCGCCGGGTCCGAAGGACCAGATATTGGTGAGCGCCGGATGTGCTTTTGCTGCTGTTGTTGACGAAATCTCACCCCCCTGGAGGCCGTCCGCGGCGATCAAGCTGACCGAGGGAAAGAGGTTGGCGGTGGCGACGCCAATGCGCGCAGTGGCGGCGGCCAGCTGCCGTTCGGTCTCGCGAATGTCGGGACGCCTGCGGAGCAGGTCTGCCGGCGCGCCTGGCCGCAAGCGCGACGGCACGCGAGGCAGGCCGCGGGATTTACGCAATTCCGGGATCACGTCCGACGAAAACGTTCCAACCAGCACGGCCAGCCGGCTTTCGGCATGGGCAATGGCCCCAACGAAGGCCGGTATCTGCGCCTGCACAGTCGCCAGCTCACGTTTTGCAAGCGTGACGTCGAGCTCGTTCGTGAGCCCCCGGCTGTAACGTGCCTCAGCAAGGTCGGCGGTCTTTTGTGCGGCCTTCACCGCGCCTTGCGCAATTTGCAGACGCAGCTGCAGGCCGCGAAGGTCCGCATAATTCCGCGCCACGTCGGAGATAACCGTGATGAGGACGTTGTTGCGAATTTCCGCGAGCGCTTGCGCGTCATCGCGCACCGCTTCGAGGAGACGGCGGTATTTGCCCCAAAGATCGATCTCCCATCCCGCGTCGAAGCCTCCGATCGAGGTTATTTTCGAGAGGCTTGTGTTGGTTGTGGCAGAGCGGAGCGCTCCCGGGGCGCGTCCTTTCGTCAGGTCTGTGCCCGTGCCTTGGCCATCCGAGCCGGCCGCCTCAGCGCTTGGCAGGGCGCTACTGATGACCACGAATTGCTGCGTTCGAACGGCCTGAACGCGGGTCAGGGCGATCTCGATATCGGGGTTGTAGGCGACAGCCCGCTCAACGAGGCTATTAAGCTCCGGGTCGTGTAACGTGAGCCACCAGCGCACGGATTCGGGTTCCGGTGCCGCATCTTGCGAAAGGATTTGCCGCTGAGACGCTCCGAACAGGACGGGAAGCTGAACCTCCGGTGCCAGATAATCCGGACCGACCGAGCAGCCGCAGAGCCCCGCTGCAACGCCCACGGCTAGCCAGAACCGGCGATGAACTGCCATTTGTAGAGCCCCCTCAACCCCCGGCCGCTGCAGGCGCCCAAGGAAATGTACCACGTGGTTGGGGCCCCCCGGCCCCTATGGTGCTATTTTGCTGCGATTTTCTTGTTGTCCTTCACGGTCACTTTGCTGCCGTCCTGGATCTGATTGTTGATGTTGAGCACGACCGTGTCGCCTTCGGCCAAGCCCGACGTAATTTCGACCGTGTTACCATTATCCCGCCCGATCTGAACATCCTTAAATTTTACGGTGCTATCGGGTTGAACGACGGCAACCTGCGGACCTTCCGCACGGAACAGTAGCGCGCTAGCCGGAATCTGGACCTTTGCGTTAGATTTGAAATCGAATTCAACCTTCACGTACATCCCTGGCAGAAGCTTCAAATCCGGGTTAGGAAGATCGACCTCCACGCGAAGGGTCCGCGATTGAGGATCTATCGATTCGCTCGTCCGCGTAACTTTTCCTTCAAATACCCGGTCTGGAAACTCGGCCGCGGTTATTCTTGCCGCGGTGCCAACGCCGACATCGCCGGCCGCTACCTGTGGCACGCTGGCAAATACACGGATTCGATCGTACTGGGAAATACCGAATAAAGGCGAGGTGTTCGACGTGCTTCCGGCGGTCACGAGATCGCCAATATCGATGCGCCGGTCGGTGATCACGCCTTCAAAGGGTGCGGCCACCTGCTTGAATTGAGTGAGATAGGTAAGCCGGTCCACGTTCGACTTATCGAGATTGACCCGCGCTTTTTGCGCGTTCAGTTTTGCCTCGGCGCCGGCGTTGCTCGCCTTCTTATCCTCGCGTTCCTGCTCGGATACGACGCCCTTCGCCGAGCCCGACCAACGCTCGTAGGTCGTCCTCGCAAATTCAGCCTCGGTCTCCTTGACCTTCAATTCTGCCTCAGAAGCCTTGAGTTGAGCTTTTGCCGCTTCGAGCTGAGCATCGAGCTCTGGAGTGTCGATTTCCGCGAGTGTTTGATATTTCTTTACGCGATCGCCGATATCGACATACCACCTCGTGAGATAGCCGCTAACCCGCGCATAGATCGTGGACGTGTACCACCCGCGCGTCGCGGCCGGGAGCCGGAGCGCTTCAGTGGGAGGCGCCAATTTCACAGTGATAACTTCGACAGCCGGGGCCTCTTGCACTTTGGCTTCGGTTGCGGATGCAAGCTCCGCCCGGTTTTGTGCCTTGATGACGCTCACGAGGACGAAGCCTCCAACAAGCGCGATCGCTAAGACACCGGCGAGAACCGTCAGCCGGGAGCCCGTTCCAGGCTTGTAGCCATCCGGTATGACAGGGTGCGCGTGGGGTTCTGTAACGTTCTCTGCCACGTCGTCATATCCGTCGAACGGCCGCGGGGTATTCGCAAGCTCCGAAGAGTCAGACTGGGACAACGGTTTGGCTCCCTCTTTCGGGCGTTTCCTTAGGTTCACGCCGTAGCAATCGATACATGGTTGGGACGAATAGAAGCGTTGCGAAGGTTGCGAACAGCAGCCCGCCGATGACCGCGCGCGCAAGCGGAGCGTTCTGCTCGCCGCCTTCGCCAACCCCAAGCGCCATCGGGATCATACCGAGGATCATCGCGCCGGCCGTCATAAGAACCGGACGCAGCCTTGTGAAGCCTGCCTCGATGGCAGCTTTGCGTGCGCTGACGCCAGCCTCGACCCTCTGGTTGCAGAAGGTAACGACGAGGATGCTGTTTGCGGTGGTCAGACCGATGCACATCAGCGTGCCCATCAGAGCCGGCACGCTGATATGCGTCTGAGTGAGGTAGAGCATCCACATCGCACCGCAAAGCGCGAAAGGCACGGCCATGAGCACGATGAGCGAATCGGTGACGCTTTGGAAATTAATCACAAGCAGCAGGAACACCAGCACGACGGCAAGAGCCATGCCCGAGAAAAGTCCGCTGAAGCTTTCCTGCATCGTCTCGACTTGGCCGCTCAAGGTAATCTTCGTGGTGGACTTCGATGGGTCGGGCTGATCGGCGGCGATCACCTTCTCAATTGCAGTCGCCGCGGTGTTGAGATCGGTCCCCTGCACGTCGGCATGAACGTCGTAGACCGGCCTAATGTTAAGCTGCGAAGCCAGCATGGGCACCTTGCTGCGGTTGAACTTCGCGATGTTCATCAGGAGCTGGGGATCTTTCGCTGCTGGCGCAGTCACGGGAAGAGTCCAAAGGTCCTGAGCCGACTTGATTTGATAGGTCGGCATTTGCACAACGAGTGGATAGCTCACGCCGTTCCTCGGGTCGAGCCAGAAATTCGGCGACACCTGCAGGCTGTTGTTCAGCGTGACGAGCACGTTGCTCGCGACGGACTGCTGCCCAAGACCCAATTCGCGGGCTAGATCGCGGTCCACATCGACCGTCAGCGCCGGCGAATCCGGGACCTGGAAGACGTGCGAGTCGACGACACCGGGGATGCTGTTGAGGTCGCGGGCGACTTTCAGGGCGAGCGCGTAGGATTCCTCGTCTTTCGAGCCGGAAACGCGAATGTCGATCGGCGCGGGCTGCCCGAAGTTGAGCACCTGGTTGACGATGTCGGCGGGCTGGAAGAAGAACTGAAGCTGAGGGAAGCGGTGCGGCAGCTCTTGCCTCAGATCCGCCACGTGCGCAGGCGTCGGCGTATGAGTTCCGTTCAGAGAGATCAAGATCTCGCCGTCCATCGGCCCAACGGTAGCCGTATCGCTGAGCGCTATATTGATGCCGCTATAGGGCAAGCCGATGTTGTCGAGAATAACGTCGATCTGGTTATCGCCAACAATTTCCCGGATGGCGTGTTCGACCTGCGCAAAATAGCTTTGAGTCTGCTCTATCCTCGTCCCTGGGGGCGCACGGACATGCAAGCGCATCTGACCCGCATCGATTTTCGGGAAGAAATCCATGCCAAGGCGCGGGAATAGGGTAAGCGAAGCACCGATTAGGATTGCAAAGAAAAGCACCGCGGGGAGCGGCCGGTCCACCATCCAGGCCAAAGTGTTGCGGTGCCCCTCGCGCAAACTCACGAAGCCGTGCTCGAAGGAGTGGTGAATGTAGCCGAATGGGTTAAACCCCCCGCGGGCCGGCTCGGAGTGCGCCGCTTGCGCGCCGCCGCTGTGCCCATCGGCGTGCACCTGCGAGCGCATCAGGAATTTGAACAGAACCGGCACCAGGGTAAAGGACAGCACCAAGCTCGCAACGAGCGAGATGATCACCGAGAGCGAGAGCGGAGAAAAGAGATACTTTGCGGTTCCTGTCAGCAGGAACACCGGCACGAACACTAAACTGATCGAAAGCGTCGCGAGCAGCGTTGGAACGCCAACCTCGGCGGTGCCCTCAAGAATGGCATGCTCCAAAGCCTCGCCCAAGCCTACATGGCGCTCAATATTCTCGATCACGACGGTTCCATTATCGACCAGGATGCCGACCGCGAGAGCGAAACCGCCAAGCGTCATCGTATTGAGTGTTTGTCCAAATACGTAGAGGACGAGAACGGCCGTGATGATCGAGAGCGGTATCGACGCCAGGATAATCACAGTCAGCCGCCAATTGCCCAAGAACAAGAGGATCATAAGGGCCGTCAGCCCCGCGGCCATCAAACCGCCCATGATCACGCTGTCCAGGGCGGCATGCACGAAGATAGATTGATCGAAGATCGGCTTCAGCGTCACACCAAGCGGCAAATCCTTAACAATCTCGGGGATGACATTCTTGATACCGTCGATCACGGCCAGCGTGGATACGCCGCCGGTCTTGCGCACCAGCATCAGGGCGCCCGGAAGGCCGTTCTGCGTCACCGAATTGGTCTGGATCTGATAGCCGTCATGAACGTGCCCTATGTCGCGCAGGAAAGCCGTTTTGCCGTTGATCGTTTTCAGCGGAAAATTATTAATTGTCTGAATTAGACTCGGGCTATTGTTCATCGAGACAGTGTAGTCTTTGCTCCCCATCTTCACGTCGCCGGAAGGCATGATGACGTTCTGGGTGGTCAGCGCCTGGCTGACATCCTCAGGGGTCAGGTTGCGCGCCTGCAACGCTTCCTGATTAAGGCTGACCATAATAACGCGAGGCTTGCCGCCATATGGATAAGGCACCGAAGCACCGCGAACGACCGCCAGTCTCGGGCGGATGATGTTTTGCCCGAGGTCGTTCAGTTTCGTGTCCGTCAGCGTATTGCTGGCTAGGCTCAATTGGAT
>JBKQOR010000206.1:0-44557 GCA_052145435.1 Rhodomicrobium sp. | reverse complement strand
TTCGCGAGCGCCTCGCCGAGGCATGCCGCGCCCGTAATACGACCGAGGCCAAGGTGTGCTCCAGCATCGGCCTCGGCGGCCGCCGCGCCATAAACCTCACCGTCTGCGGTCCTGGTGCGCTCGACCTTTATCGCGTCTGCCAGATCGCCGACAAGCTTGGGGTGTCTCTCGATTGGCTGATGGGCCGCTCGAATCTTATGGACGTGCTGGAGATGCCAAAGATACCCGAATAGCTCAGGCTTCTTCGTGCCACTCACGGCCGGGCACGATCACGCGCCTGTTTCCAGATTTGGCGCTGCCGCCGCGGTCACGCTCATCCCTCAGGGTAATCCCGAAGCCGTCGTGCCGGCCGCAGTGACTGCACCTGAAGCGGTACTGAAGATCGAAGATCAGGGTTGCCGGCCGGAACGCGGTGCACTCCCGGCAGGGCGCCGGGAAGATCTCCATCATGGCCAGGAGCAGTTAGGCTCCAATGACGGGCCGGATACAGAAGCGCAAGACCAGTCCTCACCGTTGCATCGATTTCAGACGGCCGGTCCATACAGAACGGCCACGAGTTCGATGGGCCGGAAAGCACGCGCCCGTCGCCCGGGCACTGGCCCGATTTGGATTTCGACCTTTCGGCAGAGATCATTGCCCATCCCGGCAAATACCCGCTGCTGGCCCAATGAGATCCGCAGAGAGCCCGGTTTAGCCGGAACGGCCGGCGATGGTTTCAAGCCCGCCCATGTAGCGCCGCAGCACCTCAGGGATTCGGATGCTGCCGTCCTTCTCCTGATAGTTCTCCATGACGGCGATAAGCGTGCGCCCGACCGCGAGGCCCGAGCCGTTCAGCGTATGCACGAACTGGATGTCCTTGCCCTCGGCCGGCCGGTAGCGCGCCTGCATGCGTCGCGCCTGGAAGTCGCCGCAGTTCGAGCAGCTCGAAATCTCGCGGTAGGCGTTCTGGCCGGGCAGCCAGACCTCGATATCGTGGGTTTTGCGGGAGGCGAAGCCGGTGTCGCCCGAGCAGAGCACAACGACGCGGTAGGGCAGTTCGAGCCGCTTCAGGATCTCCTCGGCGCATTTGGTCATGCGCTGATGCTCGGCCTCGGACCCGTCCGCCGCTGTGATGGCGACCATCTCGACCTTGTAGAACTGATGCTGCCGGATCATGCCGCGCGTGTCCTTGCCGGCTGCGCCCGCCTCCGCGCGGAAGCACGGCGTCAGCGCCGTGAAGCGATAGGGCAGATCGGCCTCGGCGAGGATGCTTTCCCGAACTAGATTTGTCAGCGGAACCTCTGAGGTTGGGATAAGCCAAAACGCATTGGCAATCACACTGTCGTCGTCCAAAGACAACAATCGCCCAAGTTCTTTTTCGTCTTCTGCGGACCTAGCGGCATCAACTTGGGAAAGGAAACCAAGCTGAATAGTTCTGAGAAATCCTCTGTTGCCGGCCGGTCCTGCGTAGACTGCGAATAGATCATCACCAAATTTTGGTAGTTGAGCTGTTCCAAATACAGCCCTGTCCTCCACAAGAAGCGGAGGGCTAACCTCGGTATAGCCATGCTCGCTGGTTTGCACGTCGAGCATGAACTGACCGAGCGCGCGCTCGAGCTTGGCAAGCCCCCCCTTCAGCACCGTGAACCGCGCGCCGGAAATCTTCGCCGCCGCCTCGAAATCCATCAGCCCCAGCGCTTCGCCGATCTCGAAATGCTGCTTCGGCTCGAAGCCTTCCTTCTTGAAGTTGCGCGGCTTGCCCCATTTGCGCAGCTCCACATTCGCGCTCTCGTCCGGGCCGTCCGGCACGTCCGGCAGAAGCAGGTTCGGGATGCCCGCGAGCAGGGCCTGCATCTGCGCATCAAGCTCGCGCTCGCGGGCTTCGCCCTCCGCGATCTTCACCTTCAGCTCGGCGACCTCGGCCATCAGCGCCTCGGCCTTCGCCGGATCGCCGCCCTTGCCCTTCGCCTTGCCGATCTCCTTCGAGGCCGCGTTGCGCCGCGCTTGGCAGTCCTGCAGCGCCTTGGTATTGGCGCGCCGGTCCTCGTCGAGCGCGAGAATAATCGCCGAGACGGTCTTGCGCTCGCGGTAGGGTCCCGGCACGTCCTCCGGCTTCAGGCTGAAGTTGCGGCGCGCAAGGCCCTTGTCCAAAGCTAACGGGTTTTCCCGGATCCATTTGAGATCGAGCACCGGTCGCCTCCAAATAAGAAAAGCTGGCTTTCGCCAGCTATAGAAGCCCGCTCCGCCCGCGTCCAGACCGCGGGCTATCGGGGCTTCAACCTCTTGTTGATTGAGCTTTGAAGCCCCCCTCACCCCAGCCCTCTCCCGCGAGGGGAGAGGGAGCAGGCTGCGGCCTCTGCAACGGGGTCCCTTCTCCCTGCACGCTCACCTTGGCGAGCGTGCAGCCCGCGTCCGCTTGCGGATGCGGGACGGGGGAAGGACAGGATGAGGGGAACTTTTTACTCGTCGCCGATGCCGCTGTCCCCGTAGATGGGCGTGATTCGCCGCTCGGCATAATCGGCGAGAAGCACGATGGAGCCCGTGGTTGCGCGGCTTTCGAGATCGCGATGGGCCTGCGCTGCCTCCGCCATGGAATAGGTTTTCGTCACCCGGATCTTAACGCGGCCAAGGCGCACCATGTCCATGAGATCGTTGGCGGATTCGAGGAGCTGCTCCCGCGAGGCGATATGGGTGAAAAGCGTTGGCCGCGTCGCATAGAGCGATCCCTTCTGCGCGAGGATGCCCAGATCGAAGGGCGGCACGGCGCCCGACGCGTTGCCGAAGCTCACCCACAGGCCGCGCGGCTTGATGCAATCGAGCGATTTCGGGAAGGTGTCCTTGCCGACGGAGTCGTAGGCCACATCCACGCCTTTGCCGCCCGTGATTTCTTTCACCCGCGCCACGAAATCCTCGGTGCGGTAGTTGATGACATGCGTGCAGCCATTCTCCTTGGCAAGCTTGGCCTTCTCATCGGAGCCCACGGTGCCGATGACGGTTGCGCCAATGTAGGCCGCCCATTGGCAGGCGATGAGGCCCACGCCGCCGGCAGCGGCGTGCCAGAGGATGACGCTCTCCTTCGTGACCGGATAGGTCTGCTTGACAAGATAGCGCACGGTCATGCCCTGCAGCATCATCGCCGCGGCGGTCTCGTAGGAGATTTCCTTAGGCAGCTTCACGAGCTTATCGGCGGGGATCAGCCGCTCCTCGGCATACCCGCCAAGCGCGCCCGCATAGGCGACGCGGTCGTCCACGGCGACATCGGTTACGCCCTCGCCCACGGCCACGACTTG
The DNA here is from genome assembly GCA_052145435.1 of Rhodomicrobium sp. Lineage (GTDB taxonomy): Bacteria > Pseudomonadota > Alphaproteobacteria > Rhizobiales > Rhodomicrobiaceae > Rhodomicrobium. Next base: position 41,288 of record JBKQOR010000206.1, on the reverse strand, counting down.
TCCGGAGCCTTCGCTGCCGGGCGTGAACGGCATGGACGGTACCGGATAAAGTCCGGTGCGGTGATAGACGTCGATAAAGTTCACGCCCGCCGCGTGCTGCTTGACCTTCGCCTGGCCGGGTCCGGGCTCCCCAACCTGGACCTCCTCCCATTGCATGACTTCTGGGCCGCCTGACGCATGAACGCGGATCGCATATGGCATGGAGCACCTCGTAAGTGGAAGGCGGGCTAAGGCTGACGCATATTGCCGCATCTATGCCTGCAATAGCGGCGGTTGTCGATAGGCCCTGCCACAGAGCAGCATTGCGCCACCCGCGCAACGGAAGCCTTTCCGCCCCGCAGTCTATTAGAAAACCCGGCGGTGTTTTTGGGTCCCGGCCGCCGGATGCCGCGCCCGTTAATCCCGCCAGACTGGCAGCCGCGGCTCTTGCGGTTGAACTCCGGGTCTCTTCAGAACAAGGGCACCTCGCCCACCATATCGGCCCGCGCCAGCCACGGGGTCTGCTTCCCATGCATCTCGGTCAGCACCAAAGGCTTGATCTTGCTGTAAAGTTCGCTGAGCTCGATCACGCCATTGTTGTTTGTGTCGAGGGCTGCCCGGTTACCGGTAATGGCCTTGACGATGGCGCTGGTGAAGACGCCGCCTCCCAGCGCATCCCTTTCGAAGCTTTCTTGACGGCCCTTGGCCGCCGCAAGGACAGTGAAGCGAACTTGTTGCGCCGATAGTGCATCGGCAATCTCATCGTTGCTGCCTCCATCGGGGACCGCGCCGGAGTGGCAGGCATCGATGAAAACGACGATCCTGGCTCTCGTCCCCTCGAAAGCATGCGCCAGGTCGTCCCAAGACAACGACGTCTCCTCCAAGCGGCCGCGCTTGCTATCGCCGAGCACGAGGTAAAGTTTATTGTTGGGAGCCCTGTATCCATGCCCAGACACGAACAGCATTATGGTGTCGTCTTGCCTTGCGCTTAGAGCCATGGACCTCAGCGTCTTTGGCAATTCTGTCTTTAATCCGGGCGCATCCAGGAACGGTATCGCCTCGATGGACTTATAGTATCCGCTGTTTTGCGCTTTCACTGCCGACACAAAACTTTTCGCATCGGCGACCGCAAATCGCAATTGCCGGTTTGGCGGCAAGTCCGAATAGGTATTCGTACCGGCCGCGAGCAAATAGAGCTTCCGGTTGCTTGGGCGGTTGTCGCGCGGAATCTCAGCCGTGACGGGCACGCTTTCGCTGCCGGAATCGTCGGCCGCAACCGCCGTCAGCCACCGCGTTTGTGCCGGGATCACAGCATTCTCATCGGAGCGGAGCTCCCGCCCGCCGATTGTGCGTTCATTCCAGAGTTGGCCGTCGAGGTACAGACGCAGCTTGGCAAGCTCACGCAAGGAGGTTGCCGATATCGAAATGCGCAATGTACCGGGTTCCCCGGCCGCGGCCTGAGCGCTCAGCGTGAGGCGGGGCGGCGGGCTCAAATCGGGCTTTGCTGCAGCTTCGGTGCCGTAAAAAATCCCCTTGATGATGTCGGGCCGTTGCAACACCTTTGCGAATTGCTTGAATGACAGATAGCCCGGCAGCCCCGGAAATTTCAGGAAGACGAACTGGCTACCTTCGTAGGTGGACATATAGTAGCCATTGGCGTCGTATATAACCAGCTCATCGTCGACATAATTTCCGGTGAGAACCTGCTCTCCCGAATTGATGTTATAAAAATAGACTTGGCCATTACTATTGGCGGCAACGAATAAGCGTCCATTGTCCGTTATAGACAGAGATTTCGTTGTTGTGCCTTCCGGGAGCGCGCCTTTAAAGAATAAGGTCTTGTCCCGCTTCAGATCGTAGACGAGCCCCCACCGGTCGCGGCCGTGAAGCCAATGCCCGGATGCCAAGAGATATCTGTCAGCCGAAACCGTTACGATATCGACATCGGATGGCCACAGATGAGCGAGTTCGCTTTCCTGATCCGTTGCCCGCGCCAGCGTTCCATCGGCGGCAAGCCGCGTGCTCAAGTCGATGATCCTTAAGAGGCCGGAGGCATTGCCCGATACGATGTGAAGATATTGATCGGTGGGCGTTGCCAAATTGCCGGTTTGGTAGTCCTCCTGAATCAGCCAATATTCAAGCTTCCCGATTTTCCAGTTTGCGATCTGCCTGACCCTTTTTGGGTTGATTTTCTGAAGCTCATGCTGCCCGTCCACCTCTTCGGGAAGTTCCGTAAAGCTGCCGCTTGGGATCACCATAATTTGCCGGGCGGACGGAATTTTCGCCGCCACTTTGTCAACGATCAGTTTCGGCTTGTCGAAGGCCACCCGCCAAGTGAAAGTCTCCACAGGCACTTCAACTCTGTCCGCATCGCGCACGGGCGCCCCAAGCTGCTCCAGACGGCGCCAAATGTTGCGATCCCGGTTTGAGCCGGGACTGCTCAATACCGCACGCGCAGTGACGAGGCGGGCGTCGGCGAATTGCGCGGCCGGCCGGCTATCTCTTTTATAGCCGCGGTGTTCGACGCGATGCTGGGCAAGCGCCATCAGTGCGGCCCTGCCCTCCGCGCTCTCCACACCTAGCGAGGAGCAGTTATCGGCTGCATCTTGCGTGCAAACATGACTGAGCCGGATCTCATCGCCGAGATGCCAAGCTTTGCCATCGTAATTTGTGACATCTTGATCCTTGGGAAGCCCTTTCAATAAAGCCGCCGCGTCAAAAAAGTATTTGCTCCCAAATTCAGTCAGCTGTTCCAGCGATGATTTTTCCTCAATCGTCTGCCGGCGTTCGAAGCCCGAGAGATCTTCAGCCGTGTCCGGAACCTCCTTTCCGGCAAGGGCCTTGGCTTGCTGAGAGCCGGCCGTCCTGTCGAATAAGCTAGCCCAGCCTTGCTCCTGACCCGACCAAGCAACTATTCCCGTATCGTAGTTGACCGTCAAAGCGGTGCCAATACCCTGGCAGGCATGACAGCTCGCCGTCCCATCGCCAAGTCCTGGACCGTCGACCAAAGTTTGTTGAACGTAAACGCCGCCATAGCCCCAGAAGCTCAACGCCACCAACGCATCGCTGCGGCTCCAGGCTGCCAGATGAGCTTTGCCCGCATACCCCCCAAGCGCGCCACTCATTACGGCCACGCTATCGGAATAGAGATCGGTGATCTCGAAGCCTGGGCCGTCCGCAAAGGCGCCAATGAAGCGGCTCGAAGGCGAAAAATTTGGGTTTCTACCGGCGCGTTCGATGACGAGTTCGCCGCTCCGTATGTCATACACGCGGTAAAATTTGTCATACACCTGCAGCTCGAACTCATTCGAGTTGGAGACGATCTTTTTCCTGGGATGCTCGATTTTCGCTCCCGCGGTTGCGATATCTGGCGCAAAAGAATCCCGCACCACGATCGCGGGCTTGCCGTTCCCGACGGCCACTCTCAGAGGCTCTCCGGCAGCTGCGAGCACTTTGGAGGCTCGCCGCTCGGGGTCCCGGAAATCGGCCGATAGCCCGGTAACGAACCAGCTGACCGCGTTCGCACCGGCACTGTAGAATTTCACTTTGAAGCTGCCCGACGCCACTTCAGGCAATGCATGCAAAGGAATAAAGACGCGCGTCCGGTCTAGCTTTTCGTCAATGCCGTAAGGGCCTTCGCCACCGGCTGGCATGGCGAGAAACCCGTCGCCTTCAAATCGCACCCGTGCGCTGGTTGTGAACACGAGATAGAGCGGGTAACGGCAGTCCTCGCTTCTATGCGCTTCGCTGGTCCAGCGGATTTCGACCGGGTCGCCCGCCCGGACGGGTGCCTGGGCAGGCATCTGGACGCTGATCTTGGGAGCTGTCTCAGAGCTTGTGCAATCTGCTGCCAGCGACGCTTTCGCAGTCAGGAGCAAAGCAATTAGGGAACCGAATAGCGCCCGCGCGCTCCCGTTTCGTTGGATCGTCATGACACTTCCACCGGGTTTCTCTAAATTTAAGGTTCAACACAGGATTGCGGCTTTAGCAGGAGGTTAGACCCTGTCGTAGGGGGAAGGACAGAGCCTTATCGCGTCCGCCATGATCGAAGCATCGTCCGCCGCACTAATGGTCAATATCTTACGCTTGGTACCCTGGTATGTCAGGTCGGGGTCGATTGCGGAAAACCTCAAAGTGAGTATATGTTGGTAGCAAAGGCGTCAAAAGCGGACTCACGGTGAGCATCGATGCCCACGCCATGCCATCGGCTTTTCCTTTGGAGACCCGCGCAAAGCGAGATATAAGGGACGCTAGCATCCTACCGAGCCTTGAGCCACTGCTGTTCAGCTCCTGCAGGCAGTTTCACGGGAGAAAAACCAATGCCCAGGGCAGACTTCGACGAATTCGTGAAGCGCCAGCATACTGTTTCAGCCGCCGACAAAATGGCCTGGGGGAGACAGCAGCGCGATGAATGGCTTGGCTATTTGGATGAACTCTATAAGCAAATAGAGATCTTCTTGAAAGGCTATCTCACTGCAGGGCAAGCACGATGCGAGTATAGCCCAATCGAGAGATCTGAAGAAAGTATAGGTATATACACTGCCAAGCAAATGGTTCTCATAATTGGGCCGCAACAAATCAAATTCACTCCAATAGGTACTCTGTTTATCGGTACAAAGGGACGGGTCGATGTGCTCGGTCCTGCCGGGGAGGCACGGCTGCTTCTCGTCAACAAGAAAGCGACCAGTGCCCGCTCACTTTTCAAAGTGACGGCGAGAGTGGGCACAACGCCACCTTCTCAAGTAAGCCAACCGGCAGAGCCGATTGAGTGGGCCTGGAAGATAGCGTCCAATCCGCCTGATCTAACATTTATCGACTTTACTCAGGAGGCATTCTTCGACATGATTCTGGCAGTGGTAAATGCCTAAGCGCGTCGCTCTGACATTGAGCGCCGTTTCGATAGACGATATTCCAGCCTACCATCAAGATGCGGTCGCAGCCCTGCGGCATTTCCTGTCACCGGCGAACACCAACCTTCCTCTTCGCTTAGTTGGGCAGCCTCTCGCAGCCGTGTTGGCGGAGAGGCTAGCGGAGACGGACCTTCGCTCCGCACTTGCTATTCTGGTCCGATTGGAAGCCGCCTTCCGTGTCGACTTCCTGCTACGTTGCCAGAAAAGGAAACGCGATCCTCTCTCAAGGGCGTTTCGTGACGTGGAAAAAGAGAAAGGTTCAAAGATCCGGCTAGAGGATGATATATTTGTAACTTGGCGGAGAGAGCGTCCTGAAACAGGCCGTCTCATCAGTGAGTTGGTCGACGCATTCAAATTTAGACATCACCTCGCGCATGGAAGCTATTGGCAGCCAAAACTAGGTCGCAAGTACGATTATCAGGGGATTTACATTCTGGCTGATAGTGTCTTGACGAATTTCAAATTTGTATGGGCCGAGACTTAGCACCAAGCGGCCAAATATTCCGCTCCACCCCCGATAGCGTTCGCAAGCAAAACCACGCCCAATAACCGCTTACGGCCTACTGCCGTCGGAGCCGCACCGGGTGTGGGCGCCAAGCGTTAGATTTTGTCCACCAGCCCCGGAGGGAACCAGGTCCTAAACCTCCTCCGGCACCTTCAGCTTTTGCCGCAGGATGGCGTTGACCGCGTCGGGGTTGGCCTTCCCGCCCGTCGCCTTCATCACCTGGCCGACGAACCAGCCGAGCGTTTTCGGCTTCACCTGCACCTGCTCGACCTGCTTCGGGTTCGCGGCGATGATCCCGTCCACGACCTTCTCGATGGCGCCGGTGTCGGTGACCTGCTTCAGGCCGCGCTCTTCCACAATCTGCGCTGGCGCGTGCCCCGTCTCGAGCATGATCTCGAACACTTCCTTGGCGATGCGCCCCGAGATCACGTTCGTGGAGATCAAATCGATCAGCTCGCCGAGATGGGCGGCCGGAACCGGGCTATTCGAAATGTCCTTGCCCGTCTTGTTCAGGGCCGCAAAGAAATCGCCCATGATCCAATTGGCGGCGAGCTTAGCGTCGCGGCCCTTGGCGACGGCCTCGAAGAAATCCGCAGAGGCCCGGTCGGCGATCAGCACGCCCGCGTCATAGGGCGAAAGCGCGTAATCCTTGATAAAGCGCGCGCGTTTTTCGTCCGGCAGCTCGGGCAGGCCCTTTTGAAGCCTCTTCACAAAGGCATCGGAAAGCACGAGCGGCAGGAGATCGGGATCTGGAAAATAGCGGTAATCGTGCGCCTCTTCCTTGGAGCGCATGGGCCTGGTTTCACCGGTTTTTGGATCGAACAGCAGCGTTTGCTGCTTGATGGTTCCGCCGTCCTCAAGAACTTCGATCTGGCGGCGCGCCTCATATTCGATGGCTTGGCCGATGAAGCGGATGGAGTTCATATTCTTGATCTCGCAGCGCGTCCCGAGCTCATCGCCGGGCCGTCGCACCGAGACGTTCACGTCGGCGCGCAAGCTGCCCTCCTCCATGTTGCCGTCGCACGTGCCGAGATAGCGCATGATTGTGCGCAACTTGCTGATATAGGCCTTGGCCTCCTCGGACGAGCGGATGTCGGGCTTCGACACGATCTCCATCAGGCCCACGCCCGCGCGATTCAGGTCCACGAAGGAGTATTCGTCATGCTGATCGTGCAGGCTTTTGCCGGCATCCTGCTCCAGATGCAACCGCTCGATGCCGACCTCGAAGGAATAGGTCTTGAGATCGACGGTGACGACGCCCTCGCCAACGATGGGGTGCTTGAACTGCGAAATCTGATAGCCTTGCGGCAGATCGGGATAGAAGTAATTCTTCCGGTCGAAAACCGAGCGATGGTTGATCCGCGCCTTAAGCCCGAGGCCGGTGCGCACGGCCTGCGCCACGCATTCCTCGTTGATGACCGGCAGCATTCCGGGCATCGCCGCATCGACAAGGCTGACATGGGAGTTCGGCTCGCCGCCGAACGCTGCCGAAGCCCCAGAGAAGAGCTTCGAGTTCGAAAGCACCTGGGCATGAACCTCCAAGCCCACAATGACTTCCCAGGCGCCGGTTGCGCCCTCGATCAGGTTTTCCCGTCTTGTCTCAATCATAAACTTTCGTCCGCTATGTTATGTCGTACCAAGTGCTGGAAGTCTTGGCCCTTTCGACGCCTTCGAGCGTGTGAAAAAATCGAGTCAGAGCCCCACTGTCATGGCCGGGCTTGACCCGGCCATCCAGCAACATACTGAGTGCATTGGATTTTTCATGGATGGCCCGGTCAAGCCGGGCCATGACGACTGAGTTTGTTGCGAACGCGCCAATTTTTTCACACGCTCTTTCGCGGGAATGACGTTCGTAGCTTATCTGGGAACTTGGCATTTCGATTTTCTCACATGCTCCTTTGCGGGAACGGCACTACATGGGTCATTGTTAATGCCATCCGGTATCGGTGGCCGGCCGGTAACCGGAGCTACAGGCGCGGCGGATATTTCAACCCAATGGTGATGGACTTCGGCCCGCTCAGTTTGAATTTCGCCCGCTGGAAGGGGATCTTGCGCGAAAAGGGCTTCAACTCCTCGGGCAGGACCTGGCTAAAGCCGCGCGCTTCAAGCGGCCTTTGCATAAAACCGGTATCGAGAATGCCGTTGTTGTTCTCGTCATGGAACGCGAAGACCGCGTAATCGCCTTCAGGCACCGACTTGAACGTGTAGAAGACCGTGAGATTTTGCAAGCTCTCGACCCGTCTGCTGCAGATCGCGTATTTCTGGAAGTCGCAAACGACACCGGCATCGTGCTCGTCGCGCGATTGCATTTTGCCTGGATCGGGGAATTTCGACGCTTCGCTCTCCCCCGGCCAAAGTATCAGTATGACCTGGCCGTTAAAATTGTGCAGCCCGCTGACCTCGACCGTGAGATCGTAATTTTCAGCCTTCGCTTCGAAATTCACACATGCCGTGGCAATGGCCGCCGCGGCAAAAAGGAACGCAAGCAATCTGAGCTTCATCGCCTTACTCTTTCGGGTCTTCGGACCGTTTCGCGAGCTTCTCTTCCTCGTACTGAATAAACCAGCCAATCATTTGACGCCAGAGCGCAACGGCAAGTTCGGGCGGTAATCCGCGCTCCTTGGCGCGCGCCTCGACTTTGTCGATCACCTGGCGGATGCGCCACGGCACGGTCGCCTCCGCCGGATTGGTCTTGAGCTGCCAAGCGCGGTCCACATAGGCGAAGCGCTCGGCGACAAGATCGATGAGCGCGTCGTCGATGCGGTCGATCTCGACGCGCACCTGATCCATGTTTTCGCACTCTTCCGCTTTACGAAGCGCCATTGAGCTTTTTTCCCGATTTGGATTTGGACGCCGGCTTTTTCGGCGCTGCCTTGCCTGCCCCGGCCGGCCCGCTTTTCGCCGCCGGTTTTTTTGCGGGGGTTTTCTGAGAGCCCGCACTCTTGGTCCCCGCGGCATCGCCTTCGCGCCACCACGGCGCAGGGATGGGCATGCGGCCAACCGCATCTTCGATCACTTGCCCTGCGCGCAAAACAAGTCCTTCGTCGAACGGCTTGCCGATTATCTGAAGCCCGAGCGGAAGGCCCTCTGACGAGCAGCCGCCGGGCACCGACAGCCCGGGCAGACCCGCCATGTTCACGGTCACGGTAAAAATGTCGTTCAAATACATGGCAACCGGATCGGCGCCGCCCTGGCTTCCAAGCGCAAAAGCTGCCGTCGGCGTAGCCGGCGTCAGGATGACGTCAACCTTTTCGAATGCCTGGTCGAAATCCCGCTTGATCAGGCTGCGAACTTTCTGAGCCTTCAAATAATAGGCGTCGTAATAGCCGGCCGAGAGCACGTAGGTGCCGATCAGGATGCGGCGCTTCACCTCAGTACCGAAGCCCTCGGCGCGCGTCGCCTCATACATGCCAGTAATGTCTTTGCCATTCACGCGAAGCCCGTAACGCACGCCATCGTAACGGGCGAGGTTGGACGAAGCCTCTGCAGGCGCCACGATGTAGTATGCGGGAAGCGCGGCCTTGGTGTACGGCAAGCTCACATCCACAATCTTCGCACCGGCTTGTCTAAAGATCTCGATGCCTTTTTGCCAAAGCGCCTCGATTTCTGCCGCCATGCCGTCCACGCGGTATTCTTTCGGAATGCCGACTTTGAGGCCTTTCACGGGTTGCCCGAGCGCCTTCTCCAAATCGGGCACCGGCAAGTCGACGCTCGTCGAATCTTTGAGATCGTGGCTTGCCATGGCTTGGAGCAGCAGGGCGGCATCCTTGATCGAGCGCGCGATCGGGCCGGCCTGGTCGAGCGAGGACGCAAACGCGACCATGCCCCACCGCGAACAGCGGCCATAGGTGGGCTTGATGCCGACCGTGCCCGTGAACGCCGCGGGCTGACGGATCGAACCGCCGGTATCCGATGCGGTTGCGCCGAGGCAAAGCCCAGCCGCGACCGCCGCGGCCGAGCCGCCGGACGAACCGCCGGGCACGAGCTTTTCCGCGCTGTTTGCGGCGCGCCAGGGGCTGACGCACGGCCCGAAATAGCTCGTCTCGTTGGACGAGCCCATCGCGAACTCGTCCATATTGAGCTTGCCGAGCATGACCGCGCCCGCGTCCCAGAGGTTCTGCGTTACGGTCGACTCGTAAGTTGGCTCGAAATTCGCAAGGATGTGCGAGCAGGCCGTGGTGCGCACGCCCTTGGTGCAATAGAGGTCCTTGATCCCGAGCGGAATGCCTTCGAGCGCACGGATGCCGGTCTTCGATTTCGCGCTCAGCCGCTTGTCCGACTCCTTGGCGGCTTCCATCGCCTTATCGGCGGTCACAACTATGAAGGCGTTCAGCGCCTTGTTGCCGGCCTCGATGGCGGCAAGGCACGCTTCCGTCAGCTCGGTTGCCTTGATCTCTTTCAAGCGCAGCTTCTCGCTCGCTTCGGCAATAGTCAACTCATTCAATGACATGGGTTATTCGATAACCTTCGGAACGAGGAAGAAACAATCTTCGGATTTAGGCGCGTTTTTTAGGATGTCCGCGGGGCGGCCGCCATCGGTCACCACGTCGGCGCGCATTTTGAGCTTCGCCGCGCCGGCGGAAGTCAGTGGCTCGACGTCCCCGGCCGGGATCGCATTCAGCTCCTCGACCCAGGCCAGAATGCCATTCAGCTCGCGCTTCAGGCTTTGCGCTTCCTGCTCCGAGATCCTGAGCCGCGACAGATGCGCGATCCGCTTTACCGTCGCCTCGTCGATTTGTGATTTTGCCATGGTTGTCTCTGCTGTGAGTGCACCATGTCTAATTTCAGTGCCGCGCTCCCGCAACGGTTTATTTTGCGCTGGAGCGCGCTATGCCCAGCCAGGTTACGTTCAGCCCCGCCGGAATGAGGTTCGTGCGCCTCCATTTTAGCGGTGTCCCCGAGCCAGCAGTGCGAACAGCGTCCGCAATACTGGGTTCAGAGGCGCCTGAGCCGTTTGGCACACCGCAATGCTTCCGGCCGTCATGGATGCCGGCGTGCGGTGGATATCGTTGCAGGCCAGCCCTCGATTGAGCCTTGAGCGTAGCGGACAATCCCCGGAGTTGCGGCACAGCTGTGCCGCGGCTATTGTCGCCGCCTGACCAAGCACCAAGGTAGCCACCGATGCAAACCGCCCCACGCGAGATCCTAACGCCTTTCCGCCCGATCCCGCTCACCGTTCCGGAGGGAATGACGCCAAACGAGTTCTTCAACAGTGCCGAAAACTTGGCCGATCTCACGCACAACAACGGGCTGTTGCAGAATCCAGAAGGCCTGCTGCTGTACCGCAAGGCGTTAGGTCACAGCAACCTCTTCGACACTTCGATCATTTACAACACCTCCCAGCGCATCCTCGACCCCCTCGGCCGGCCAGTGCGGCGCACGCAGGTGCCGGCGCCGGCAAGGAATGTCTGGAACCGCATGAACCAGATCATCATCGAGTTCATGCTCGATCGCTATCCCGATCCCGATGGACATCTGGTGCTGTCGGGGGAAGCGAGCCTCGACGCCACCTGGCCGCTCAGCTCGCCGGGCGTTCCGAGCATCCGCATGCTGCACAACCACTTCATCGTCTTCGACAAGGCCGGGCTCGCCGCTGCCCCGCTGGCGGAACCCGGCAACCCCAACCTCACCGATGGCGGCCAGCATTCGCTGTTCCAGGCATACATGCGCGACGTCTATCGCGCTTTCTTCGAAGGCCTCGATTTGAGGATCTTGCGGCCTTGCCGCGAGGGGTCATGCCGCATCGCCCTCACCGGCTATCCGCAAGGGCTGCCCAGCTGGGAGATCGCTGGCGGCGCGCCCATGCTGCGCGAAGTGCGCTTCTGGAAGGAATACGACGCGATCCTCGAAGGCTTTCTGGATTTCTACCGGAGCTTTTTCAGCCAGGTCTCCACGCGCAACGCGCCCATGCTGCCCGACCTGTACTTTCCGGCCCTCGTCGAAGACAAGCTCTTGTTCAACAACGACTTCCTGAAAACGGCCAGGATGGTGCGCGACCGCTGCATTCACGACGCTAAGTACGCCAACGCAATCCGCTGGCAGCCGGCCTTCAAGCAGCTGATCTACCGCAACGACGAAGGCAAGCTGATTGTGACCATCAGCCAGAACTCGATCGGCAATGCCATCACCGAGGTGCTGGGCGTGGTGGTCAAGCGCGCGCCCGACGCTGCCGCCTACAACCGCGCCGAGCCCGCCTTGCTCGATCAGCTGTTCGAAGTCCGCCGCCGCCTCGTTGAGGCCGATCTTGGCGACGGCGTTGAGACCGCCCAGTGGCCCGCAGCCTGCCGGCCACTGACTTGAACCTGTAGTGCGCGGTCAAATGGGGGTGCGGCGGGTTGTCATCGGGCCTTGCCAAGACCCCGCGATGCCAATTTTGCCGGCTTCAGACGGAGCAGCATGAGATTGCGCTGCAGCCCAGGCCGCGTCATATCGGATCCGGTTGAATGCTTCCGCGCCCGTCACCCCGGAACGGCGCTCGCGCCGTATCCGGGATCTTAAAAGGCGCCTTCATTTGCGAAGATCCCGGATAATGCCTCTGGCATTTCCGGGATGACACCGGTAGGTGAACCATTCAACCGGATTCCGTATCATCCCCAGCCGCGCGCAAGCAAATGGCAGACAAGGCGCCGCACGGAACGCGAATCGGTTAATGTCGCGTTAACGGAGGGGACGAATGGCGAACTTCAATACTCATCTGGCGGTCGCAGCCGTTGGCAGCGGCCTTTGCGCAACGGTGGCGCTCGCGGGGCATGCCGCGCCGCAAAATTATCTCTTGACGCTCACGCTCGCAGGCACGATCGGCGGTATTCTGCCCGATATCGACCTCGATAAGGCGATCCCGTCGCGCATGCTCTTCAGCGCGCTCGGCGCCGTTTGCGCTTTCATCGCACTGTTCAGCTTCAAGCAGCAATATTCCATCGCGGAGCTGTGGATCGTCTGGATCGGCGTCTATCTCGCCGTCCGCTATGGCGGACACAAGCTGTTCAACGAGCGCACCCGGCATCGCGGAATCTTTCATTCGCTGCTGGCTGGCGCCTTCTTCATGGTGCTGACCGCCATCATCTTCGACCGCGTTTTCCACGAGCCGGCGGCACTCGCCTGGCTCACGGGCCTGTTCGTGCTGATCGGCTTTATCATCCATCTCGTGCTCGACGAGATCTACTCCGTCGACATCGAAGGCGCCGCCATTAAGAAATCGTTCGGCACCGCGCTGAAACTGCTCGACCTCCACTCCTGGCGCGCCTCCGCGCTTATGGGCATCGCGCTTGCGGGCGTGGTGATGCTGGCCCCGCCAAGCCGCGATTTCTATGAGATCGTGCGCCCGCCGGTGCTGTTCGCTTTCCTGAAGGACCGGCTCCTGCCGAAGGGCCAGTGGTTCGGCCTGCGGCCTGCCGATACGACGGCCGCGCTTGAAACCGGCCAAGGCGCGGGCGAGAAGACGCCTTAAGTCCGGTGCGTCGGTCTGAGACCTTCCGGAGGCTATTTCGCGGGAGCGGCGCTGGGCTGCTCCCGCGTCAATCATTCCGGCCACAGATTTTAGACCCTTCGAGCTGCCCGGTTTAAGGCGTGATTATCGGAGAAAGCGCCTTGCTGAAGTATTAAGCGCGGTGCTCGGCAGTTATGTCTCTGATAATGCTAGAGAAAAACCAGGTTCGGCATAGAATGGCATCGGGTTGCGCCTGAGCATACCCGCAACCAGTGGTTTGGTTTCGTAGTTAACTTGCGCAACAATCCAGGGCTATGCAGTTGACTCCCCGCGCATCTAGCTGTTGTGTCAGCGCTTTGGCTGGCACGGGATCGCTTCGCAACGCACCTTCGGCAAGCCGGTAAAACAGCTTGCCGCGCGAGCGGGAGGTTCGCCGGTTGAAGCGGAAAGTAAACTCATCGAGGTAATAGGCGAGATGGTTCGGGCCGATGGCTCCCTGCTGCGTTCCGAGCCACCAGCGTTTCAAGAGGGAAGCCACGCGATGGGCCAATGGCGTTGGGTCATCTGGAGCGCCATCCTTGTGGAAGCTTGGAACATGGATGTACCCGTAGCCACCCAGAAAGCTGTAACCGCTTGCACCGTCCGTGCAGACGAGGCTTCCCGGTTCAACCGCCGCTAGAATGGCCTTCGCAAGCGTTTCTCCAGCAGAATTCTCAATCGCAGAAAGGCGAATACGGCCAATTGCATTCTCGTTGTCTTTAAGATGCAGCCTCAAGAGAACGCTGTTGAATAGGGCGGAAATGGTTTTGTATGATCGTCGCGAGCTGCGCGCTTGACCGGACTGGCAAGCTGACGCATGGATATGCATCGCCGGGAATGAACATGACGCCTATTAGAGTGCCGCTCGATACGAAAATGCGCCTCTTCACTTACGCAGACGAAAGCGGCGCGCCGCGCCTCGGCATTGCGAGGCCGGACGGGCATGTGGTTGATATTGCGAAAGCGGCCCATCCGGCGAAGGTGCAGCTTGGCTTCGATGGCACCTCGATGCTGGCGCTGATCGAGGCAGGCCCGCAAGGTCTCGCCGAGGTGCACGAGATCGCGGCGGCAGATGTCCATGCGGGGATCAAGCTCGAGGACATCAAGTTTCTGCCGCCCATCCCAAAACTCACCCGCAACATTTATTGCGTCGGCTGGAATTACCTCGAGCATTTCGCGGAAGGCGCTCACCTGCGCAACCCGGCGCAAAAGCTGCCGGATCATCCGGTGTTCTTTACAAAAGCGGCGGGCGCGCTTAACGGTCCCTTCGATCCGATCCCTTACGATCCCGCGATCTCGAAAGAAATCGATTGGGAGGTGGAGCTGGCGGCAATCATCGGCAAGCGCGGGCGGAACATCGCGGAGGCCGAGGCCGATGACTACATTTTCGGCTATACGGTCTTGAACGACGCCACCGCGCGCGACATTCAAAAGAGCTGGCACGGCGGCCAATGGTTCAAGGGCAAGAGCCTCGACGGGCATGCGCCGATGGGGCCATGGATCGTGCCCGCGAGCGATCTTAACCGCGATAATCTGCGGCTCATCTGCCGCGTGAACGGCGCCGTGAAGCAGGACGGCAATACCAAGGATATGTATTTCAAGCTGCCGCGCATTATCGCGGAGCTGTCGCGCGGGCTGACGCTGGAGCCGGGCGATGTTATCGCGACGGGGACGCCCCCGGGCGTTGGCATGGGCCGGACGCCCCCAGAATATCTCAAGCCCGGCGATGCAATGGAATCGGAGATCGTGGAAATCGGAACAATGCGCAACATCATCCACGCGGTTTAGCGCCATGCTTGGCGCACAAAAAAAAACGAGGCGCGAATATCGCGCCCCGTAACCCCGCTATAATCCGGGATGCTACTTGCCCTTCGCCTTAGACTTCGGCGCCGCTTTCGCGGGAGCCGCGGCTGCAGGTTTCGCTGCTGCCTTTGTCGCAGGCTTGGGAGCTGCTGGTGCTGGTTTCTTTGCTGCTGCCATGGTATTGCCCCTAGCATTTCATTATTGACACACCTATCGAGGCCAGATTCGTTTTCCTTAAACAATTGGCGGCACAGACTTTCCACAGCTTAGTGACGAGAAGCGCGGGCAGGGCGGCCGTGAGCGGGAAAAGCAGACTTGCGCGGGTTCCGGCCGGAAACCGAATGAAGTCATTAACTTGCCTAGGATGTGAAGACTTATAAGGGATCTTTCAAGAATACGCATCGACCACCTCCCGAATTACCATGATAGACCCGCTTAGAAATACATTACAACAACTTCAAGCGTGCGCAGGCATCTGTCAACTCAATTGGCGCAATAGTTAGCAATTACGTGAGCTTCGCCAAGACCTCCTCAAGGACCGCGTCGATGTCTTCGCCCGCTGCCTCAACGGTTTTGCCGGAGCTGGTATTGAGAAGCGAAGCCCGGACATCTGCGTGCGGGTAGATTCGTTGCAGTGCGAGGCGGTAGCAGGCGAGCTGCGCAAGATGGGCACGGGGCACCTCGGCGCCGGCTGGGAGCGCGCCCGATTTGTAGTCAATGACGGCCGCGCGGCCCTCGCTTAAGTGAATGCGGTCGGGTTGCCCCAAAATGCTGGCAATGCGCTCTCCTTTGGCGTCCAGGATCGTTACGCCGAGACCTGCCTCCGAGAGAGGGTTCGTCTCGAATTGCGCTAGCGCTCCGGCCGGCAGAAGAGCCAGCGCGCGCGCGACGGCGTCCTGCCTTTGCTGGGCGCCAAGCTCGCCTGAGAAGGCCGACGCAATAAGCCGCGCCGCATGCGGGCGGTGCTCCGGGGCAAGCGCGGGCAGAATTTCCAAAAGCCGGTGGATCAAAGTTCCCCGGGTCTGAGCCGTTTTTCGATCTGATTCCGGCAGATGCCGGGAAGAGGCTGGGCCAGCGCCCCAGTTTTGCATGAGCCGGGAGGGTGACAAACTGGTAAGCGGCCGCTCCTGCCGGGCGGGCGCGGTGAGCCACACAGGCAGGCCGGCTCCGTCCTGGTTGGCCGCACGGTGCGGCGGCGCCCGGAACTCCTGCGCCGGACCGGTCCGCCAAACCGTCCGTCCCTGAAAGTCTTGTCCTTCCTGCAGCACCGGCGCGAGCGCGGTTTGAATTGTCTCGTACCAGCTTCCTGCCGGGAGGGAGCCGTTATGAAAGCCCGCAATATAAAGGCGGTCGCGCGCGCGCGTCATCGCCACGTAAAGAAGCCGCCCCAGCTCGCGCTGCTCGCCAGCCTTGATCTCGTCCTTCTCCCCGGCGATGGGCCGCAACCCGCCGGTGCCTTTGACAGCCCAAACCGGGATCCTGGGCGCGCCCGAACGGTCGTCCAGAAAGAAGAGTGGAGCAGACGCGGCGCCCTTGTTGCCGCATGTATCGGCCAGGATGACAATGTTGGCTTCGAGGCCCTTGGCGCCGTGTACGGTCATGATCCGGACCTCGCGCGCCGCCTGCTCCGTCTCGCGCTTCACCTCGGACGCGCTTTTCCTCGCGAAAACCACGAATTCGCCGAGGCTCGCCAAGGGCCGCGCACTGAACGTCCCGGCAAGCGCTAGAAACTCGTCGATGGCGTCGAAGCATTCGGCCCCAAGCCTTGCCCCGAAGGCTTCGCGTCCCTTCTCCGCTTCCAAAATATAAGCGAAAAAATCGAAAGGGCTCACCTTTCGCGCCAACTCCCGCCACCTGCTCAAACGCTCTACCGCCGGACGAAAATCCGGATCGCGCTGCAATGACTGCCAGATCGAGCACTCGCGGCCATAAGCCAGCTTGAAGAGATCGTCTTCGCTAGCCCCAAGCAACGGACTTTTCAGCACAGTGGCGAGCGTCAGATCGTCCTCGGGCTGAAGCAAACTATCGGCGAGCGCGAGGAGGTCCATGACGGCCAGCTCGTCGATCAGCGCGATACGGTCCGTGCCGGCGACGGGCACGCCCTCAACTTTCAGCGCGGTCTGGATAAGCTTCGCCAAGGGCTCGCGTTTGCGCAGCAAAATCAGTATATCGCCCGGTTCGATGGCGCGGCCGCGGGAGGCGAGACTGTCTCCGCTGACGAGCCAACGTTTGATTTGCGCGGCGATGCGCGCCGCCAGCGCTTGGGCGGGCTTGGCCACGGGAGCAGCCGGCGCATCGGGTTCCCATACGCTGCCCTTGTCCTCCTTTTCGCCGCGCTCCGGCTGCCAAAGCTCGACCAGCCCCCCGGCATCGCGGCGGTATGCCAAATGCCGGATCTGGCCCTGTTGCAGGCCCGGCAGCGCTGCCGAGACACGATCGACCGCGGTGAGGATGGGACCCAGCGTCCGGAAAGAGAGATCGAGATCGGCTTCACACCACGAAAACCCGGCTTCCCGGATCGTTTGCTCGTAAAGCACACCGAAAGCTTGAAGCAGCTCCGGCTTCGCGCCTTGAAAACCGTAGATGGACTGCTTTTCGTCGCCCACCACGAACAGCGTCGGCACGCAATCGCGGGCGCCCGCGCCGGTGAAGAAGTCAGAAGTCAGCCGTTCGACGATCGTCCATTGTCCGGGGTTCGTGTCCTGCGCCTCGTCGACAAGGATGTGGTCGATGCGTGCATCGAGCTCGTAAAGCACCCATTCGGCCGCCTCCTGCCGGGTGAGAAGGCTCGAAGTCTTGCCGATGAGATCGTCGAAGTCGAGGGCTGTACGTGCGCGCTTTGCGGCCTCGTAGCGCTCGAAAATCGCTTCGGTGAGGCGGAGGAGTGCGATGCTGGCCTCGACCAGCTTGAGGCTGCAAATCTTTTCATCGAGAGCGAGGAAGGCGTCCTGAGCCTCGGAGAGCCGCTCGTGCAGCGCTTCCGCACGCTTTTTGACCGCAGCCGTCATCAGCGATTTTCGCGGCTCGCCGCTCTTGGTGGTAAAGGCGGCTTTGAGAGCGGTGCAGATGGCCTCGTTGCCAACTGCCCGCCGCGCAGCCTCGAAGCGTACCGCGCCATCGCAATCGGTTTTCGTGCCGCCTGAGAGCGCGGCAACGGCTTCATTGAGCATGCTCGCATCGGCGAGCGCGGCGGAGCGCGCGATAAGGCCTTCCCTCGTATCCTTCAGCGCGAGATTAAAAAGCCGGCGCAGTCTCGCCTCGATGGCGGGAAGCGGATGCTCTTCGGCCGTCACGCTCAAGAGTTGCGCAATCTCCAAGCGCTTGGCCAGCATGGCTTGCAGCACGCGCGCAAACTCGCCCTCGCCCGCATGGGCGGCTACGCATTCAAGCGCCTCGCGCAACGAAGGCGATGCGAAAGCGCCAGCCGAAGCCTCTTGCAGAGCATCGCGCGCCTCTTCCTCGGTCAGCACGGCGAAACCCGGCGGAACGTTCGCCTCGAAGCTGTAGCGGCGTAGTACCCGCTCGCAAAAGCCATGGATCGTCATGATGGCAAGCCCGCCCGGCGCATCGATGACGGTTGCGAACAGGCACCGCGCGAGCGCGATATCGGCTTCGGCGGGATCGCGCGCCAAAAGCTTGGACAGCTTCGCTTTTAGGTCTTCATGGGAGCATGTTGCCCATTCGCCGAGCTTATCCAGCACGCGCGCTTCCATCTCCGCGGCAGCGTTTTTCGTAAACGTCAGGCATAGGATCGAGCGCGGATTCGCTCCCGAAAGCAGGAGCCGCAAGATGCGCTGCACGAGCACATGGGTTTTGCCGGTGCCCGCATTTGCGCGAAGCCAGGCGGACAGGCCCGGATCGGCGGCGCGCCCTTGTTTTTCCTCGGCGGCGGCAAGCAGCTGCGCTTGGTCCGGCAAAGTCTCAGTCATCGCCCGCCTCGCTATCGTCTGCCTCTACCGACCATTCCCGCACGCGGGCGAGGTGTGCATACGGATCGTTTTCGGCCTTGTCGCGGAAGATCGCGCGCGTTTCGTATAGGTAAGCCGTGGCCTCATCGTCGAAGCGGGCAATGCGTTGCAGCGTCCCGGTGTAGGCAGCGTCGATGGCTTCCGCGCAGGGTGCTTTCAGCGTGACGATGCCGCCAGGTGGCTCGCCTCCTGTCGCGACGATATAGAAAAGCTCCGCCTCCGGACTGGCTGGGATACCCGCGAAAGCGCCTTCTTTCGCAAGCAGGCCTTCGAGTGCTAGCTGCGGGGCGCCGCGCGCGGCGGAAATCCTCGCCGTGTTGGTGCTGGTCTTGAAATCGTAGATGCGCAAAGCTCCATCGCCGAGGCGGTCGATCCGGTCGGCGCGCGCGGTGATTTCGAATGGCCCGGCCGGCGCTGGAAGCCGAAGCTTGCCGCCCACCTCGCTCTTGAGAATCTCAACGCCGGTGCGCCTCTCGCTTTCAGTGTCAGTGAACCACCGCGCAAACCGGGCGAATCGCGGCCTCCAGAACGGCGCATTTTCGAGATTGAAGCCCAAATCTCCGGCTGCTTTGTCCAGCTCGCGCAGCAGCTCGTCCGCGGCATTCTCAGGCAGCGCGCCCGGATAAGCCTGGAAGAAACCGTGCAAAGCGGCGTGATAAAGAATGCCCTTATCGCGCGCATCGGCCGTCTCGTCGAGGCGGCGGAGCGGCTCAAGGCCAAGAATATGGCGCGCGTAGATGGCGTAAGGGTTGGCGAACCAGGTCTCTATTGCGGTGACGCTCAGGCGGCGCGGGCGCGCGGCAAGGGGGGGCCGGGGCTGCGGTTTGGAAACCGGTGCTGCTATTTTGGGTGCCCGCAGTGCGGCTGTCCAATCGAGCCACGGCTGCTCTGGGCGTAACGCTTCCGTTTGCCCAGCTCCGGCCGCGAGCGCCTGGATGCGCGAAATCCACCGGCTTGGCCGGGCGAGACTGCCGTTCTCTTTCTTGGACCGCGTGAGGATGACGCGCGGCGCCGAAGCTGCGAGGGCAGCGAAGTCGTGGGCCGCTTGGCCGATGCGGCGCTCGGCCGGTGGCAAGCTTACAAAGGCGCGATCCCGGCGATTGAGCCAGGGGTCGGGTCCGGGCGTCTGCGGCCAGCAGCCCTCATTGAGTCCGCCGAGGATAACCACATCCGCGGTCAGGAGGCGCGCGTCGAACGGCTTCCACAAGAAAAGGCGAGGATGAGGACTTTCCAGGGATATTTCACGCGTAGCCAAAGCAACTTGCGCGAAAAGGCCGGCGTAATCGGCAAGGTCTAGTGTGAGGGACCGCGCAGCGGCTTGCTCCAGGCCGCCGAGCGCGGAACTTTCTTCGCCGCCAAGACCGAGGGTGGCGAGATTGGATAGGACCGCGCGGTGCGCTGCAATCCATTCCGGCAGCGGATTGCGCTTTTCAGCCCGCGCGGTGAGCGGCGACAGTGCCTCGATAGCCTCTGTTGCAAAGTTGCGAGCGGCGTCCCATTCGGACGCGGCAATCCGTTTCATGGCCGGATGGCGGGCCTCACCCGATGAGATGGCGTGCCCGGCGCGCGACAGCGCCGCCGGTATGCTGGCAAGCGACGAGGGCCGCCACATCTGCCGCAAAACACCGATGTCGATGATTTCAGCGATGCGAAAGACCTGCGCTGAAGCCTCGGCCTGACCATGCCTCAACAGCTCTGCAAAGTCTTCAGGCTTACCGCCTGCAGCACAGGCCACAGCCCGGGCCGCCAAGGCATCGCCGCTTCCGGCGCCGGCGGGCGTCGCGGCAAGCCCCCATCGAGCGAGCGCGTGGCAGACGCGGGCGAGGAGGCTTTCGTTTGGCGTAACAAGCGCGGCGGTTTGGTTTTGTGTTTCCAGGCTTTCGCGCAGGATGAGCGCTATCGCCGCCGCCTCGTCCTGGATGGTGCCGGCTTCGACGAGCGAAAGACCGGGCGCAGGGTTGGCTCCATCCTCTTTGAGAGTCCGGATGAAGGGCGCCCATTCCGCCGTCGCCGGCGCCGGCCGCAGCGCCTCGCTGAGAAATATGGCGCGCCGCTTAGTCTCCGGCTCCAAGGCACCCCTCATCCTGTCCTTCTCCCGCAAGGGGAGAAGGGACGCCGTCCCAACGGGCACGCCCTGCCCCCTCTCCCCTGGCGGGAGAGGGCTGGGGTGAGGGGGGAGAGCGCGGATATCCTCGCGGCAGATATTCAACCGCGCCAAAAGCTGCTGGAGCCCGTGTTGCGGATGCTCGGGATGCGCCCCCGCCGCGGCCCAGCTTTCGCCGGCACTGTCATCGAGCCCATAAAGCACGATCGCCGATCGAGGCCGGCCGAGCGCCGCTTCCATCAACCCGACGGTGGCGGCAACGCTGCCGGTCGAGCCGGCGACGATGACCGGCGCTTCGCTCTGCCGGATGAATTCGGCCTCGATGGCCATCAGGCGATTGCGCCGCTCCTCGCGATCGAGCTTGCCGGACTTCGCCTTATACGCCTCCCAGCCCCGCAAAACGCTGCGCAAAAGCTGCAACGAAAGCTGCTCGCTGCCAGAGGCACGGGCGCTGTCGAGTAGCTCGATGCGCGAAAGATCGGCGCCTTCGGTGTGAGCCTCGCCGATGAGAGCGGCAATTTGCCCCGCGATGGTAAACGCGCTCGCCGCGGGGAGGTTCACGAATACTG
Organism: Rhodomicrobium sp.; assembly: GCA_052145435.1. GTDB lineage: Bacteria > Pseudomonadota > Alphaproteobacteria > Rhizobiales > Rhodomicrobiaceae > Rhodomicrobium. Next base: position 19,985 of record JBKQOR010000206.1, on the reverse strand, counting down.
GCTCGTGCACGAGCCTTGCGCCATGCAAGGATCGCGATGCCTGCACCGCCAGCGCGGCGAGCTGGACTTGGCGCTCAAGCTCGCCGTAAGCCGGGGGGACCGATAGCGCAGTATCCAAAAGATCGAGCGCTGCCGTGGCGGAAGCCATGCGCGTGCCGTAAGCGGCGAATAGGTCCAGGGGATCGGCGTCTCCGAGGACACGAATCCGCGGAAGGAATGTGGCGCCATTCGGCGCAAGGGCGAGAAACGCAAGCTTCAGCGGTTCGACGGAAGCAAGCGTGGGAAGATAGATCGTGAGCTGCGGCAACTCGTGAGGCAGTGGTGCGCCGCGGTCCCAGATCGAGCCGCTGAGAACCGCCGCTGCCAGATTGGGAATGAAGGGTGAGTATGCGGGGCATTTCAAAACAACCCCTTGGGACGTCCCGGAGGACATGGATTTAGGCCCGGCGCCGCTGCCCTTCATTTAGATGGCTCTCCGCCTCGATCAGCGCTTGCGGCGTGCCCACATGCATCCACGTCCCGTCGAGCGCCACACCAAATAGACCGTTCTCTGCAATTGCCCGGTCGAAGATCCGATTGAGCGAGAAAGACCGCTCGGCGATGCCTTCAAAAAGCTGCGGCTTCAGGATCGACACACCTGCGAATACATAAGGAGCTTCCTCGCCAGCAACCCTTCGCTTGAGACGGCCGGACGCATCGAGGTGAAAATCGCCCCGGCCATCGTAACCAATGCTTGAGTCGCGATGGGCCAGCAAGAGAAGTGCCGGCATGCTCCCCGGCGCCCAGGCTTCCATCAACAGCGTTATGTTGGAGCGTGCTTCTTCGCTCCAAACGGAGTCCGAGTTGTGAACCATGAAGGGACGGTTTGCAAAATGCGCAAGTGCCTTGAGCACGCCGCCGCCCGTCTCCAGAACCCCCTCGCGCTCGTCGGAGATAATGATTTTGGGCGCCGCGCGGGTTTTGAGATGCTCCTCGATCTGATCCGCGAAGTGGCAGACGTTTACCACGGCTCGCTCGATGCCGCTCTCTGCGAGCCGGTCGAGGACGCGGTCGAGTAGCGTTCGCCCTGCAAGCGTAACGAGCGGCTTCGGGATGCGGTCGGTCAGCGGCCGCATGCGCGTGCCACGCCCCGCGGCCAGCACCATCGCGGTCTCGATCTGAGCCATCCCGCCCTCTCCTCTATCTCACTGCGCCTTGTTGCAGCCCGGTTTCGGCTAACCGGTGCAGATTGGCTTCATACCACGCGTTGAGCGGCTTGAGATCGGGATGAGCGAGGTTGCGGAACAAATAGCGCGCGATGCGTGGCAAATGTGCCAGATAGGCGTGCTTGCCGTCGCGAAGCGAGAGCCTTGCGAAAATGCCGATGATCTTGGTGTTCCGTTGAGCGCCAAGGATTGCGTAGGCCTTGCTGAAGGCAGCGCGGTCGAAGCCGGGACCGGCGGCCGCCGCGCCCGCGCAATAGCGCTCGAACAGCGCGCGCTCGTTCTCCTCTGGCACCTCAAGGCGCGCATCTTGCAAGAGCGAGACGAGGTCGTACGCCGGGTGTCCCCAAACCGCGTCTTGGAAATCGATCGCGCCAAGGCGCGCGAGCCCGCTGCGGCGCTCGCAAAGGAGAAGGTTCGGGGAGTGGTAGTCGCGCAAGGTGAGGCCCTTCGGCTCGCGGCCGAGCCAATCGAGGAAGGGCGACCAAGCCTCGAAAAACGAGGACGTCAGCTCTGGTGCGGCAGGCTGGCCTGTCAGCAATTTGAAATACCACTGCAAAACGAGGTCCAGCTCGACCTCGAGCGCTTCGCGGTCATAGTCCGGTACGCGGTAATCTTTACCGCTAGAGGACGGCAGAAGTTGCGGCGGCTTCGAAGCGCGCAGTGCGAGCAGGCCATCGATGGCCAGCGCATAGAGCGGTTCGAGGGCCTCGCCCGCCGCGATGAGCTGCCCGAAAACGCTGTCGCCCAAATCCTCGACGAGATAGAGGCCCGCGCGCAAGCCGCTCGCGAGCACGGCCGGCGCGCTGAGGCCTGCCTTAGCGCGCAGCCATTCGGAAATGGCGATGAAGGAGCTGCCCTCGCGTGCGAGATGGGCGATTTCGCAATAAGGGCGGCCGTTGCGGATGGGGGGGCCGTCCGTCTGGGGCGGCCAATCCATCAGCATGGCGGTTCCGGAATCGCGCGCGAGCCGCGAGAATAGCCGGGCCGATGCGTCGCCCTTGACCGCGGTGCATCGCGCATCGGGCCAGCCGGCCTTGACAAGAAAGGCCTCGGCCTCCTTAAAGCGCGCCAGCTTTTTTTGCCAAGCCCCAAAGCCTGTCAGCGAAACGCGCCGCGCGCTCCCATCCCCCTCGATGCGCACTTCCAGCCGGTCAGCCGGCAGCGCTGCCTGGACCGCTTCGGGCCACTCGGCAAGCACGGCGCTCTGCGCGCACATCTCGCGGAAGCCGATCTCTTCCTCCTCCGACGGCCCAAGCCGGTAAAAATCGCAATGATTGATCGTGCGGCCCGGCACGGAATAGCTATGCACAAGGCCGTAGGTCGGGCTTGTAACGGCGTCCACGACGCCGAGCGCCGGCAGTAGCCCTTGCGCGAAAGTGGTTTTGCCCGCGCCAAGCTCGCCATAGAGCGCGATGAAATCGACGGCCGCGACGAATGCCGCAAGCCGGCTTGCCAGCGCCTTCATCGCCTCGGGAGTTTGTATGTCCCACACAGCCCCGCCTCCGGAATCTTCATTGTCAAACACAAGCAGCGCTCGTGCGTTTTGACAAGAGATGTGGGCGGTATTGTCTAAATTCTGCGGAATTGTGACGAAATGCACTGCGTCGCCACACTCAACCTCACGCCGTAGGCCGCCGCCTTGGCCTGAGTCACGCGGAATATTGCCGGACGTGAACTGCGAGTCGGGCTGCCGTCGTGAAAAATATACTTAATTGAAATGATGGGTTATTGCGCGACGTTGTTCTGTAATACTGGATCTGGTAAATGCTTCCGCGCCCGTCATCCCGGAACGGCGCTCGCGCCGTATCCGGGATCTTAAAAGACGCCGGCATTTGAAAAGATCCCGGATAATGCCTCCGGCATTTCCGGGATGACACCGGTGGGTGAAGCATTCAACCGGATTTCGTATAACTCCTCATTCGATCGAGCGCTGAAGCGGGCTGCGTTTACTCCGGCATCAACTTCGGTATGGAACTTGGGAATTGTTTGATTGTAGCCTCGTCTAGATTCAAATGCTGAGCGACCAAGCTTTTTGGGGTGTGTGTTAGCCACCCTGTTAGCGAAATTTCGGCGTAGTGGCTGCTTTTAAAGACAGCAAGGAGTTGAAGATCGCTATCGCCGGTATTTTTAATGTAGTGGCCAAGACCCCGCTTAACATAGCCGATATCGCCGGGGTTGAAATCCATCGTTACCGCCTTCGGCCCGGTATTGAAAACGGTCATAGAGCCCGTTCCCTTTATCCAATATTGCCATTCGTCGGCGTTGGGATGCCAATGCATCTCCCGCATGGCCCCGGGGCGGATCGTCAGCAGGCCAGCCGCGATGGTTTGGGATGCTTTGAAGTTCCCGCTGCCGGCGACCCGTATGCTGCCGCCTTTGGTCTCGCGCAGCGGGGGCATGGACGCCAGTGAAAATGTAAAGGGATGCGGAGGAGCCGCTCTGGCGCCATTCACTTCTGCCCTGTCGCCGGCGAGGGGGCCCGGGAGTTTCCCTTGAAAAATCCAAAGATCATGGATCGGGATCGTGGAGAGCATCTCAACGGAAACACCAAAGTTTTCGGCAAGGGTTTCCGGCGGCGTGTGAGCGAGCCAGTCCGTTAACAGCAGCGTGTTGTATTCGCTTGCTTTACCCTCATCGAAACAGATGACGAATTCGCACCCGTCGGGGCCAAGGCCCTGAAGGGAATGGGGCTGACCCGGAGGGAAATACCAAAGGTCTCCTTCTCTTACATCGGCAATATAGGACCTGCCGCAATCATCGACGGTTGTGACCCGGCAGGCGCCGTAGGTCATGTAGGCCCATTCCGCCGCGAGATGCCAGTGAAGCTCCCTGATGCCGCCGGCAGTGAGGCGCATATTCACGGCCGAGATCGTTTCCGAGATAGCAAAGTCCGATTGGGTCACCTGACGGGCCCAGCCGCCGTCTTGGATGCGCCTCGGAGCATTGTTAAAGGAGGCCCAGAACATGGGCAGATCGCCGATGTCAGTTGCGGGCGGCGACTTTGCCGATGGAAACTGGCTGGAAAGGGCGCTGTTTTGCGGGCCGGGGACGGTTACGCTCCGCGGGTTGCGCGCGTTGATGGCGCCCTGAGCCGGTTCATCCGGATTACCGAATGAGCCTGCCTTGGCTGGCTTGGCGGTCCCGCGATCGCTCGTTTCCGAGGAGTTCTCCTGTCTTGAAACCATTCGTCTCACTCACCCGCTTGGACATAGCCGCCGTCTCCCGGCAGGAGACAAGGGAGTGCTATCATAGGCGAACCGGGCCGCCCGTGGCTGATGTCTGCGAGTTAAGGATTAGCTCGGGGTTTTGATGCTATCTCAAAGTTTATTAAAGCACGTCGAAGGAGCCAGTCCTGCCTACTCCAGCGCCGCGCCCGGCTCGCTCTTCGCGGTTTTGATCGTAAAAGCCGTTTTAACGGAGCTGACATTAGGGGCCGCTGTCAGCTCACGAATGACGAAGTTCTGAAACGTCACGACATCCGGCGCGACGCATTTCAACAGATAATCCGTCTCGCCAGACAGCATATAGGCTTCCCGGACGATATCCCACAGGCGCGTTCTCGCCTCGAACGCCGAAAGATCGGACTCGGCCTGACTTTCGAGCTTCACATAAGCGAACGCGGTCAAATGATATCCGAGACGGGGCAAATTGAAAGCCGCGTGATATCCGGCGATGACACCGCTGCGTTCCAATTCGCGCACGCGCCGTAGGCAGGGAGGCGCCGAAAGGCCTACGCGCGCCGCCAGCTCGACATTGGTTATCCGCCCGTCCTTTTGCAGCTCGGCTAGAATACGCCAATCGGTAGCATCGAGTTTCGCGGGCTTGTTCACGTCGTCCAACGTTCGGGCCGAAGCCATGTCTATTCCTTCGTTAGCTATATAGTTCTAAACATGGCGCAATAGCCGGGTTTTCGGAATGATACAAATCAAAAAATGCAAATTAAGAAGGATTCTTGCTGCGTCAAAATAGCTCTGTGCGCACTTCGAACCAGGGCTTAACCATATCTTCTTGTGAAACGGGGCGTGCAAACCTATTTGTGCGATGCAACGAAAACGGTGAGGGGGAGTGGACTCCACAATGACGAGGCGTCATGGAAGGCTTGCGATCATAGGGTCGGGGCCCGCGGGCTACACGGCGGCGATCTATGCGGCGCGCGCTATGCTGCAACCGGTATTGATCGAGGGAATTCAACCCGGCGGCCAGCTCACGATCACCACCGATGTCGAAAATTATCCTGGCTTTGCCGAGGTCATCCAGGGGCCGTGGCTCATGGAGCAGATGCGCGCGCAAGCGCTCCATGTCGGCGCGGATATCGTCCAAGATCACATCACGTCGGTGGATTTCGCCCAGCGCCCGTTCACGTTATTGGGCGATTCCGGCACAACATATAGCGCCGAGTCGGTGATTATCTGCACCGGCGCTCAAGCCCGCTGGCTGGGCCTTCCATCCGAGCTGAATTTCCAGGGGTATGGCGTTTCGGCCTGTGCGACATGCGACGGCTTCTTTTACAAGGGCAAGGACGTGGCTGTGATCGGCGGCGGCAATTCAGCCGTCGAGGAAGCGCTGTTTTTAACCAATTTCGCGCGTTCCGTGACAATCGTGCATCGCCGCGATTCGTTCCGGGCGGAGAAGATTTTGCAGAACCGGCTGTTCGCGAATCCGAAGATCAAGGTCGTCTGGAATGCGGTGCTGGAAGAGGTCGTGGGTTCCGAGAATCCTAAAGTTGTGCAGGGGGTAAAACTGCGCGACACGGGCGCCGGCGCCATTACCGGGCTTAGCGTCGACGGTGTCTTCATCGCCATCGGTCACTCGCCCGCCACAGCAATCTTCAAGGGACAAGTGGAGATGACGCCCGCCGGGTACATCGTGACCGCGGCGAAATCGACGGCGACAAATGTGGCGGGCGTTTTCGCTGCAGGGGACGTGACGGACGACATTTACCGCCAAGCCGTCACTGCTGCCGGAATGGGCTGCATGGCCGCTCTCGACGCCGAGCGCTATTTGGCAAGTTTGGAAACGCTGGCGCGGGCGGCCGAGTAGCGCCCGCAAACGCCGGAGGCAAGTGTGCCCTTGGACTGGGACAAGCTACGCATATTTCACGCTGCTGCCGAGGCGGGAAGTTTCACGCACGCAGGCGAGACGCTCAGCATCAGCCAATCGGCGGTTAGCCGCCACATTAGCGCTCTCGAACGCGATCTGAACGTTCCGCTGTTTTACCGGCACGCGCGCGGGCTCGTTCTCACCGAACAAGGCGAGCTGCTCTACCGGACGGCGCAAGATGTGTTCAGCAAGCTTGCGACGACTCAAATCCTTTTGGCCGATTCACGCGGCAAGCCCAGCGGCGAATTGAAAGTCACCACGACGCAGGCTCTCGGAACGGGCTGGCTTACTCCCCGCCTCAACGAGTTTATGAAGCTCTACCCCGATATCCGGCTTCGCCTCTTGCTCGACGACGAGTCCTTGAACCTCACCATGCGTGAGGCGGACGTGGCGATTTGGTTTGGACCGCCGACGCAGCAAGACTTGGTGCGCCGGAAGCTTTTCACCGCCCATTACCATATCTACGCTTCGGCCGATTACCTGAAACGGCACGGGAAGCCCAAAGGCCTGGACGATCTGGACAAACACCGCATTCTGACTTATGGCGGCCCCATGCCGAGCCCATTCAAGGAAATGAACATGCTCGAGGTGGCTGGAAGGGATGGCCTCGGGCCGCGCGAACCCGCGCTTCGTATAAACAGCATCCTCGCGCTCCGCGAGGCGGTAGCGCAGGGGACCGGCATAGCCGTGCTCCCGGATTATCTTGCGAAAGATTATCCGCGGCTGACTCAGGTCTTAGAGGATATCGCCATGCCGGAATTCGATACGTTTTTTGTTTATCCGGAAGATCTCAAGGACACAAAGCGGGTAAACGCGTTTCGCGACTTTCTAATCGCAAAATCTAGGGAGTGGTTATTTTAGCATTGCTTGATCGCACCCGGATCGAAAGCAGGGTGCGGCACGCCATGGCGGAATATACGGCGGAAACAAAGCCGCGCGCACTGCTGGGCGGCCATCCGCCGCCGGCCGGGTAAAGATTTCCTGGGAGCGTTCCCCTCAAGCTGCACCCTGATGCTACTTTGTCACAGGCCAGATAGATTGAGCCCAAACAGAGGCATGTCGTGGCGTCATGAGTTCGCTTTCAAGACAAATCCTATTTACACTTTGTTAGTGTTTAGTGATTCGGCTGGGATTGGAAAGGCCGAGAAGGATGGAGTCGGTGCGTAAAGCGAGTTTCCAAAGGGGACAGGCTTAAGAGGCGCATCTCGCCTCGAAGCCAACTGGGCTGAACGAGGCGAGCCACATGAAGCTCTTTCAAATAATAGCGAGCGCGCAGGGCAGCCGCGCGTTTTTCAACATGGGACAGGCCTTCGGCTTTGGCGACGAGCTGATGGCGCAGACCGTGCGGTATTTTATCCCGCCCATGGCGAAAGCCATCGAAAAACGGGCGCAAACGCCTGAGGGTTTGCAGTCGGTTTTGGAGTTCTTGGGATCCCGCCGCTACGACCGGTTTCTGGACGATCCGCGCATTTTCGGGCACGCCCAAGTTTTAAAGGAAGGCGAGCGTGTGCTCGACTATCTTTTTGTGCGGGAAGCCCGCATCAAGAAGATTATTGAAAACCGGGCCAAGGTTCTGCCGATCGAAGCATCTGCCCTGGAGAAGATTCTGCCGTATATCGCGGTCATGGTGATCGGCGCCATCGAGGTGAAAACCAGGCGGCCTCTCGGCGTTATCTGGCACCGCATTACCAAGGGCGCCTCGGACGACCGGGCTCTCGCCAACCCTTATCTAGCTCTCGTTCAATACCTTAAAAAGCAAGAGCGCGAGCAAAAGGACCATCGGCGCCGGCGGCTCTTCGCGTTCCTGGGTGTTGGCTCGTCCGCTTCGCCCGCACCGGCCCCGGCGGTACCCGAGCCTGCTCTCGAAGCGCCAGCGCTTTTCCAATCCGCGTGAGGGCAGCCATCTCCGTGCAACTATGCCGCCTGACGCGGTCATAAACAAACGGGTGTAGCGGTTTGTTGGCGGTCGCAAACACACCGCCCATGACCCGCTCTACACTGACTCTTGACGCCGGCCTCGAAGGAAGAGGGCGCCTATGACGAACGTGCTGCCCGCGACAGAGATGGGATACCAGAGCCCCGCATAGACATTCCCGCTCGCCGCAACAATTGCTGTTGCAAGCAGAGGAAGCATTCCACCAAAAATGCCGTTTCCTATATGATAGGGGAGGGACAGCGAAGTGTAGCGCACCTTGGCGGGGAAGAGTTCGACGAGGAACGCGGCAATCGGCCCGTAGACCATGGTCGCGTATAACATCAAGATGAACAAGATCAGGAATGCGGCCGGGTAGTTGACGCCGCTCGGGCTCGCGCCATTAAACTCAAGCAGCGGATTTCCCTGCTCGTCAACCTGAGGCTCGCCATCGGCATACTTCCAATTCAATCCCGGATAACCCGCCTTGAATAAAGCATTTTGCAAGCGGCGGTTGATCTCTGCCTCGTTATTGCCGGCGATCACGTCCGTCTGCGGCCCGATGGTCAACCCGGCTGTTTCTAAACCAGGCTCATTTACTTTGGTAAAGGAGAGCCCAGACTTGGTGAGAAAGTCCGTAACTTGATCGCAGACGGAGAAATTCGACCATGGGCCAATAAAAATGTGGAAGTTGCATGTCTTGGCGTCGACGCGCAACGAAATGGGATTTGCGGCTTGAAACTTTACCAGCGCTGGGTTTACCGCGGCCGAAAGCCCATGAAAAAGCGGTATATAGGTCAGCGCGGCTAAGAGGCATCCCCCAAGAATTATCTTCAACCGCCCTACACGGTCGGACAACCAGCCGAAAAACACAAAAAAGGGCATACCTGCTGCCAGAGCCGTTCCAGTTAAGATGTAAGCGGCTAAATAATCAAGGTGCAAAGTTATCGTTAGGAAAAAGAGCGTGTAAAACTGCCCAGTATACCATACGACGCCTTGGCCTGCGGTTGCGCCGAAAAGCGACAGTAAGACGTATTTATTGTTCGGGGAGCGGAAGAAGCTTTCCCAGACAGGGATTTTAGAGGAGCGTCCTTCTGCTTTCATTCGTAAGAATACAGGTGTCTCACGCAGAGTGACGCGGATATACACAGATAACACTAGCAGAAGAATTGACGCGACGAACGGAATCCGCCAGCCCCACCGCTCGAAATCTCCATTCGGCATGAGTAACCGGCACACGCCAATCACAATCAGCGCAAGTAAGAGCCCAGACGTCGCCGTCGTTTGAATCCAGCTCGTCGTATAACCGCGCCGGCTCGCATCGGTAAATTCGGCAACATAAGTTGCGGCGCCGCCATATTCGCCGCCCAAGGCCAATCCCTGAATAAGCCTGAGGCTAACGAGCAAAATCGGCGCAACCCAGCCAAGCTGCTCGAAAGTGGGCAATAGGCCAACAGTGAAGGTCGAGAAACCCATGAAAACGATAGAAATGAGAAAAGTATACTTGCGTCCGGTCAAATCGCCGAGCCGGCCCAAAACAACCGCTCCAAAGGGGCGGACAACAAAGCCGGCCGCATAGGTGGCGAAAGCGGCAAGCAAGGCGGCGGTGTCGTTTCCCGGCGGGAAAAAAAGCTTGGCAAAAAACGGAGCGAGAACTGCGTAAAGATAGAAGTCGTACCACTCGAACACAGTTCCGGCCGACGATGCGACGATCACCCTTCGCCGCTCGGACTCGGAGACAAGGAAGGGCTGTCTCACTTTGGTCGCGGCGCCCGGCATCCTTGTTTCTCCCTAGTGTTTTGCAGGCTGCTAGCCTGCCAATGAGGCCTGCTCGTGGCGTGACATTGGCATGCGCTCGCGTTGAGACGTTTTCCTCGTTCCATGCATCGCCGTTACGTTCAATTCCGGGCGAGTGCCAAGATTTTTTATGCGAAAGTAGTAGCTCCAATGTCTTAGGCCGCGGGACCCGGCGGTGTGGTAATGTTTTTTTGCTTCCCCGACAGGGCACCTTCGTATCCGGCGCTCAATTTGCGCCATGGGAAGCGTCAATTCGAGCCGAGGAGGATTCGATGGCAGTCACAATGGACAGTCCATACAGCCCCCCGGCGGAGATTACTGCCGCTGAGCAGCGCAAGGTGGTCGTTGCATCTTCGCTCGGTACAGTCTTCGAATGGTATGACTTCTACCTCTACGGATCGCTTGCTGCCATCATCGGCTCTCACTTTTTCTCGGGCTTGACTGAATCGGGTCAGTTCATATTCGCACTGCTCGCGTTCGCCGCGGGCTTTTTTGTCCGCCCCTTCGGTGCCATCTTTTTCGGGCGCTTGGGCGATCTGGTCGGCCGCAAATATACCTTCCTCATAACGATCGTGATCATGGGCATGTCCACTTTCTTGGTCGGCGTGCTCCCAAGCTACAACACGATCGGCGTTGCGGCGCCGGTCATACTCATTGGCCTTCGTCTCCTGCAAGGCCTCGCACTCGGAGGCGAATATGGCGGAGCGGCGATCTACGTGGCCGAGCATGCCGAGCCGAGCCGCCGCGGTTACCGCACCAGCTGGATTCAGACTACGGCCACGCTCGGTCTTTTCCTTTCACTGATCATCATTCTGCTTTGCCGCCAGCTCGCACCTGGAAGTACCGCCGAAGAAAAGGCGGCGTCATTCAACTCCGAGTACGGTTTGTGGCGGCTGCCTTTCCTGCTTTCGATTTTTCTCCTCGCGATCTCCGTCTGGATCCGGCTGAGCCTAAACGAATCGCCCCTCTTCAGGAGGATGAAGGAGGAGGGCCGCGCATCCAAAGCTCCGCTCTCCGAAGCATTCACCAATTGGACTCATTTGAGGCTCGTTATTCTTGCGCTGCTTGGGCTCACGGCTGGACAGGCCGTGGTTTGGTACACGGGGCAATTCTATGCCCTGTTCTTCCTCACCCAGACGCTCAAGGTCGATCCCTATTGGGCACAGATCATGATCGCGCTCTCCCTGGTGATCGGCACGCCCTTCTTCGTCGTCTTCGGCTGGCTGTCGGACAAAATCGGCCGGAAGCCCATCATCATGCTGGGCTGCCTGCTCGCGGTCTTAACCTATTATCCGTCGGGTATCCTGCAGTACATCCCGGGCGCGGAAGCATATAAGTACCCCGGCATTTTCGAGTTGCTAACGCGCGCCGCCAATCCAGGCCTGGCGGCCGCGATCGAACAGACTCCGGTCTCCGTTATCGCCGATCCCAATGAGTGCCGGCTGCAGTTCGACCCGGTCGGCAAATCGAAGTTCACCGCGCCCTGCGATGTGGCGAAAGCCTCGCTGGTGAAGGCTGGGGTACCCTATAGCAACGAGGCGGGCCCAGCAGGCTCTGCACAGATCAAGATCGGAAACCAGGTTATCCAGTCCTACGACGCGGCAGCTGCGGATGCAAAAGCGCAAGGTGCGCGCTTTTCTAGGGAATTGGCGGATGTACTGAAGGCCGATGGATACCCGCCCAAATCTCCGCTGAACGGTGTCGATTGGACGGTCGTTGGCCTTCTCGTCATTTTAGTCATCTATGTGACGATGGTGTACGGTCCCATCGCTGCAATACTTGTCGAGCTTTTCCCGACCCGGATCCGGTACACCGCTATGTCGCTGCCTTATCACATCGGCAATGGCTGGTTTGGCGGTTTTCTGCCAATCACGGCGTTTGCCATCGTAGCTGCGACCGGAAATCTATATGCCGGGCTTATGTACCCGGTCGTTGTCGCTGCGATGACCTTCGTCCTGGGCACATTATTCATCAGGGAGACACGCGGCCGGGATATCGTTAATTAACGGGCCTTTAGCCGTTTCAGACCAAGGCCGGGACCGCCCGGCCCTCTTTTTTGACCCCGCTCGATCAAGCTTTCGCTTCCGGCGGATTTGCGCGCCATGAAAAAGCTGGTACTCTTTCCAGTAGAACAGGCGACGATCCTAAAGAGATAGATTCTAACGGAGGGGCCAGGGTGAATACCGGAGAGTCGGGGATTGCTGCAGTAGATGGCGGCAGTTCCCACCACGCACCTCCCGACGGCCAGACCGCCGGGGACACTCCCGTGTCCGCGCCAGATTCTACAATCTCCGCCAAACCTGCAAGTCCCTCAATCGCTCCTAATGGGCCTGCCGCGCCAATTCGAGCTTCGCAAGAACCGGGCTGCGGCTTCGACCGGTCTGGACCGATCTATGGCGCGCTCGATCTTGGTACAAACAACTGCCGCCTCCTTGTTGCGCGTCCGTCCCGGCGCGGCTTTTTCGTCATCGATGCCTTCTCGCGAATCATCAAGCTTGGCGAAGGGGTTACCCATTCCGGCTTGCTATCGGAGGAGGCGATGGTTCGCACCATCGCTGCTTTGAAGGTATGCTCCGCAAAAATGGGCCGCAGAGGCGTCACCCGGTCGAGGCTGGTTGCCACCGAGGCGTGCCGCGTCGCGCGCAATGGGGCAGAATTCATTGCGCGTGTCAAATGCGAGACAGGGCTTTCGCTGGAAATTATCGGGCGCGAGACCGAAGCCCGGCTTGCGGTCTCCGGCTGTGCCTCGCTCATCGACAAGCAAAGCGACTTTGCGCTTATCTTCGATATCGGCGGCGGCTCGTCCGAATTCGTTTGGCTCAACCTTACGCAGGGGCGGCGCAGCAAACGCATCTCAATCGAAGACCGCCTGCGAATTCAGGAGAGCATCGAGGCTTGGACCTCTTTGCCTTTCGGGGTCGTCACGCTTGCCGAACGGTTCGGCAATTCATTCGTGGAGGGCCACCAATTCGAGGACATGGTGAGGTTCGTACAGGCGAAGCTTCTGCCGTTCAGCGATGGCAATGGCATTGCTGAAAAGATTTCCGGGAGCGATGCGCATCTCCTCGGCACCTCGGGAACGGTGACCACGATCGCGGGCGTCTATCTGGGCCTCTCGGAATATCACCGCGCAAAAGTCGATGGCTGCTGGCTCTCGACGGAGAGCATCCGGCAAGTCTCGAAGCGCATCGCCACGATGAACTACCAGGAGCGAGCCGCAGAACCTTGTATCGGCATGGAAAGAGCCGATCTCATCCTTGCGGGATGCGCCATTATGGAAGCGATGCTCAGGATTTGGCCTGTGAGGTCTCTACGGGTCGCGGACAGAGGGTTGCGCGAAGGCATACTCGCCACCCTCATCGCGGAGGATGTTATGCAGGAGCGCGGCCGTGCTGCAAAAAATGGCGCTGCCAGTGACGGGCTAGATACGAAATCATCGATCCATGACCAATCGCGATCCAAATCAAACGCGATCTCTTAAAGTCAAGCTTCAAAAGACAAGAGGCCGCACGCAATCGTCCAAGCACTGGCTTGAGCGTCAGCTCAACGACCCCTATGTTGCGGCCGCTAAACGCGAAGGCTATCGCAGCCGGGCGGCCTACAAGTTGGATGAAATCGTCGGCAAATACGGGTTTCTTAAGCCCGGTGGCGTGGTTGTCGATCTCGGCGCGGCGCCAGGAGGCTGGAGCCAGATTGCGGCGAAGCGCGTCAAATCAGAGGAGGGGCGCGGTGCCGTTGTCGCACTCGATATTCTTCCTTTCGACGCAATTCCTGGGGTCATACTCCTTCAACACGATTTCAGCGAGCCGGAAGCGGAGGGCCGCCTGCTCGAAGCCTTGGCCGGGCGCAAGGCCGATGCGGTGCTATCCGACATGGCAGCGCCCACGACCGGGCACAGGCATACGGATCACCTCCGGATCATGGGTCTTGCGGAGGAAGCGCTCGCCTTCGCAATCAAAGTCTTGGCCCCCGGCGGCGCGTTTCTCGCGAAGGTTTTTCAAGGCGGCAGCGAGAAAAGCCTGCTCGATGTTCTCAAACGCGATTTCGCAACCGTGCGGCACGTCAAGCCGAAAGCCAGCCGCGCCGAGTCGCCCGAGCTTTATGTGTTAGCGACCGGCTTTCGCGGCGTATCGTCCGGCACCGGATCCGATTGAACCGTTCCTCGCGAGGCTGAGCAAGGGGATCGTCATCGCGAGCCGCTTCAGCGCCGCGGCGATCCAGTGCAGCCTGCATGTGAAGCGATCGGCCGGATTTGGCGTGATACCCAATCCGGTCGAATAGTTCGAGGGCGTCACCCCGGATAAGCGCTGTCAGCGCTTATCCGGGGTCTTGCAACATTCGAAGCGCCCGTAAAGATCCCGGATACGGCGCGAAGGGTGCCGTTCCGGGATGACAACAAAGCGCCGCGAAGCGTTCAACCGGATCTGGTATGACGCAGGTCAAGGTCCTGGTTTGTGAAATCGTGATCGGCGTCGCCTCAGCCGGCCGCCGTGGGAAGAGGACGGATAGAGCGCGTGAACCGCTGCCCGCGCGCTGAGGCGCCGATCTATCCGGCGTTGAGGACGGCGAGCAGCCGCTCGCGAATGAGGCGTTTGGCCTCATCGCTCGCCACCTTATTTTTATCGCCTTCAGTGACGTAAAAAACGTCGACAGCCTTCTCGCCGAACGTTGCGATATGGGCCGATGCGATGTCGAGCCCCAGATCGCTCAGGCCGCGGGCCAAATCGAACAGAAGGCCCGGACGATCGAGCGCCTGCACCTCGATCACCGTATGCTCCTGCGAGGCGGTGTTATCGAGAATGACGTCCGGCGCCACGGTGAAAGCGTCGAGCTTCGGTTTCAGACGTTTGCGGAGCGTTTCCAGCGTATTGAAGGAGCGCTTGCCCGAGAGGATGTCACCGATGTTGCGCACGATCTTCTGCGCCCGCTCGATTTCCTCTTCGTCGGTGAGGAGGCGCTGGAGAAAGAGGGTATCGAGGACGAGGCCGTCGCGGGTGGTCGAGATCTGGGCCGAGGCGATGTTTGCGCCGGCGCTTGCGCATGCACCGGCGAAGAGCGCGAGCAGCCTCGGATGGTCCTCCGTCACAAGCGTCAGCTCCGTCAGCGACCGGAAAGCATCGCTCTTTACGTCGAACGCCACTGGGGGGTGGCTGGCCTCGAAGAAGCGGATCAGGTTGGCATGCTGCACCTGCCGCTCGATATCGGTTTTGAGCCAATAATCGGGCTCGTGACGCTCGATGAAACGTTCGACCTCGGCGTCCTGCCAGCCGGTCAGGGCTTCGCGCAGGCGGACCTGCGCCGAGACAATGCGCGCATGCCGCGGCTGGCGCGTATGGCCGCCGGCAAGCAGAGGCTCCGTGTCGTAATAGAGCGAGCGCAAAAGCTGGCCCTTCCAGCCGTTCCAGATGCCCGGCCCAACGGCGCGGATATCGGCGACAGTGAGCAGAAGCAAAAGCTTGAGCCGCTCGGGGCTTTGCACGATGTCCGCAAAACTCCTCACAGTTTGCGGGTCCGAGATATCGCGGTGCTGCGCCGTTTGGCTCATGACGAGGTGGTGCGCGACGAGCCAAGCGGCGGTCTCCGCCTCCCCCGGCTCGAAGCCGAAGCGGATCGCGAGCTTGCGGGTCATTTTCGCACCCTCGATACTGTGATCGCCTTCCACCGCCTTCGCGGCATCGTGCATCAAAAGCGCCAGATAAAGCGCGCGCCGGTTTTGAATGTCGGAAATGATCTCGGTCGAGAGCGGAAGCTCTTTCGTATAAACGCCCTTCTCGATTTGCGAAAGGATGCCCACCGCCCGGATGGTGTGCTCATCGACCGTGTAATGATGGTACATGTTGAACTGCGCCATGGCAACGATGCGGCCGAATTCCGGGATGAACCGGCCAAGCACGCCAGTCTCGTTCATGGAGCGGAGCGATGTTTCAGGCGCGTTGCGCGAGGTTAGTAGCTCAAGAAAAAGCCGGTTGGCTTCCGGATTGGATCTGAAGCTGTCGTCTATCAGCTTGAGCGAGGAGCGGACGAGGCGAATGGCTTGCGGATGGAGAAGCAAGTTATTCCGCTCGGCTTCAACAAAGAAGCGAATGAGATTGAGCGGATCCTTCGTGAAAGCGTCTGCCTGCTTGACGTTCAGCCGGCTGTTATCGACCCTGAAATCGGTTGTTGCCGCGAGCTTAGCCCGATTGCTCCAGGGCAGGGTGCCCACGAAGTCGCTCATAGTCGGAACGCTCTTCAACTGTCTGAGCTCAAGACAGCTGCAGACGGTCCGGGTCAGATCGCCTACATCTTTCGCGATCAGGAAATAGTGCTTCATGAACCGCTCAACGCCGAGCAAACCCTTGCGGTCGTGATAGTGCAGGAGGCGTGCCATCTCTGGCTGCAAGTCGAATGAAAGGCGCTCCTCAGGTTTATTCGCGAGAAAATGAAGGTAACAGCGAACGGTCCAAAGAAAGGCTTCGCAGCGGTTGAAGGTTGCTGTCTCGCCGGGCGAGAAAACAGACGTCTCGGCTTGTCCGTTCTCGTCCGGGTTTAAGTAAACCGCGAACCAATGCACCATGTTGAGGTCGCGTAAGCCGCCTTTCCCTTCCTTGACATTGGGCTCGACCCGATAGCGCGAAATTCCCGTACGCTTCAGGCGGAGCTCGCGCTCTGTGAGTTTTGCCGCGATGAACTCGCGCTGACTGCCCTGAACCACGTTTGCGATGAAGCGCGCCCGCATCTCATTGAACAGGGTGGTTTCCCCGTGAATTAGGCGCGCGTCCAAAAGCGCGGTCCGGATCGTCATGTCGTCCCTGGCCGCTTTCACAGTCTGATCGACGTTGCGCGTCGCGTGCCCGACTTTGTAGCCAAGATCCCAGAGAAAATAGAGAATGGATTCGACTATGCTCTCGCCCCAGGCCGTTTGCCTGTAAGGGAGAAGAAAGAGCAAATCGATATCCGACCCGGGCGCCAGCAGGCCGCGCCCGTATCCGCCGGTCGCGACAAGCGCCATACGCTCCGCGGCGGTGGGATTTCCTGCGCGATAAATGTGGGTGGTGGAGAAATCGTAGATGAGCTTGACGAGCTCGTCTTGAAACCTGGCAAGTGCGGAGGCACAGGCGCGCCCGTCTCCCGTTCGCTCAAGCAGGGCCTGCGCTTCGCTGCGGGCTTGGGCTTTCAGCTCCTTGAGCCGCCGCAGCACGCGCGTGCGCACCTGCGCCGTATTCTCGGGGCTTTCCCGCCAATAGGATCTGAATTCCTCGCGAAGGCCGGCGGGATCGAAATATGGCGGCGCAGGGATATTGAGCTGTTCCATGACAACATGTTTTAGCGGTTGCAAGGCGAGCTTACAATATCGCGCGGCTGCGGCCTACTGCGGCGTTGGGCTTCATGCCGCAGAAGGCCGCCGGCTCAAGCAAACTTGCATCGCTTTGCCAACAGTTACGCCCAAGCGCCTAGCCCGCCTTGCGCCGCAAGCGGACGGTTGGCCCATGACGCGCTAAGGGCACAATTGCAGACTTCTCCTGCTCATCGTCGCCTGCCGTGTTAACAGCCGCCCCGATGGTGCCGGCTGCTGCGGAATCTGCGTATAGCAGCTGCGCGGCATCGGATTAACTGCGGCCATTGCCCTGATCGCGTCTCCAACTGGCGGTCCGGTTTACTGCACCGGTTTCGACAAGGTGAACGCACCACGGATGTCGCCCAATTTGAAGCCCGTGGCCTGATCGTCCGGATATAGCTCGGCCAGCTTCGCCTTCACAGACGCCTTAAGATCGCTGCCATGGCAGGTTAGGCATAGCTCGGCCGTTGGTATCGCCTTCATATAACGGAAGACACGCACGCCATTTACGCTGACGATTTCCGAGCGCTCGAGCTTGTTCGGATCAGCGCCTTTAGCCTTCTCCGCCTCGAACGATTCCAGCGTTTGCTTTTCCCACGCATCGGGCTTGCTCTTGGAATTACGCAGCTTGAGCGAGGTGCGCCCAACGGTCCAGCCCTCAGTTGAGACTTCGCCCGCGATCGCCGGTGCCGCAACCTTGCAAACCTCTATGGCCTTGACCGGACCTTCAGCCTTCATCGCGCCAGTCAGCTGGCTTTTCAGCTTTTCGGCGAATTGAGCAGTAATGCCGCGCGCTTGCGCGGCCAGGACATCCTCCGGGCCAAGATTTTGCTCTGCCGAAGCATGAAAGGAGAGGGAGAGGAGCGCGGTCATGCTAACCGCGGCTTTCGTCAGTGCTTTTCCGGTATCGCTGCGCATTAGTGCCTCTTCTATTAGGACGGGGGGCGATGGCTAACCTCTCCATGTGTGGAAAAGGCCAAGTCGTGGCAAGCGGAAACCGGCCCCTCCGTCTGGGTCAAATCGCCACGATATAGCTTGAAAACGTTAATCCTCCGGAGCGCTCCCGTCCTGTTTGATATTCGCACGGGCGCACACGTCTGCAGCGGCCTGGAACCGGGCATCGCGGACCTTGCGCTGGCCGGAAGCAATGCGCTTAAAAAAGCGAAAGCGAAGGAAGGTGCTGAAACAGCCAGGTTTCGCTCAACGCCTCGCCACCCTTGTGCAGGTAAAGCCGGATGTCGGCGGGGCTCTCCGATGCGGCCGTGAAGTCGAACATGGCGCGCCATTTGTCCGTGCCGACAACCGGATAAATGGCTTGCCGCTCGATGAAACCGGAGGGAGCGCTCACCGCCAGCTCAATATCGCCGCGCTGCGAGAATTGGCCGAGTTTGCCTCCCCGGAAATCGACCACATATTTGACCGTGCCTTTCGGGCGCGGCTGCCCCGGTATGCCGCCTGCACCGAGCCGCGTGGCGGTGACGCTCGCGAGCGGCGCCGGATACGGTTCGCTGAGACGCCAATGAAGCTTGTAGCGCATCTCGCGCTGGCTGCCGCCCTTAAACGGATCCTTCGGCACCCAATAGGCGACGATGTTATCGTGGATTTCGTCGCCCGTCGGGATCTCTACGAGCTGCACGGCACCTTCGCCCCAATCGCCAGCCGGCTCGACCCATACGCTCGGACGCTTGTCGTAAAACGCGCCGTCGTCTTGGTACTCGCTAAACCGGCGCTCGCGCTGGAGAAGGCCGAAGCCCTTCGGATGCGCATCGAAAAATGTGCTCGTCTGAATGGCAAGAGGATCGTTGAGCGGCCGCCAAATCCTCTCGCCGGCCCCCGTCCAAATGCCGAGCCCATCGCTATCGTGGATCTCCGGCCGCCAATCGGTTGCAATCTTGCGATTGTGCTTTGAGTACCAAAACATGCTGGTTAGCGGTGCTATCCCCACACGCGCGATATCGGTGCGCGGGAAGAGACGCGCCTGAACGTCCATCAGCGTTCCGCCGTCGCGCGTAGCCTCGATGCGAAAGGCGCCGGCGATGCGCGGCGAGTCGAGGAGCGCATTGACCGCGATGCCGCGCTTGCCGGTCAAGGGTTCGAGCCAAAAACCCGTAAAGCGTGGAAACTCCTCAGGCGTTGGCATGGCGACATCGATGGCGAGTCCGCGGGACGAGAGGCCGTATTGGCCCGTCTCCGCTGGCGAGCGGAAATAGGACGCGCCGAGAAATGCGAGCCAGTCGGGCTCTCCTGGTGCCATTAGGACTCTGAACCCCGCAAAGCCGGCGTCCGCAGGCAGCGCTTCTGCGAAACTGCTTTTGCCGAAGCTGAAGAGATCGGGGCTATAGCGCACCTCGCGTGCGAGGCCCCCGGCGGAGACCACGAAAATGCGTACCGGCTCCTTGAAATAGCGGCCGAGGTGAAACAGCTCGACCGGATAGGGGCCGCCGCCATGGGCCCAGATCGCCAAATCGGGGCGGAACTTGATCTGCTGGTAAGCATCGAAATCCAGGCGCTCCAGAAGCTCGGCATCGCGCACGATAGGCTTCTGAAATGGCCGCTGGCTAAGATCTTTGGCCCAGCCGGTGAGCAGGTCGAAGGAGAACGAGCTTTCCGGTCCGAACGCCATGCGCCGCTCCGGTGCTTCCGATGCTTTGGC
>JBKQOR010000205.1:0-12725 GCA_052145435.1 Rhodomicrobium sp. | reverse complement strand
CGAAGCCTATGGCGGGAGCACCGCTCTCGCTCAGCCGGCCGATCAAATTAGCGAGCACCGTTCGCGGCCAGGGCCACTGGCCGATTGCGGCCAGGCTCTTGTCGTCGATATCCACGATCGTGACGGGAAAGTCCCCGGCGCGGCGCGGATGCAGCTTTTGGTAGAAATCGAAAGTATAGTCACGCGCGATTTCGATGGGCGCCGGGTCGAGGAAGCGCAGAACCGCAAACGCTGCAAGCGCCGCTACTCCGGCGAGACGGCTGGAGCGGAGAAGCGCTCTAAGCCGAAATAGCAACCTTCGTTGACGCTGACTCAAGACCCCCTCACCCTGTCCCTCTCCCCGTTGGGGCGAGGGAACGCTCGAAACTCCCTCTCCCCTGGGAGGAGGGCCGCAGCTTATACGCCCTCTCCCCATCCGCACTCGCTTGCGGGTGCGGCAGCAAAAGTGGCAAGCTCGCCAAGGCGAGCTTGCTGGGAGAGGGCTGGGGTGAGGGGGGACTGCCGGTCAGCATCGGTGAAGGCTGGTCCATCCTATGGACACGCTTCCTGCGCCTTCTGGACTGCCGCCGATGCGCCCTCCAAGGAATATTGATCGGCCGTCGCGGTGCCTTTTGCGGATGTGGCTTTGACAGCCATGGCGCCGCCGCCCGACATCGCCGCCAGAAGCTTGCGCTCGTCGTCCGCGTCCTTCGTGTAGGCTTTGTCGTCGTCGCCGGGCAGCGTAAAGTGCTGACCTCCGGCTGTGACAACCGCCGCCGACTTGGGCTTCAAGGTATAGCCGAGCCTCACGCTCACCTCGTTGCGGACACCGTCTTTCTGCCAAGTGGTTATATAGAAAACAACCGGTGTGCGCTTTGCGGTTTTGGGCAGCATATCGGTTGGCGCGGCGGCCGCAAAACACACCCGGCCGCCGGAATCCTCATAGATGAACACCGACCACTCACCGATTTTTTCAAGCAGGTGCGCCTTGACGGCTGGGGCGGCCACGGGCGCAGGCTTCCTCGCGGCCGGAACTGGCTTGGGCTTGACGGTAGGGGGCTTCGGCGGCTTGGCCTGCTGCGGCGTGACCGGCGGCGGGCTAACCTGCTGCTGCGTTTGAAATTGCTGGGCGGCGGCAAGCGGCGCCAAACCTAGAATGAACATTGCCGAAATGAGCAGACGAGCCTGCATCTGAGAATTCCCGTTTTGCGGAAACGCAGCCTTTGCCAATCGCGGGGCTAGCGTCAAGTGAATCCGTTTTCGTTTCAGCCGCGCGCGTGCGGTTTGCCAAGCCTTGGCGGCGCCGGCTTGTCCATACGGTCGGGAAACGATCCAAGGCTGCGCACGCGGTCGTACATGACGATAGCCCCTGCCATGGCCACATTGATGCAGAAAGCAGTCGGAATTTTGATGACGTGGTCGCAGCGCGCGAGAAGCTCGTCCGAAAGCACGCCAAGCTCAGGCCCGAGCACATAGGCCGCGTGCAGCGGATGACGGAAGCCCGGCAGCTCGGTCGCGCCCTCGATCAGCTCGATCCCGACAAGGTTGCACCGAAGCGGCAAAACCATCTCCCCGGCATTGGCCCAGTGATAGACGGGCAGGTGGAAGGAAGCCTTGGAGGTGTCGCTTCGCGCTTCGAAGGCCTTGGGATGCGCGCCGATCGTGAAAAAAAATTTGGCACCGAACGCATGCGCCGAGCGCAGCAGGTTGCCCAAATTCATGGGCTTCGATATCCGTTCGGCTCCAATGGCAAAGTAACCGCGCATCATTGCGCCTTTTCGCGTAAACTGAGGGCGTTTTCACTGAGGTAGGCGATGAAAGCAGTTTTGTGCAAGTCTCTTGACGGACCGGACGCGCTTGAAATGGGCGAGTTACCGGTACCGGTGCCCCGCGAAGGCGAAGTGGCGATCCACGTATCGGCGATTTCTCTCAACTTTTTCGACACGCTGATGCTGCGCGGAAAATACCAGAACCGCCCCGGGCTGCCCTTTTCGCCAGGTGGCGAAGTTACGGGCACGATAGCGCGCATTGGGCCTGGCGTGGAAGGGCTTACCCCCGGCCAGCGGGTTCTCGCCTATACGGGCTTCAATGGCTGCCGCGAGGAGACCGTCGCAGCCGCGGGTGGAACCATCCCGCTGCCGGACGGCATATCCGATGAATCCGCTGCCGTCATCCCGATCGCTTACGGCACGGCGTTGCATGGGCTTGAAGATCGCGGCCATTTGAAGCCGGGGCAAACCGTCCTCATCCTCGGCGCCACGGGCGGGGCTGGCCTGGCGGCGGTCGAGGTTGCGGTCAAGCTCGGTGCCAATGTTGTGGCTGCGGGCTCTTCGGACGAGAAGCTTAAAATCTGCGCTGAGCGCGGCGCCGGGGAGCTGCTCAATCTCACGAGCGCCGATGTGAAAGAGGCGGTTCGCGCCCTGAACGGCGGCAAAGGGCCCGAGCTCATCTACGATTGCATTGGCGGCCCCTACGCCGAGCCAGCGCTTCGCTCCATCGCCTGGGGCGGCCGCTATCTGGTGGTAGGCTTTGCGGCGGGCGAGATCCCGAAAATTCCACTGAACCTTTTGCTGCTCAAAGGCTGCGAGCTGGCGGGTGTGTTCTGGGGCCGGCATGCGAAGCTCAATCCAGCCGCTTTCCGCAACCAGATGGCCCGGCTTCTGGCTTGGGGCGTGGAGGGGGCGATCCGTCCTCACATCGATCATGTATTCCCGCTGGAGAAGACGGCGGACGCCATTCGCATGATCGAGAACCGGCAGATCAAAGGCAAGGTCATCGTCAAGCCGTGACGCGAGAGGAGCCCCGCCATCTCTTCGTTTACGGGACGCTGATGCGCGGCAGCCGCGGCCCATACGCGAAGCTCTTGGCTGCGCGGGCGCAATTTGTGGGCGAGGCGTCCGCGCCCGGCCGGCTCTATCATTTGGGACGCTTCCCCGGCGCGGTCTTCGACGTGCGCTGCCAGGCGCGCATCCGCGGCGAGGTGTTCCGGCTGAACGGCGCGGCGCTGCTTGCCACGCTCGATGCTTATGAAGGCTGCGGAGGGCAACGCACCCAGCCCAATCTGTTTTGCCGGGACATCGTCGAGATTCAGCTCGTGCGCGGCGGGACGCTGGCTGCATGGGCCTACCCCTTCGCCGGCGATGTTTCCGGTCGGCCCCGGATCGCATCGGGCCGCTTCCGGGCAGCTTAACACGCAGCCTCGTGGAGCCGTTCACCTCCGTCATCGCGAGGCGGCAAAGCCGCCGTGGCGATCCGCGAGCGGTAGCGCGTGCGAGGAAGTCCGCCTCGCATGGCGGAAGTAATACCGGCTCCGGTTGAATGCTTCCGCGCCCGTCATCCCGGAACGGCGCTTGCGCCGTATCCGGGATCTTAAAAGGCGCCGGCATTTGCGAAGATCCCGGATAATGCCTCCGGCATTTCCGGGATGACACCGGTGGGTGAAGCATTCAATCGGATTCCGTGTAACGCTCCTAGGTGACAGGGCGCGGGCTTTTAGATATATCCCCCTTGGGCAGGGCCGTGGGGGCGCGCGATGGCGGGCAAGATTTTCGTGAACTACCGGCGCGGGGACGCCAGAGACCAGGCCGCGCGGCTGCGCGACAGGCTGGTTGCCACGCTCGGCGAGGCGCATGTGTTCATGGATGTGGACAATTTGCTGGCCGGCGAGCGCTTCGACCTGAAGCTCAAGGAGGCGCTGGCCGGCACGGAGGTGTTCCTCGCGGTCATCGGCGCGCGCTGGATGGAGCTTCTCGAAGAGCGCGCGGCGAGCGGTGAGCGCGATTTCGTGCGCGAGGAGATCGCCGCGGCCCTTGCCGCCGGCATCCCGGTCATCCCCGTGACCATGGATCGCGCGCCGCTGCCCAAACGGTCGAGCCTGCCTGAGGATATCCGCGAACTCGCGCTCTATCACAAGCACGACGTCGTCTATGAGAGCTTCGGCCGCGACATGGCAGCGCTTATCGAGGCCATCGAGGTGCATCGCCGCGGGCGGCAGGGCCAAGCCGCCGAGGCGGAGGGGCGGGCCGCGGAACAGCAGAGGCAGGAGATCGAGACGGCGCGCCAGGCGCGGGAGCGCGAAGCGGCCGAAGCCGCCCGGCACGCGCAAGACAAGGAGCGGGCGGAGGCGGAGGCAAGGCGCCGCGCGCGGGAGCTGGAGAAAGCGGCGCGCCGGGAGCGTGCGGGCGTGCCTTGGATGCCCGCCGCCGCCGGTTTGGCGGCTGTTGCGGCGATAGTTTTGGCCATCGTTTATTGGCCGCATACGCCGGCGCCGGCCGCAACGGTTGGTAAGCCCGTCCCGGTGAGCGTTGAGATTATGTCGCCCGCGGAATTCGCTTGCCGCGCGTCCGTGGGCCATTCGGGCGAGAAATCCTGCATCACGCCAGGATCGGTCAAGGCGTTTCGCGATTGCCCGGATTGCCCGGAGATGGTGCCTGTGCCGGCGGGCAGCTTCATGATGGGCACCTCCCCAAGCGACAAAGAAGGGGATGACGACGAACGTTCGCAGCACGAGGTGCGGATCGCCAAGGCCTTCGCCGTGGGCAAGTTCACGGTGACCTTCGACGAATGGAAAGCCTGCGCCGATGACGGCGGTTGCAAGAGCTATCCCTCACCTTCGGATTCCGGTTGGGGCAAGGGCCGGCGCCCGGTCATCGATGTGTCCTGGAGCGATGCGCAAGAATACGTGACCTGGCTGAACGGCAAGGTGCGCGGCCAGCCCTACCGGCTGCTCTCGGAGGCCGAGTGGGAATATGCGGCGCGGGCCGGGACGCAGACGCGCTATTCCTGGGGCGACAGCATCGGGAATAATCGCGCCAATTGCAACGGCTGCGGCAGCCAATGGGACGGCAAGCAAACCGCTCCGGTTGGCTCGTTCGCTCCAAATGCTTTCGGCCTTTACGATATGCGCGGCAATGTCTGGCAGTGGACGGAGGATTGTTACAAAGATAACTATAACGGCGCGCCCGCCGGTGGCTCGGCCTTAACAACCGGAGATTGTAGCCGGCGAGTGCTTCGCGGCGGTTCCTGGAACTTCTATTCTACGTTTCTCCGCTCCGCCAACCGCTACAGGTACCTCGCGGGCTACCGTAACGACGATATCGGTTTCCGTCTTGCCCGGACATTATCCTATTAACTTTTACCCTTTTTGTTTTCTTTTGCCGCGCCAAAGGCGCGGCGGGGAGAGGTCCAGGAGGGCTGGCCTCCTGGCGGTCCGGCGGGGCCGGTTTTTTTTCCACAGGTGCGGACTCGCGGCCCGAGGCAGAGCGAGCGGGGCCTGGGCTGCGCTCTGCCCGCCGCGGCGCCTCATTCGCATCGGCGTTACTATGATGGGAGGCACGCGCATATGTTGTATATACCAGCGGACATTAATAGTGACCGGTGAATTCTCATTCCCGCGAAGGCGGGGATCCGGTAATCTCGACGGCAAAGATTAAAGCAATCAATGGCATAGCGAAGCGATTACTGGATCGCCGCCAGCGCGGGACCGGCGCCGGGACCGCTCAAGACTTCTAGTGCTTGGTATAAAAAGCGGAACAAAAGCGAGCCGCCGCTCAATAATACTTGCGCTTACACGGGACGAGACTGTTCCGTCTTGGCTCGTAAGAGGCTGCGCCCGAACTCTGCAACAATGAGTATCGTCCTCCAGAAAAGGAAATCATTCGATGTCTGCCGTGAAAACCAAAGACGGGACGAGGATTTACTACAAAGATTGGGGTACCGGTCAACCGATAGTGTTTAGTCACGGCTGGCCGCTTTCGAGCGACGCATTCGAGGATCAAATGTTTTTTCTCGCCTCGAAGGGCTATCGCTGCATCGCCCACGACAGGCGCGGCCATGGCCGTTCCGGTCAGCCTTGGACCGGCAACGATATGGACACCTATGCCGACGATCTCGCGGCGCTGACGGAGGCGCTAAACCTGAAGGACGCGGTTCATATCGGCCATTCGACCGGTGGCGGCGAAGTCGCTCGCTATATCGGGCGCCACGGCACAAGGCGCGTTTCGAAAGCCGTGCTGATCGGCGCGGTCCCGCCCCTGATGTTGAAGACCAAGGCAAATCCCGGCGGCACGCCGATGGAAGCCTTCGACAAGCTTCGTGCGGCCGTGCAGGCTGACCGGTCTCAATTCTTCAAGGATCTGAGCATGCCCTTCTATGGCTATAACCGGCCGGGCGCCAAGATCTCCGAGGGCGTGCGCGAGTCGTTCTGGCTGCAGGGCATGCTCGCGGGCTTCCCAGCCGCCTATTTCTGCGTCAAGGCTTTCTCCGAAACGGACATGACGGAGGATCTCAAGAAGTTCGATGTGCCAACCTTGATCCTGCATGGCGACGACGACCAGATCGTGCCGATAGCCGATTCGGCGCTGCTGTCCGAGAAGCTCGTGAAGGGCGCCAAGCTCAAGGTTATCAAGGGTGCGCCGCACGGCATGTGCACGACCCTCAAGGACGAAATCAACGCCGAGCTTCTGGCGTTCATCCAAGGGTAGGGCCCTCAAGTCAGCAGGCTTCGTAGGTCTAGCCAGCGTAGCCTGCTTAGGATCTGCGAACCCTGCTTAGGTGCGGCTGTCCGATTAAATGCGCAGGCCTTTCAACATCGTCATCCCGGAAGGGCGCCCTTCGCGCCCTATCCGGGATCTTTCGAGACGCCGCCGTGCGCAATTCGCAAAGATCCCGGATAAACGCTAAAGCGTTTTCCGGGATGACGCCAAGTGTCCTCAAGTATCGCGTCAGACATTTTACCGGACAGCCGTGGGCTTAAGCGCGGACTTTCGTATCTTCGTCCGGCACGGGCACATTGAATCCGTTAAGCGTTACGGCAACCATACAATAAAGCCCGACGAGATAGATCAGCTCCGCCGCGGCTTGCTCCCCGAACGTGGCCACGGCTTGGTTGTAACAAAGCTCCGGCAAAGTGCCTCCGGTGACAAGCGCGGACGCCACGTCGTAAGCCACGGCCTCCTCGCGGCTCAGATTGGCCGGGCGCTGGCCAGCGACGATGGTCGATATCTTCTCATCGGAAAGCATGCGAAGCTCGGCGACAAGCACGTGGGCGTAAATCTCATAGCCCGCCTTGAATTTCGCGCCGGTGACGAGGATCGCTACCTCCCGGACAGGGCGGGGCAGGCTTGGCGACGACGATAGCGCTTTGGTGAGCTCCCAAACGGGGCCGCCGAATTTCGAGTAGTGCAGCCAAGGGTTCCACGGGCCGATGAGCGTGCCGTCATCGCACATGGCCTTGAAGCCTTTGAAGCTGGTTTCGATGCCCTTTTTCATGTCCTCGTAAAGCGGACGCTGCTCCCGGCTGAGTTTCGCGGGCGGGATGAGGGGCAGGCGCATGGGGCTCTCCTTTGTGATTAGAACGCAAGCGCGCCAGAGGAGTAGCGCGCGCCTTTGTAATCGCGGGAAAGCGAGTTGCGTTCCGCGCCGGGCACCCTGGTTTCGAACGCGCAGGCGCCCCCTTCTTGAGCTTTCCGCGCCTTAAATTTGCTGAAGCCCGGGAATAAAAGGCAGGGAAGACCCGTTAACTGAGTCAGCCAGAGGCTAGCCGAAGGCACCGGCGGTCTCTGCGCCCGCCGGGTGGGTGAGCGGCGGGAGGCACTCAAAGCTTGCAGCATCCCCGAGGCCGCTAGGATTGGTGCACCCCCGCCGGTGCAGATACTGAAATAGGACCGGCGGCCGCCCCCGCCCGGCACATAGGAGGGTAAAAAGGATGCGTTTCTCCAAGAGCCAAGCACTCGGTTTTGCAGCGATGGCGCTTCTCGCGCTCGGCTGGCCGCTCGCTGCCGCGAAAGCGGGACCGCGCGAGATCGATGGCGCCGCACACGCAACCCTCGATCAGTTCTTTTACGAAGTCAGGTCGTCGCGGGAGCTTGCGAACCGGGCGGCGGGCATTTTGGTGTTTCCCACGGTGGTCAAGGCCGGTTTCTGGTTTGGCGGGGAGTATGGCGAAGGCGCGCTGCTCGTTCGCGGGCGGACGGCTGGTTATTACAACGATGTCTCGGGCTCGTTCGGCTTGCAGCTCGGCGCCCAGGCGCGGTCGGTCATCATCATGTTCATGACGCCCGAAGCGCTTGACGCATTCTATGCGAAAGACGGCTGGAAGGTGGGCGTCGACGGCTCGGTAACGGTTATCGCGGTGGGTGCCGGCGGCTCGATCGATACCAACACCATCCACACCCCCGTCGTGGGCTTTATCTTCGATCAGAAGGGTCTGATGTATAATCTCACGCTGGAGGGTTCGAAGATCAGCCGGATTTACCGCTAACGGCTAGCCCGCAAGCGCTGCTCTATTGTACGAAATAGCCGCTAATTTTCGCCGATCTTAAAAATGCCCAAAGTCCGGTTGCATATGGTCCGGCGCGGGTAGGACCAGGCGCGCGATAAGCGTGCCCGATTTCTCAAGGTGTAAGGATCGGGAGTTCGCAGCAAAATATTCCAGGTCGATTGCAGGCAATGTTGGAAGACTTAATAAGCCCGCGGCAATGGCAAGCTCTCGTCCAGCGCGTTCGCAGGATTAGACAGCTCAGCCTACAGAGAATTAGAACCGATTTTGCCTATAAGGGAGGCGGCCAAAAGCCTTCGCTCACCGTCGCTATCGGAAAGCGCCGGAAAGCGAACGCGCTGGAGGAATACCGGCGAAGATTTGCGTCCACCGCAGATCGAGAAAACCCGGCTTCCCAATTGCCGTTTCCTGGCGATCAAGGCTCCGTGAGGCCGCAGGCGCGGCCGGATCGCGATCGCGCAAAACAGCCGCAAAACGCTAAATATCCTGGCCGCGGCGGGCGCAGGAGGCGCTTAAAAGCTCAGAATAGCCGTGGTGGCGATCCCGGCCGCTACCATCGCGCGATTTGGGCCCATCTGCTGCTGGCACTGCTTCGTGGCTACCACGGCGCGGCGCGCGTGAAGTTCGGCAGGAACGAATTGATTGCCGTTACGCTGGCTTGCGCCGTTGCGCTGGGCGGAGCGTATGTCTATCGAACGGCGACGGTCCGCATTGGCTCATCCAGCACCAGCGATGCCGGACAAGCTTCAGACGGAGGTCTCGAAAACGGGGGAGGCAATTACCCTAACGGCAAGAAGGACATCTACGAGCGCCTCACCTCCGGCGGACCGGAAACTGAAGCCGCGCCGCAGGTTGTCCCTTCACCTCAAACTGCCGGCCCCGATAATCGCGCCGGCGGTCCACTACCCGAAGGCGCGCCCTCCGGCGATGCGCCTGCATCCGCGCAGCCGGTTGCGGCAGAGCCCAGCCAGCCGGCCGCCGTTCCGAGTATTATCAGGTTGGATTCCGGAAAGGTCCGTCCACCATATTTGGCCGCTGCGCAGCCTCAGCCGGCTCCGGCCGCGGTTTTCGCGCAATCCGCTCCAGAGGAGCCCGTTGCCGCACCGGGATCTCCCCCTCCAGCACCAGCGGCGCCGGCTCCGGAGACAAGCGGCGCACCTGACACCAAGACTGCGGCGCAAGCGCCGGCAGAATCGGCTCAACCTGCGGATAGCGGCTATTTCGTTCAGGTCAAATCCGACCAGGACCTGAAGGCGGCGGAGGCAGAGCTTGCGGCCATTGCCGAGAAGTACAAGGCCGTCTTCGGCGAAGTGCCGCTCATAACAAAATCGGTGGATTTGAAGGAAAAGGGTGTTTGGTTTCGCGTTTTAGCCGGCCCGGTCAAGTCGCGGGACGAGGCCTCGAATCTTTGCGGGAAACTGAAAAGCGCCGGGCTCCCCGCCTGCATCGTTCACAAATCCGAGTAATACCAACGGCCCAAAGTGTTGACCGCATTTTCGTCATTGCGAGCAAAGCGAATCAATCCAGGATTACGGATGCGGATGCTGCCCTGGATCGCCGCGGCGGCCAAGGCCGCCTCGCGATGACGAGGTCTGGCGCCGGAACGGTCAGGACTTTTGGCCGTTGATATAACCTGCACTCCGGCTCAAGGGCTGCTTGCCGGCGTCAGAATCGCGGCGAGGCGGCCGAGCAAAGGTATCTGCGCAGGGTTCAATTTCGCGCGCGCCTCATCGAGCGTGAACCACTCCGCCCGGTCCACCTCGGGGATGGACAGGCGCTTTCCGCTCCCGCGCGGCCACTCGATCTCGCACAAGCTGGAGGTGAGCGCCGCGGGATCCAAATCGCCCTGGCAAGCCCACGCCGTCACAACTTTCCCGCTCTTCTGAACGATGTCGCCCAAGGCCTGGAAATCGCCCGCAGGTTCCATCCCGGTCTCCTCGCCGAACTCGCGAATGGCGGCGGCAAGCGGCTCCTCGCCCGGCTCATACTCGCCCTTCGGTATGGACCACACGCCCGCATCTTTGTGCGCCCAGAACGGGCCGCCCGGATGTACCAGCAGCACGCGCGGCTCAGCGGCGGCGAGTTTATAAAGGAGGATGCCAGCGCTGCGTTTCATTGGATAAGCTGCCTAGCAAAGCGATCCCGCGCCCGCCAGAATTCGCAGACCGGACACCATTCGCCCCCATAATCTATTCCTTGCTGGTGGGGGCAACCGATAATGCCGCCGCTAATCAGACGCCCGCCCGCTGCAGAATTTTAGCTAGTAAGCCGAGGCAAACGCCTCGACGCCGTCCCGGCGATAGATATCCCGGCGGAATTGCACCGTGCCGTCCAGCGTCGCCCAGCCCGTGACATAAGTCCAGAACAGCGGTACCTTCTTCTTGAGCCGGATATTGAGCTTCTCGCCCGTCTCCTTCATACGCAGCACTTGCTCCACCGTCCAGCCATTATCCTCCAGAAGCCACGCCACGAGCTGGTGGACGTTCTGCACACGCACGCAGCCCGAGCTTTCGGCCCGGAAGCTTTGCGAGAAAATGCTGGGGAGTGCCGTATCGTGCATGTAAACGTGATGAGGGCTTTGGAAGTTCAGCTTGACAAAGCCGAGCGGATTGTCCGGACCGCCATTCTGCACATAAAATAAGTGCAACGGCGCGTCCGAATTCCAGTCGACGGTTTCCGAGTCAATGCGCTGGCCTTTCTGGTAAGCCGCGAAATTAGCATATACGTCGATCTTGTGCTGCGCCAGCGCATCCTTGCCCTTCTTATGCGCCTCGCTCAGCAGGTCGGATTTCAAAACGGTTGGCGGAACGAACCAGTCCTTATTGAAATTAATCTCCTCGATAGCCGAATTGACCAGGGGGGACGGCCGGTCGGGTTTGCCGACAACGCCCGTGTGGCGCGAGACAACCTGATTGTTGTTGATAGCCTCGATCTGGACCGAGGGGATGTTCACGGCCACATATTTGCCGGCGGGCACAGTGGCAGACAAAGTTTGCAACCGGGGCAGATTGATGCGCAGCTGGCGCAGCCGCGCGGCCGCAGGCACATTCAGCTCCAGGATGGTAGCCTTATCGAGGAAGCCCGTCGCGGGCAGGCCGTGGCGCGTTTGCGCCTTCTTCACCGCATTCTCAACATAGGAATCGTAAATTTCGGGATAGCCGGCAAAGGTTTTCAAGTCGCCCGTCGCCTGCAGGCGCTTGCGTAGCTGGACCACGGCGGGGTGGCTCATGCCGGTACGCAGCTCGATCGGCGGGAGCTGCGCCCACCCCCCGCGCGCCACAATCTCTGCATACTGCTTGATGGCGTTCGTGGTAGCCGTGACGTTTTCTTTTGCAAGCGTGGGATAACCGCGTTCCGGCAGCACTTCCATTTCCCTCGCTGAGGTGCGGTCGCGCGAGGACTGATCCCCAGAGTCACCGGATTGATCGAAGCCCAGCCAGTCGTCGACCCTGCTTCGCTGCGCGCTCGCTTCGAACGCGTTCGCTATAATCATGAATGTTGCTGCCGCTAGCGCCGCCAGCCATCTTCGGTTCATGATTCCCATCTTGCCTTCCAACTCAATCGAATTGTGCCGCCAAAAGAGCAAGCGCTGTGCCCGCCTTTTGATGACGGCCAATTATGGCCAGAACGGGGTTAGTTGCGCTTCGCACGAGCAACGGCAGCCATACCGCGGGAATCCGCGTGGCGGCAAGCTTTCCCTGTAAAGTCTGAGACTTGCAAAAGCGATGGAGCAATGCCGAGGCGGCTACGCTTAAAGCGGATAACGGATTTGACTCCCCAGAAGCAGGCCGGCATCCGGGCAATTTCACCCTATCGGCTGGCGTCGGGTGGGCGCTTATAGCGCAAGGGCATTTGCCGGAAAATCTGAAAGATTGGAAGTTACAATGATATCGCTGTGGATCGCCGCCGCCAGCACGTGCCGGTCATTGGGGTCTGGCAGCGTCAATTCTCCGATACGGGCGTGGAAGCCATCAACAGCCGCGTAAGGGAGTGCTTTATCCATAAAGCCTTAGGTGCGCGCGATCTTAGCCTCCTCCAGATCGGGCCGGTTGGCAAGAAGCGCCCTCCGCCACTCCGTCTGCACTTCGGCAGACCAATGCAGGGTGAACGCCTTTTTCAGCGCGGCACTCCCTGGAATAGTATTTGCGATTTCGTTCGAGGAAGTTCCTAAATGCTGCGCGCTCCTCCAGTTCGATCAAGCCCTGTTCGCCGAGGCGGGAAAGCACCACGAGTTGCGTCTCGTAAAGCGATAGCGCGGAGACGTAGCCGCGCTCAGCTTCCTCAATCGCAAGCAGAAAACTCTCGCGTTCGGGCTCCCGGTTAAGGATCGCGACCAGTGCTGAAGTATCGACAACCATCAGCGCGGCAGACCGAGCTCATCGTAGCCGATGATCTCATCGGCCGGCCGTGCATCGCGCACCGGAAGAGCGTCGATCCGGGCGAGGATCTCCCGGATTTTATTCATGTC
>JBKQOR010000204.1:0-6278 GCA_052145435.1 Rhodomicrobium sp. | reverse complement strand
ACCTAAATCCCGCAGCTGACGCCAGCCGCAGCGTCGTCCCCGCGCAGGCGCGGACCCAGTAAACACTGCGCTATATCAATAGCTTCGGCCGCTGGGATTACTGGATTCCCGCCTTCGAGCGTGTGAAGAAATCGAGATCTCGCGGCAAACTCCGGTGTCATGGCCGCTTGGGATCAGCCAGAGCAGGAACTGGTAATGCGCTTCGAGCGCGGGGCCGGTGCGGCGGGAATTATCGTTGCTGGGCATGAGGACTACGCTTACGCGGAATTTCGCTTCGGCGGTCAACTGCCCCTAAGGCGTCATCGCGAGGCGGCTCTGGCCGCCGTGGCGATCCAGAAGCGACGGCACGGAGAGACGCAACCTCTGGATTGCTTCGGGCCTTCGGCCCTCGCAATGACGGCTGGAAACGTGTCGCCGCCAGTTTCCATTTATCGGCGCCAATTGCGGCCGCTTATACCTCTGCAATTCCGGTTATCCCCGCAATAAACAGCCTCAACGCAAGGGGGACGAGCCGTGAAGGATTATACAGAAGTTTTCGTTGGCATCGATACATCGAAACTGCGCAATGCGATTGCGATAGCTGAGCAGGGACGCCAAGGCGAGGTTCGCTACCTGGGCGAAATCGATAATACGCGGGCGGCCACCCGGAAATTGGTGGCCAAGCTGGCGCAGCGTTGCCAGAAGCTGCATTTTTGTTACGAAGCCGGGCCAACCGGCTACGGGCTGCACCGCTGGCTGACGGACCTTGGGCAGTCCAGCATTGTTGTGGCTCCCTCGCTGGTCTCTCGGGAAGCTGGGACAACACGCTGAAGCTGTGGGACCTGTCAACTGGACGAGAGCTTCGCTACGCTCTCTCAGGCGGCAGTGACAAGACGCTCAGGTTTTGGGACCTTTCAAGCGGCAGGGAGGTGCGCACACTCCGGGGGCATACGAACAGGGTTACCTCGGTTGCCTTAACTTCTGACGGACGTTTTGCTCTTTCCGGCAGTTGCGCTCTTACTGACCCCAAAATGAACATTAAGTGTGGATTGATGAAGCTCTGGGATGTATCCACGGGCCAGGAGCTTAATGAGTTCACGGGCCATACGGGTTGGGTACGCTCCGTCGCCGTTTCAGCGGATGGCCGCGTCGCTCTATCCGGTAGCTGAAAACTGCGTTCAATTGCGTTCAGGAATTGCGCACCCAGCCCCTCCTGCTGCCGTTCGTATCAGCCATGGACCTCGGCGATGTCTTTCGCCGCAGCGGGCCGGACGTTGAGGGTACGGCTTATCCGCCTTGTTCGATCCGGCGGCGCAGATCGGGCCAGCTTTGCGATGGCCCGGCGTCGTTACCGTCCTCGGCAAGGCGTTCTGCTAGAATCTCAAGATGCCAATCGGGCACCGGCACTGCATCGGGCTCACTAGCGAGCGACTCCCAGATAGCAGCCGCGAGCGCCAGGCGTTCGGCAGGCGGCAAGCGGAGGATATCGGCGATGATGTCCAAGTTCGGCATATTGAAAAAATAGCAAGCGTGAGCACTATGCGCAAGCCGGGAGGCGCGGTCTCAATTCAGCTCAAGCTCGCTGAGCGTGACGGCAAGCTCCGGCGCGAAGACCGGCGCCAGCGCTTGATCCGGGACAAGGTCGATCGTCTCACGATAGCCCTCCGGCGACGGCTTGCGATGGATGCGCGTTTCGAGCCGCACGGCGTGGATTACCCACAGCTCCTTGATGCCGAAGCTCGCATAGAGCGCGGCCTTGCGCCCGATGTCGTAGGCAAAGCTGGAATCTGCGATCTCAACCACAAGGTGGGCTGACTCGGCCTTTAGGCCTCTAATGCCGGTTGCTTTGTCATAAAAGACAAAATCCGGTTCGAGATAGGTGTCGGGCGTCAGCCGGAATGTTGTTTCCGTCGCGAACCGCAAATTATCCGGTAATCGCCGCGCCCAATAAAGCGTGAGAGCTGCCTTCAAAACTTCGTGGTGATTGCCCTTGGGCGACATCGGCACCAACTCCCCGCCAATCAGCTCGATGCGCTCGTCCTCGTCCAAAATGCCGGCCTTAACCATCGCCTCGATTTCGGCCATGGTGAAGCGCCGCCGCGGCAAGCCCTCCGCTGCTCGCGTCGCAAAGCTCAATGTCTCGTCGCGCAAATGCATAATATCAACCGGCATAATGTGTGACTCACCCCTCATCCTGTCCTTCTCCCGTCCCGCATCCGCTTGCGGACGCGGGCACTCCGAGGTGCAAGCTCGCCGAGGCGAGCTTGCTGGGAGATGGGACGCCTTATCAACTGCCGCGGCCTGCTCCCTCTCCCCTCGCGGGAGAGGGCTGGGGTGAGGGGGCCTTGGCAGTCGATACTTATGCGTGTGGGCATAAGTGTCATGCCGCTACTGTACCGCATTTGCGTTGCCCCGCAAACCCGCTCCGGATTGCCCCTTGTATCCGCCGCCCGTTTCCGGCTTACTGGCATTTCGCCATCACGCGTAAAACCCCATGCAATCCACCTCGCTCAACTTCAAGGAAAACGCGGCGCGCGCGCTGCACGACCCGCAGCTTCAGCGCGCGCTCGGCAACGTCAAGGCCGGCTTCATGGTCAAGCGGGCGCAGGCGCGCGCGGCGCTACCGGAGTTCGATGCGTTGCGCGACGCCTCGCGCGACATCAAGGACCACGTGCTCGCCCATCTCGACATCTATCTTGAGGAGTACGAGCGCCGGGTGATCGAGTCCGGCGGCCATGTGCATTGGGCGCGCGACGGGACGCAAGCGCGCGAGATCATTATCGGGCTGTGCCGGGAGGCGGGGGCGAAAACCGTCACCAAGGGCAAGTCCATGATTTCGGAGGAGATCGGCCTGAACGCCGCGATGGAGGCGGCGGGCATCGAGCCGGTCGAGACCGATCTCGGCGAGTATATCATCCAGCTTAGGCATGAGACGCCGAGCCACATCATCGCGCCGGTGATTCACCTCACTCGCGATCAGATCGAGCAGGATTTCCGCGAGGCTCACAAGAGCCTGCCGCCCGAGCGCGATCTCACGCAAATCCCCGAACTCGTCGGCGAAGCGCGCACCATGCTGCGGCAGCGGTTCCTGGCCGCGGATGTTGGCATTACGGGCGCAAATTTCCTGATAGCGGAGACGGGCACCTCCGTGATCGTCACCAATGAGGGCAATGGCGATCTCACCCAGCTTTTGCCGCGCACGCACATCGTGATCGCCAGCATCGAGAAGCTGGTGCCGACGCTCGAAGATGCGTCCACGATCATCCGCGTGCTGGCACGCTCGGCCACCGGCCAGGAGATCTCCACCTACACGACCTTTTCAACCGGCCCGCGCCGGCAGGGCGATCCCGACGGGCCAGATGCTTATCACGTGGTGCTGCTCGACAATGGCCGCTCCGGGATGCTCGGCACTGAGTTCCAGGACATGCTCCGCTGCATCCGCTGCGGCGCCTGCATGAACCATTGCCCGGTCTATGCGGCGGTGGGCGGCCACGCCTATGGCTGGGTCTACCCCGGCCCGATGGGCGCGGTGCTAACGCCCCAGCTGATTGGAATCGCCGAGGGCGCGCATCTACCGAACGCATCGAGCTTTTGCGGCCGCTGCCAGTCGGTCTGCCCGATGCACATTCCGCTGCCGAAGATGATGCGGCATTGGCGCGAGCGCGACTATGTCAGCAAATCCCCGGCCTCGATCCCGAAGCTCGCCCTGCGGACCTGGGCCTTTTTCGCAAAACGGCCCGCGCTTTACAGGCTCGCGGCCAGCGCGGGCGCGCGCATGCTTTCGCTCGCGGCCGGGCGCAAACGCCGGTTCTCGTATTTACCGCTTGCGGGCGCCTGGACTAAGTACCGCGATTTGGCCGCGCCCGCGCCGCGGACCTTCCAATCGCTTTGGCAACAGCGCGAGCGGGAGAAGGCGCGGCATGGGTGACACGCCGAAGAGCGGCCGCGAGGAGGTGCTGGGCCAAGTGCGCGCTCACCTCGGCGTGCGCGGCGACGAGCCGGGCCGGCGCGGCCTTGTGCAATCGCGGTTGCGAAACCCGAAACCGAATCTCATACCGGAGCGCGCCCAAAAGCCAAAGTCCGAGCTGATCAAGCTGTTCCAAACGATGCTGGAGAAGAGCGGCGCCAAGGTCAGCCGAGTGCGCGCGCTGAAGGGGCTGCCCGAGGCGATTGCCGCCGCACTTCGCGAGAACAATCTGCCGTCGCGCGTCCGGCTCGGCGAGGACCCAATTTTCGACGGCTTGCGGGCCGAGCCTGGTCTTTTGGAGCTTCTGCGGGGGCCGGCCGAGGCCAGCGACACCGCCGGGCTAAGCCATGCCATCGCCGGCGCGGCCGAGACGGGCACGCTCTTTCTTGTTTCCGGCCCGGACAATCCCTCGACGCTTAACTTTTTGCCTGAAACCCATGCGGTCGTGATTTTAGCGAGCGATATCGCCGGCTCTTACGAGGAAGGGTGGGCGAAGCTGCGATCCATCCATGGCAGCGGCAAAATGCCGCGCACTGTCAATCTCATCAGCGGCCCCTCGCGCACGGCCGATATTGAGCAAACCATCGTCATGGGCGCGCATGGGCCGAAAACTCTTTTGGTTCTCATTGCGGGTTCTTAATGATTTTTTTTCGGATCGGACAGCCAGGGCTTCAGTGCTTGCCACAGATATGTCACACAGGCGCGTAATTCTGATAGGCGGAGGCGAAGCTATATAACCTCCGGAGAAGGGTCACGGTAACCCCGCGCCGGACCTTTCTCCACCAGGGGCCTCCAAGAAACTCATGCAGCTATGAGAGCCTCGCGCGTTTAACTGGGCGCACGCGGTTTGATGTTTCCGCGTCATGCCGCCGCTCTAGCCGTGAGCGCGGTTTTTTGCAATTCCGGATGCCGGACGCATGGCATCTTCCTCCGCTTCTTGCGCCTCTGGCGAAGATAGAAAACTCACGGGCAGGGCGGCGTCGTACCCCAGCACGCGCTCAACAGCGCCGCTCAGGCCAATGAGCGGAAGCCGCATCCATATTAAAAGAAGATGTTCCCGGCCGGAAACAGGACCCCGCACGGCGCCCTGCATCGGGATTTGCTCCTCGATAACCTTACGGTAGACCGGAAGCCAATACTCCCTCTTGTGCTGCAGCCCGCCATCGAAGACCGTGCGCCCGGTTATTTCCGTACCGTAAATGTCGCGGACCCGGGTTCCGGCCAATCGGTACCGGAGTGCATCCAAATCCTCTCCGGTATCGAGGAGGCTTAATCCTGGAAGCAGATGAGGAATATCGACGGGATCGATATCGTAGCGTGAAGGGATTGGCTTCGACTGCGCGCAAGAGCGCCAGTAGCCATACAAATCCCGCTGCTCGCGCAATATAAGCTGTGCGCGGAAAGCGAGTTCCGATGGCATTGCCCCCTCCAATGTTCGCGCGCCGGTCCGCCTCCGGCATACGACATTGGAACTATCGGTGATTTGCCCAAGCGAACGCAAGGAATTCGCGAAGGCGCGAGCATAAAAACTTATGCAGACAAAAGACTGACCGCCCGGCAATGCCAAGGCGGCCAGCGATCTATTTAGTCAGAAAAGGAAAGGCTACCGGCCCTTGCGCTGCCCAAGGCCCATCTTTTTTGCGAGATTGGAGCGGGCTTCTGCGTATTTGGG
The DNA here is from genome assembly GCA_052145435.1 of Rhodomicrobium sp. Classification (GTDB taxonomy): domain Bacteria; phylum Pseudomonadota; class Alphaproteobacteria; order Rhizobiales; family Rhodomicrobiaceae; genus Rhodomicrobium. The sequence continues at coordinate 660 of JBKQOR010000204.1, read as the reverse complement.
GGCAACCATCGGATAATTCGGCTCAAGCCCCCACTTCTCGCGATATTCCTCGGGCGACATGTTGTAATGGGTGCGCAGATGCCGTTTCAGCGACTTAAACTTCTTGCCATCTTCGAGGCAGATGATGTAGTCGGGTGTCAGCGACTTCTTCACCGCCACAGCCGGCTTAAGCTCTTCCTTCGGAGGTTGGATCATGTTCGACGAGGCGCGGGTTAGCGCAGCATGCACGTCGCCGATCAAGCTCGGAAGGTCGCCCGCTACTACAGCGTTATTGGCAACATAGGCTGAGACAATGTGAGTCGTAAACTCAACAAGCTCGTTATTTTCGAATTTTTCCTCTAACATTTGCGGGCTCCTAGATCGGCCTTGAGCTGAACTGTCCAAAGTTTTGTAGGAATTGCCCTGGATCTCCGTTTTGTCAAGCCAGCGCGCATCACTCTTGCGCTTTCCAGCGAGATCCTTGACCTTATTTGCTTGTTTCACAATCGTTCGCCTTTCGGAGCCTGAGGGGGAATACATCTCATATATCACAATTGCGCGGCTTCTCAAGAATTCTGTGCAAAAATCGCTGGCTTACTTTAGTTCCACCCGTGAGGTGTTTCCCAAAAGACATGGTCTCTCTTGTTCATTTGAAAACTCTGCTTTTTGTTAAAAAAAGCC
>JBKQOR010000203.1:0-3691 GCA_052145435.1 Rhodomicrobium sp. | reverse complement strand
GCGATCACGCCGTCATCCTCAATGGGCGAGTGGGGCCGGTAACCACTGTCGCCCTCGCTCGACGTCAAGCCCCAGCAATCGGGCCCGTAGCCTTTGAAGCCATTCGGATTTCGGACGCAATGCTCGTCATTGATGAGGCAGTGGTGGAGGTTTTGCTCCCAGTAATCGGCGTAGCGGTCCCGCAAGCCCCGCGGGTCGAGCCCAAGAAACGAGAAATGCGCAAAGAATAAGGGTCCGCCGAATTCCGGGCCGAGAGGAAGCTTTATGCCGTAATAGTCCTTGCCGTTCTTGAAATCGGCGCCCTTGGCCCAACCCTCGTGGTAGACGTTTGCGCTAATCGGGTGAGTGGGCGAGGAGGCGGCGAGCACGTAGGTAATCAAGCACTCGTTCCAGCCTTCGATCCTCTGCTTCAGGGCTTTCTGCGTAGGCACCCAATGCCAGTGCAGGGCGCTCTTGTCTTGGGCGTGCCAATTCCAGTTTACATTTTCCCAAAGACGGGCGATGCGCTCGCGCAAGTCTGCCTCAGAGCGATTTTCCGCAGTGAAATATTGGCGCGCACACAGAAAGCCCGCAACGAGATAGGACGTTTCGACGAGATCGCCGCCGGCGTTATCGGCCCAGAACGACACTTCCTTGCCCGTGGCGCCGTCGAGAAAATGCGGAAACACACCATGGTAGCTCTCCGCCTGATCGAGATAGGCGAGCATGGTGACAAGGCGGTCCACAGCGGCCTGACGCGATATCCAGCCGCGCTCCGCGGCAACGATCATGGCCATGATGCCGAAGCCGGTGCCGCCAACCGCGAGAAGATCGTTCTCCACGGTGCCGTCCGAACGGCCGCGGTCGCGGGCCATGCCGCTCGGGCGGTGCGCGAAGTCCCAGAAATATCCGAAGCTGTGCCGCTGAACCGAATCCAGGAGCGCCTCGTCCGCGGCGCCGTTCGCCACGCCAGAACTCAGTGTTGAAGTTACGTCGTGCATGGGCCTCCGGGGGACTGTTCTCTGTACGCTTTTATCACACAAAGCCCCTGCGTCGCCGCAAAAGCGGATAAAGTTACATAGCGCAGGGCAGCAATATGAGGCGCGTCACCACGCCGGCCCGGCCACGTATGATCGGTAACGATAATGTATAATGCATAACCAACGGAGAATGATAAATCCAAAGATGCCTGCCGCTCCATGTTTCTGCTTGACTCACACATATCTCACTGGTTATACGTAAATCAATAGCCAGTAGGTTATCGATCCCAAATGCCGGATGCTCACGATGTGCTCTTCAGAACGCTGGCCGATCCAACCCGGCGGGCTATCTTCGAGCGATTGTGCCGCGAAGGAGAGCAGACGGTCGGGGCGCTGACGGCTCGGGCAGGGGTCTCGCAGCCGGCCGTCTCAAAGCATCTTGGGGTCCTGAAGCGGGCCGGGCTGGTGCGCGACCGCCACGAGGGCCGGCAGACGCACTATAGCGCGCAGCTCGGAGCCTTGGCCCCGCTGATCGACTGGACAAGCGAGATGGCCGGGTTCTGGCAAAGCCGCTTCGACCACCTCGAAGACTTGCTGAAAAGGATGGACCAATGAACGAAACGCCGGCCGAAACGCTCTCCGTCGTTGTCGAACGTGAGATACCTCATCCGCCGGAGAAGATCTGGCGCGCGCTCACGCAACCACACCTGATCGAGGAGTGGCTTATGAAGAACGACTTCAAGCCCGTCGTGGACCACCGCTTCAATCTTCGCGCAGACTGGGGCGCTGTCGACTGTCAGGTATTGGCGGTCGAGCCGGAGAAAACGCTGTCTTACACTTGGGCGGCGATGGGTCTCGAGAGTATCGTCACTTGGACGCTCACCCGTACAAGCACTGGGAGCCGCCTGCGCATGGAGCAGCGGGGCTTCCGGCCGGATCAGCAGCAGGCCTACCAGGGCGCCAAGGGCGGTTGGCCGCGATTCTTTGCGAACCTGGAGCAGGTGTTGGCGCGGATAGATTGAAGCCGGAGTGAAAACTGTGGCCGGCGAGACGGCCAAATCAGCGAAGGTCGCAAAGAAGGCCGCCGCGAAGCCGGTTGCTGCAAAGCCGCCCCTCCTCGCAGGCGGCAACCCTCGGATCGCGAAGGGCGACGGCGACGCCCCGTGCAGGCCTATATCGCGGCTATGCCGGGCTGGAATAGCGACGTCGGGCGCCGCCTCGACGCACTCATCGTGCGCAGGGTCGTGAAGTGGAACTCGCCGCTTTATGGAGTCGAGGGCCAGGGCTGGTTCCTCGGCATCCATTGCTTCACGAGGTACCTCAAAGTGGCTTTCTAGCTACAGGTGAGAAGCTGGATTGGGATGACGCAAGATTCAGAAATGAAGCAACCTAAGCCAACCGCGAATCACATAGGCTGCTGTGTCCCGCAACATTCGTGGCGAGCGCAGAATGCAAGTCATTGACCAAGATACGGGCAACAAAGTCATTCTCGACTCGACACCCGAACTAACGGCGGACCTAGCTCCACTGAATCAGGTGTGTAGCCATTCGCGTAAAGAACTGCGCCAAAAGCGCAATCGCGGCGGCGCGCTGCAATACATCTCTCAATGTTTGGATTGCGGGCGGGCCGTTGGCCTTTTCCTTAAGCACTCGCCCGAATTGGAAAAGGTGCCGACCTGGGACGACCAAATCGAAGATGACTACCATGCCAACCGTGAGCGCCGACGGAAAGCAATCCTTCAAAAGCACGTCCGTATTCAGCGGACGCGGTCTGAGGGATTTTGGAGGGAGTACAACGCCTATCTTGAATCGAAGGAATGGCGGGAAAAGCGCGAGCGAGTCCTAAAGCGCGAGAACGGTCAATGTGAAGGGTGCGGAATCAAACCAGCAACGCAAGTGCATCACCGGACCTATGCTCATGTCTTCAATGAGTTTCTTTTTGAATTAGTCGCCGTCTGTGACGACTGCCATGAGCAATTGCATTTGGATGACTCCGAACATAAGGGACCAGCGCGTCCATGCGATGGTTGCCGGTACGAATCTGAAGAGAATGGAAAGCCATGGTGTTTTCGGTCAGACGTATCTACAGAGGAAGCGCTTTCTGCCGATGGAGATTGCGGACCCAACGCAAGCTTGTTCGAACCGCTTCGATAGTTCAGCTTTCCTCGGCAACGTGCTGTAGCAAGTGCCCGGATTGCGCGGAGTGAAATCCAAGCGCTGCCAGTACTAAACGGATGGGTGAGCGACAAAAAACATGAAGAGGAGCGAGACCGGCGCGAAGGAAGCAAAAGGCGAAGCCTCTCCCTCTCAGCTGATCGATGCGAGAATTAAAGAGCTGGGCGACTGGCGGGGCGAGATGCTCAGCCGGCTCCGCACCTTGGTCAAAGAGGCCGACCCTGAAGTGGTCGAGGAGTGGAAGTGGAGAGGGGTTCCGGTGTGGGAGCACGACGGCATCATCTGCACCGGTGAGACGTACAAGAGCGCCGTGAAGTTGACCTTCGCCAAGGGCGCCTCGTTGGAAGACCCTTCAGGTCTCTTCAACTCCAGCCTCGAAGGCAACGTGAGACGCGCCATCGATTTCCACGAGGGCGAGAGGATAGACGAGGAGGCGTTGAAGGCGCTCATTCGCGCTGCCGTGGCGCTGAACATTTCGGTGCGGACGACCGCTCGCCCCGCCCGCTCCCGGAAAAGGCCAATGAGCGCTTGAGCAGCGGCGTCCGTGCCGCCGTGAT
>JBKQOR010000202.1:0-36904 GCA_052145435.1 Rhodomicrobium sp. | reverse complement strand
CTCTTTGGCGTGCACATGGGCAGCCACCCGAAGGAGCGAATGGACGCTTGGGGGCTTATCCCGTCGCTCGCCTGGACCGTCTTAAGCCTCACGCTCGCCAAGATGGAAGCTGACGTGGCGACGCTGGCGAGCCCGCGGGGCTCCATTCTCGGATACCCACGAAAGCGCGGCTGCGATCAAGCCGTACCCTTCTGGGCGCACCCGAACGCGCTTGCCGAAGGATGGGCAGCATGAGAGAGGGCGGATGGGTTGCAGAAATCGTAAGCAGCTACTTTTCGGCGGGGCCTAAAAAGCTAGTTTTGGTTGCTGCCATACTCGTTGATTGGCACCAAGTGTGCCAAGTCCGGCTTCAGGTGGATATCTTCAGCCCCAATAAAGCCAAGCGGAAAAGCGAGCTTCGGAAGCTGGCTAAGCTCTGTCGCGCCTGCGGCCTCGATTTCTTGGACGACACCGAAGGGCTTCACCGGCTTCCGTTCCTTTTATTCCCGTTCGATCTCCGCATCGGAAGCGGCGCGCATCCGGTTCCGGTGCATGAATGGGAGTGCGAAGCGCTACCCATGACAGATCGCTAAGCTAAGCACCAAAAAATAAGTGAGAATAGGGGCTTCAACCTATGCCTGCATAGGGTTGGGGCCTTTTCTTTCTTGGTTAGCGGTAAAGCAGCTGCGCGCTCAATACGTTGTACAACTGATGCTCGCGCCCGCTTGCAGGCAATTCGTTTGCCTCGACTGTGGAAGCGCCGCCCCAATCGCAGGCTGTGGAGGCACCGCAAAAGGCGGCACAAAAGGTTGATTGCGATTTTGGTCTAGCCGCATCATGCAATCCGCGTATTGCGACGTTCCGAATTGAAGGCCGTAAGATTGGCACTGGGCAGCATCCTGCGCTTGCGCTGCGGCACGGGCCGCAGCCCATTGTTCTCGCATCTCACGCTCTGACATACACCCCACCAAAGACACGGCGCATAATGCCGCCAGAATGATCCCCCTCATTTGATCCCCTCATTGTGCCCCCACAAAAACAAGCCCGAGGGTAGCCTGTTGCGCTTTCCGGAGCAATGATGATGCTGCTCGCCAAGGGAAGAATGAGTCGCGCGCTCAAATCGAGCCCGCTGCTTACCTCTCGCTTACTTGATGAAAAATCCTAGCGTGGGGGTAACCGCTAAGCCTTTGATTTTATTGGAGCGGGCGAGGCGATTCGAACGCCCGACCCTAACCTTGGCAAGGTTATGCTCTACCCCTGAGCTACGCCCGCGCTCCGTTGTGGCGTTGGCCACCGGTTCGGCTGTTATTGCGCAAACCCGGCGGGGATGCAAGCCTTCTTATCTGCGGTTCTTATCTGCGTTTCGAATGTCCGGTTCATAACCGGCCGCGGTTTCAACCGTAGTTTGCGGCGAGTGGAAAGGAGAGAAGCCGATGGCACCGGATTTTGATGAGCTTGACGCGCTAGGCGCCGCGGCCTCGATCAAAGCGCGGCGAATCGCTGCGAGCGCCTATACGCGCGGGTTGGTCTCCCGCATCGACGCCATGGAGCCCGATATTCAGGCGTGGCAGTATTTCGATGCGGAGCATGCGCTCGCTCAAGCGCGGCGCCTGGATGCCCGTCCCGATCTTTCGCTGCTTCCGCTCGCCGGCGTGGCCGTAGGCGTCAAGGACGTTATCGACACCGCCGATATGCCCACTGAGAACGGCACAGAGCTTGATGCCGGGCGGCGGCCTCAAACTGACGCCGCAGTAGTCCGTCTCCTGCGTGAGGCCGGCGCAATCGTCATGGGCAAGACCGTCACGACGGAGCTTGCCTTCATGCATCCGTCGAAAACGCGCAATCCGCGCAATTTGGAGCATTCGCCAGGCGGCTCGTCGTCCGGTTCGGCGGCGGCGGTTGCAGCCGGCATGGTTCCTGTCGCGCTTGGCACGCAGACGAACGGCTCCGTCATCCGCCCCGCCTCGTTCTGCGGCGTCTACGGCCTGAAGCCAACTTACGGGCTTTTTCCCAGCGCCGGCGTTCTCGAAGAGGCTCCCAGCCTCGATACGGTTGGCGTCTTCGCCCGCACGCTTGGCGACATAGCGGCCGTCACGCAGGTGCTTGCACAGGGCAGCGGGAAGCGGCAGCCGGTACGCGAATATCTTCGAGCGGCGCGGGAGCCCGCGGCGCGCTTTGCATTCGTGCGGACGCCCGCCTGGGGCTTTGCCGCAGAGCCCGCGAGAAGCGCATTCGAAGCCTTCGCGAAGGCATTGGGACCTGCGTGCGAGACCCTCGATCTGCCGGCGGAATTCGATCGCGCCATCGGCTTTCATCGAACCATAATGCTGACCGAATTGGCCCTGAACTACGCCCGCTATTACGAGATGGGGAAAGAACGCTTAAGCACCACTCTGCGCGAGGCGATCGAAGCCGGCCGGGGAATGCTTGCCGTGGACTACGCCGAAGCGCTTCGCGAGAGAGAGCGTCTTTACGAGCGGTTTGCCACGCTGATCGAGCCTTTCGATGCAATCCTGACGTTGCCCGCGGCGGGCCCCGCGCCGCGAGGCATCGAGACGACCGGCAATCCGGTCTTCTGCACGCTTTGGACTTACCTCGGAGTCCCAGCGCTCAATCTTCCACTCCTCGAAGTGAATGGCATGCCGCTTGGCATTCAGCTTGTTGGGCAGCGCTTCGGCGAGGAAAAACTTTTCCGGGCCGCGGTCTGGCTTCTATCGCGCGGCGCGGCAGGCTAGCACCTGTCCTATATAATACCGATGGTCATTGACGTTGACCCGTGTAGTGTCATTCCCGCGCAGCTGGAATCCAGTAATCGCCACGGCAAAGAGCAAAGAAAACAACGTCATAGCGAGGCGTTTACTGGGTCCCCGCCTGCGCGGGGACGACGCCCGGACCGGTCAGCACTTTCGGCGGCTGGTATAATACCGCATCCGGTTAAACAGTTCGCGGCTGATAGGGTAGGAGTGGCAGCGCCACCCCCCCCTCCGAACCGTGCGTGCGGTTTTCCCGCACACGGCTCTCCAGTTGGCGGTTTCCGCATCGCTGCAGCGCAGCTACTTTCAACTTCGCAGCCTGTGACCACCCGCGGCTGGGACTTGCATCCCGCTGACAAGGCGTCCTCACGGATGCACTCATCCCGGAAATGCCGGAGGCATTATCCGGATCGTTGTGAATGCCGGCGCCTGTTACGATTCCGGATACGGGGCAAACGCCGCTCCGGGATGACGGATGCGGAAGTAGCTAGGCCGCTCTGCGTGCCGATTGACCGCGGTGGCCCGGCATCACACGGAATTCCGGCATGATGAGCGAAGCCTCGGTGCCCGCCCCTTGCTTGCTATGCAGTTCGAAGCGCCCGCCGTGCAGCTCAGCCAAGCCCGCCACAATCGGTAAACCAAGGCCAGTGCCGCTGTCTGGCGCTTTTACTGCGAGCGAACCTTGTCCAAATGCGCGCAAGACCGTAGGGATTTCCTCCTCGGGAATTCCGGGGCCATTGTCGCAAACCGTCAAAATCGCCTCGCCTCCGGGCAGGATGCCCGTGTGCAGGGCGACGGTGCCGCTTTCCGGCGTGAACTTGATCGCGTTGGCAAGAAGATTGAGGCATATCTGCCGTACCGCACGCTCGTCGGCCAAAACGCAAGGCATGTCCGGCTTGAAGGTAGCCTTGAGCCGCAGGCTTTTGGCCTGTGCATCGAGCCGCAAAAGGTGCACGCATTCGCGTGCAACCGCTCCAAAATCCACCGGCGTCTCGATCAGCTCATAGCGGCCCGCCTCGATACGCGACAGGTCGAGGATTTCGTTGATGAGTTTTAGGAGGTGCTCGCCGGACGCGTGAATGTCGGCAGCGTAGGATTTGTACTTGGCGTTCCCGATGGGACCTAGGTATTCATCCTTCATCACCTCCGCGAAGCCGAGAATGGCGTTGAGGGGGGTGCGCAGCTCATGGCTCATATTGGCGAGGAACTTCGATTTTGCGAGATTGGCGGCCTCGGCCTTGGCGCGGGCCTCGTCGGACGACGCTTTCTCTCTTTTCAGCTCGTCGATGAGACGCTCGTTCTCAGCGCGATGTTCGAGCATCGAAAACGCGGTGTGCTGTAAGGTCCTCACGAGAAACACAAAATAAAAATGGATTCCTGCGGCGACGACAGCCATGAGCCAGTAGAACGCTTCGCCGGTCATCAGAAAACGAAGGCAAAGTGCCGCCGTCACGGGGATTGTGCCAGCGTGCAGGATCGGCATCACCGAGGCCGCGAACAGCATCCGGATCGCTGTCGCCACCATGAGCGCAGCGAAGAGGAAAAAATACGCTGCCTGGGTTGCCTGGTTAAAATCCGTGAAGGCGACGGCCGCCCAAGACACGCCGTAAAGAAACTCGCCCGCTGCAAGGTTGCGCCGCCATTGATCGAGGTCAACCGTCTCGCGCGGCTGCTTTTTGAATTCGCGGGTCAAGGCGAGCAGAATGCCTTCCGAGATCAAAATGGTGGCAAGCCAAAGCGAAAGCTGCCGCGGATTGCCCCAGCTCAGCATCGTCACGGCGAAAACGATTGCCAGGATCGGGACAGTCAGCGCTGCGACCGCCTCGTTCCGCACGAACATGAGCAGTAGATCGTAATCGAAATCCCGCCCGGCGATTGAATTTGCCAGAGGCGCCCGCCGTTTTGCGGCTCCCGCTTCGCGAGCGCTGCCTTGCCGCGCGAATCCAGCGCTCCACAAAGAGCTAACGGTACCCATCGACCCTATATCCACTATGCAAGGGGAAAGCATGCGCGCCCATCCTTGCCCTCAAGCGCGCCGGCTGTCAGGATTGTGCAGAAATGCTAAGATTGCGTTACCATGCTCGGTGCCCCGCGGCGCGGCCTGTTGCAATACGAGTTCCGGAGGTTCGATTTGCTATGAAAATCCTCGATGACAAAAGAGCGCCGAACCCCCGCAGGGTCCGGGTTTTCCTGGCCGAGAAAGGCATCGAGGTTCCCTTCGAGAACGTCGACATCACCGTGAGTGCACACAAAACGCCAGAGTTCTCAAGGCTTAATCCCATCCAGCGCGTGCCGGTGCTCGTCCTCGACGATGGGACGGCGATCTCGGAGACGATTGCCATCTGCCGCTATTTCGAGGCGATCCACCCTGAGCCCTCGCTGTTCGGCAAAACACCCTTGGAAATTGCGCGGATCGAAATGTGGAACCGCCGCGCCGAGATCAATTATTTGTTCCCCGTTGCGCAGGTGTTCAGGCATTTACATCCCTCGATGGCGGAATTGGAAAAGCCGCAAATCCCGGAGTGGGCCGAGGCGAACAAGCCGCGCGTTGCCGGGATCATTCACATTTTCGACGAGTCTTTGCGGCAGACGGAGTTTTTGGCCGGGGACCGCTTTTCGGTCGCGGACATCACCGCCATGATCACAACCGATTTCCTGAAGCCCGCGCGTCTCGCCGTTCCGGACGATGCGGTCCACTTCAAGCGATGGTACGCGCAAGTTTCCGCCCGTCCTTCACACAACGCTTGAGGCTTCATGCTACTGACAATTGCGGGATGCAGCGACGCTTTCGGCTCCGGCGGGCGCTTCCATAGCTCTTATCTCCTCGAAACCTCGAAAGGCCGCTTGCTCTTGGACTGCGGTGCGAATTCGCCGCTCGCGCTCAAACGCGGAGGCATTGCGCTCTCGAGCATAGACGCGGTCGTCATTAGCCATTGCCACGGCGACCATTTCGGCGGCCTGCCGTTCTTGTTCCTCGACAAGATGTTCGTGGAGCGCGGCTCGAAGCCGCTTGAGATTCTGGGGCCTCCGGGAATTGCGGCGCGGTCCGAAGCGCTGCTCGACTGCCTCTACCCAACCATCAAGACCCTGCCCCGGACGTTCGAGCTGATCTATGGGGAGCTGCCGCCCGGCGCGGTCACGGAATGGAGGGGTCTTCCTATCACGGCCATTGAGGTCGAGCACTTCTCCGGAACGCCATCGCTTGCGCTGACTTTCGCAGATGACGGACGCCTTTTCGGTTTTTCTGGCGACACGAGCTGGTGCGAGGGCGCGATCGCAGCCGGCCGCGGCGCCGATCTTTATCTGATCGAATGCACCTATTTCAGCACGCAATCGGCGATGCATCTCGATTATCTGACGCTCGCCAAGAAATTCGAGGAGATCGGCGCGAAGCGGTATCTGCTGACCCATATGGCCGATGAGATGCTGGCCTCGCTCGATAAGATCGACGCCGGCAGATGCATCGCCGCGGAGGATGGCCTCTCTATATCGATCTGAGCCTCGCCTGGATCGGGAGGCCGGGATGATGGGGCGGCCCACCGCTGAGCGGCTCGCGCAGCGCACCCCCGGATCAAGTCCGCGGGCAGGCGGGATCGGAACAATGGGCAGGCGAAGCAATCGAGTTCGCTCTCAATGAATGGAGGCGGCTCATTCTATCGTTTACAGGCCAGCGCCAGCCGATATAGACTGTGATTTCAAAAAACAGCACGATTTGAGAACCGTTTTACCGGATGTAACAATGCTCGACGGCATGGACATTAAGATTCTGACCATCCTTCAAGAGGACAGCACGCTGCCCGTCGCAGAGATAGGCAAGAAGGTTGGGCTCTCCACGACTCCCTGCTGGCGGCGCATCCAAAAGCTGGAGCAGGATGGGGTGATCGAGCGCCGCGTAGCGCTTCTCAATCCCAAAAGCGTCGGCGCCGGAGTCACCGTTTTCGTGGCGATCACGACCAATCAGCACAATGCCGCGTGGCTGGAACGATTCGATGCGGTAGTCCGGACTTTTCCTGAAATTGTAGAGGCTTACCGCATGAGCGGTCAGGTCGATTACCTGCTTCGCGTTGTTGTCCCCGATATCGAAAGCTACGACCGCTTTTATAGAGCCTTTATCAGCCACATTGAGCTTACCGATGTCAGCTCCAGCTTTGCCATGGAGCAGATGAAGTTCACGACCGCATTGCCACTGGCCTTTGCCTCTATCCTTGGCGGCAAGCGGTCTCACCAGGAAGCTTGACGGCTAGGCAAATCCGGCGTTCCTCACGTCATCATGACGATTGCAAACAAACATGCGGCAAGGCCTGAATGGCGGAATGCGCGCCGGATCGCGGTCAAGATCGGCTCGGCGCTCTTGACCGATAGTGAGACAGGAACGCTGAAGCAAGCTTGGCTCGAAGCGATCGGGGACGATGTCGCGGCGCTAAGAGCTGCGGGCCGCGATGTGATCCTCATATCGTCCGGAGCGATTGCGCTTGGACGCGGCGCCCTCGGCCTAGCCCGGGGGCCTTTGCGCCTGGAGGAAGCGCAGGCCGCGGCTTCCGTCGGGCAAATCACGCTTGCCCATGCCTATCAAACGGTTTTTGCCGGCCGCGGGCTGACAACGGCGCAAATCCTCGTCACACCGGGAGATACTGAGCAGAGGCGCCGCTATCTCAACGCGCGCAATACCATCGAGATGCTGTTCAAGTTCGGTGCAATTCCCGTCGTCAACGAGAACGACACGGTTGCGACCTCGGAAATCCGTTACGGCGATAACGATAGGCTCGCGGCAAGGGTCGCCACCATGATGACCGCCGATTGCCTCGTGCTTCTGTCGGACGTCGACGGGCTTTACACGGCGCCTCCGGCGAAAGACCCGAACGCCAAGCGCCTGGACGTCGTAACCGCGATCACGCCGGAGATCGAGGGCATGGCGGGCGACGCCGGCACCGAGCTTTCGCGGGGCGGTATGGTCACAAAGCTTGCCGCCGCCAAGATCGCGACGGCGGCCGGCACGAACATGGTGATTGCCTCGGGCAAGGGGTTGCATCCGATGCGGGCTTTAGACGAGGGCGCGCCTTGCACCTGGTTTCTTGCAGCGGCCAACCCCGTGGCGGCACGCAAGCGCTGGATTGCAGGCACACTCGAACCGAAGGGCGTTATTGTCATCGACGGCGGCGCGCGTGTGGCGCTCCAATCCGGCCGCAGCCTTCTGGCCGCCGGCGTCAAGAGCATAAGCGGACAATTCGAGCGCGGTGAAGCTGTCGTCATTCGCGACGAAGCGGGATGCGAGATCGGCCGCGGCCTCACCGCATATAGTTCGGAGGAAGCGGCCCGGATCGCGGGGCGCAATTCCATGGAAATCGAGACCGTGCTTGGCTATGCTGGCAGGGCCGCGCTCATCCATCGCGACGACATGGTGCTGCTTCGCGATCTCGGCTGACGGCTCTCATCTATACGGTTGCTCCAATGACCCCGATTGCCGATACAAGGCTCGATGAACGGCTATTGAAAATCGATCTCTTGGCCCTCGGCCAGGAGGCGAAAGCCGCGGCCCGCGTGCTTGCTCTTGCGCCGGCTGCGCAGAAGGACCTCGCGCTTCGCGCGGCTGCTGCCGCGTTGCGTGCCCGGATGGGCGATATTCTTGCGGTCAACGCCGTTGACCAAGAGGCCGCTCGCGCTGCCGGGCGGCCGGCATCTTTCATCGACCGCCTGACGCTTAACGAGGCCCGCGTCGAGGCCATGGCGCGTGGGCTTGAGGATATCGCAGGCTTGCCCGACCCCGTGGGCGCCGTGATCGCGACCTGGGAGCGGCCGAATGGGCTCAAGATTTCGCGGGTGCGCGTGCCGCTCGGCGTCATCGGCATGATCTACGAAAGCCGGCCGAATGTGACGGCGGACGCGGGCGCGCTTTGCCTCAAATCCGGCAACGCCGCGATCTTGCGCGGCGGCTCGGAGTGTTTCGAAACAAACCGCGCCATCCATGCCTGCCTCGTTGAGGGCCTGCGCACCGCCGGCCTTCCCGAAACCGCAATCCAGCTGATCGCGACGACGGACCGCGATGCCGTTGGGCTTATGCTTGAAGGGCTCGGCGGCGCCATCGGCGTGATCGTGCCGCGCGGAGGCAAGAGCTTGGTCGAGCGCGTGCAAAAAGAAGCGCGCGTGCCGGTCTTCGCCCACCTTGAAGGCATCTGCCACGTCTACGTGGACAAAGCCGCGGATCTCGAAATGGCACGCGCGATCGTGCTCAACGCTAAGCTTCGCCGTACGGGCGTTTGCGGCGCGGCCGAGACGCTGCTTGTCGACGAAGCAGGCGCGGGCCGGCTGCTCCAGCCGCTGGTTGCCTCGCTTCTCGATGCCGGCTGCGAGGTGCGCGGCGACGAAGCAACTTGCGCGGTGGATGCCGGCGTCGTTCCGGCGGCCGAAACCGATTGGCATACCGAGTATCTGGATGCGATCATTTCCGTGAAGCTTGTGCCCGGTGTGCGCGGTGCCATCGATCACATCGCGAAATACGGCTCGCAGCATACCGATTCTATCGTGACGGACGACATCGCCACGGCTGAGACCTTTTTGCGCGAGGCCGACAGCGCCATCGTGCTGCATAACGCCTCCACGCAATTCGCCGATGGCGGCGAGTTCGGCATGGGTGCGGAGATCGGCATCGCGACCGGGCGATTCCACGCGCGCGGTCCCGTGGGCGTCGAGCAGCTCACGACCTTCAAATATGCCGTGCGCGGCAATGGCCAGATCCGGCCCGTATGAGCGAAGCGATACTGGCCCTGCTCGAATCATTAATCCGTCATCGCGAGGCGGCCCTTGCCGCCGTGGCGATCCAGGGAGGCTTGCACTGGGCTCGCACTCGCGGCTCTTGGATTGCCGCGGGGCTAAAGCCCCTCGCAATGACGATGGCGATGAGCGAGGGGCAATGTCCTTTGACATAACCACTGCTGCGGCGGATTTGCGCCCCCCGCCGGCGTTTGCCGGCATGCGGGTCGGGCTCCTTGGGGGCTCCTTCAACCCCCCCCATGCCGCGCACAGGCTGATCAGCCTGGCCGCGCTCAAGCGGCTGCGCCTGGATCGGGTTTGGTGGATGGTAACGCCCGGAAACCCGCTCAAGGCGCACAACGACCTGGCGCCCTTGGCGGCCCGCATCCGCCTTTCCCGCGAGGTCGCCCGGCATCCGCGCATCGAAGTCACAGCCTTCGAGGCGGGGATCGGCACCGCCTATACGGCGGCGGCGCTGCGCTTTCTGAAACGCCGTTATCCGGGTGTCCGTTTCGTCTGGCTCATGGGCGCGGACAATCTCGCGAGCTTCCACCGCTGGAATGAGTGGCAGGCCATTTTCGGCCTTATGCCTATCGCCGTAGAGGACCGGCCCAATTGGCGGCATCGCGCGCTTGCCTCGCCCGCCGCGAGGGTTCTCAACAGGTTCCGCGTGCCCGAAAATGAAGCGGCGGCGCTTGCCTGCCTGCCTCCGCCCGCTTGGTGCTATCTTTCTGGGCCGCTTTCGAAATTATCGTCGACGGCGCTGCGTTCAAAGAGACTGCGGAGCTAAGCGAAGTCGATTCGCAAAAGATAAGCCCAAGCCGTTCACGCCTTTGTGATTTTAGCGTCCTAGTTTACTCCGTTTCGAGCCGCTACACTTCGCCCCAAGAGGACGTTCCTGCCCTTTATCAGCCGCCACTCCGGGTGTGTGAGCTATGCAATCAAATCTTTCGGTTTTCCCAGACCACCTTGCCAAAGCCTGCCGCTTACGCAAGATGACACAGGACGAACCCTGCGCTGCCGCAGTCGGTCTCCATTTCGCGGGCATCAGAGCTCTCGACATTTACCGGCTTGCTCATATTGCAGACGAGCTCGATGTAAGCGTCGATTGGCTCCTCGGGCGCTCCGATGTGATGGAGCTGCCGAAGTCAAGGACTAGACGGTCAGCCTAAGCGGGGCGAAGTCAC
This sequence comes from Rhodomicrobium sp., assembly GCA_052145435.1. Taxonomy (GTDB): domain Bacteria; phylum Pseudomonadota; class Alphaproteobacteria; order Rhizobiales; family Rhodomicrobiaceae; genus Rhodomicrobium. The sequence goes on along the minus strand of JBKQOR010000202.1, from coordinate 26,238 downwards.
AGATCTTTCTAGCTTGGGGACCGCGTCGCACGCCGCGGCGCAGAGGTTATATCGCCAGCCTCACAGGCCGCCCCGGTTCCAGCAGCTCCAATCGCGCTGCCAGCCCCAGAACCGCAAAAGCATGTGCGAATTCTGCCTGGCTCTCAGTGAAGTGAGCCCAGCCGTCATTGTGTACGGGGACGATACGCGCGCCAGGAAAGGCGTGGGCGGTTTCAATGGCGTCGTTGCTGTCCATGGTCAAGTGAAAGGCGCCGCGCGTCCTTGCCGCCCCTGCGAACAGCAAGACGGCGCGAGGCGTGAACCTGCGCGCGGCCTCGGCCAAGCCCTCATACCAAACTGTGTCGCCGGTTACGTAGATGGCATCGCCCAGCGCCTCCAGCCCAAGCGCAAAGCCGATGACATCGCCGGCGATCGGCTCGATGCCCGGCGGGCCGTGGCGGGCGGGCGTGGCTGTTATGAAGAGCTTGCCCCCGCCGGCCGCGCCAAGCGTAACGGTCTCCCATGGCGCCAGGCCGCGCACCGTGCCGCCGAGCCGCTCCGCGCCGGCGCGCGTGGTAAACACAGCGCCGGCCTTATCGAGAAGCGCCCGGCCGCTCCGGTCGAGATTGTCGGCATGCTGGTCATGACTGAGGAGCACGGCGTCGATCCGGCCGATCTCATCGGCGGCAAGCGCCGGGCCTTTCTGCTTCGTCAGCGTAACCGCGCCGGACGTGTAGCTGCCCGGAGGGTCGAACGCCGGATCCGTGAGCAGGCGAAGCCCGCCGGTTTCGATGAGCACGGTCGGCCCGCCAATGAGAGTGAGCATTGTTTCTAGTTTGGTCATCGATCTGTTCCATGTGCCATTTGCCGCCATGCGGACGCGGCGCGGCCGCGATTAGTGCTTGAAACATAGTGGCTGTTCGCTTGCGCGAAAATTCTCTATCTTCGCGCAATGGCTGATCGTTTTCGCACAGAGCTGAACTGGGAGGACCTGCGCTTCTTTAGCGCGCTCGCACGCCACGGTACGCTCTCGGCGGCAGCGCGGGCGCTTTCGGTCAACCACGCCACAGTCGCGCGGCGCATCGCCAGTCTCGAAGCGGCGCTTGCCCGGAAACTGTTCGAACGGCGCCCGGATGGTTACGCGCTCACGCCTGCGGGGCGGGCGGCGCTCGATGCCGCGGGGCAGATGGAGAGCGCGGCCCATTCGCTCAAGAACGCCGTGCCGGACGCCGTGCTAACGGGCCTCGTCCGGCTCACCGCTACGCCGAGCCTTGCCGAGGCCTACCTGATTTCGCGCATCGCCGCATGGCGGGTTCAGCACCCGGCTCTCGAAATCGAGATTGTTTCCGATGTCGCCGCGCGCAGCCTGATCCGGCGCGCCACTGACATCGCCTTGCGCCTATCGCGGCCGGATGACGCCGATCTCATTGCGCGCCTGCTGGTGACCGTCGCCTATGGCTTTTTCGGAACGCAGAGCTGGCGCGAGCGGATCGAGGCCGGCGAGACGGCGGAATTTATAGGCTTCGACGAGTCGAACGCACAGATCCCTGAGGCTGCGTGGCTTGCGCACAATTTCCCCGGACATCGTTTGACTTTTCGCGCCAACAGCCATCTGTCGCAGGCGAGCGCCGCGCGCACCGGATGCGGGATTGCGCTCTTGCCGCATTTTCTCGCAGCCGGCGATCCGGCGCTTGTCGCGATAGCGCTGCCTAAAGGCCCGCCGCCGCGTGGCCTGTGGATGCTCACGCGCAGCGACGCGAGGAGGATGCCGCAAGTGAAGGCGGTCATAGAATATCTCGAAGACGTGTTTCGTAAGGAGCGGCGGATTTTCACGGGGGAATGATACCACTGCGTATAACGTTTGACTCACCCCTCACCCTGTCCCTCTCCCGCCCCGAATCCGCTCGCGGATTCGGGCATTCCTGGTTGCAAGCTCGCCAAGGCGAGCTTTCTGGGGGAGGGGACGCCGTTGCAACGGGCACGCCCACTCGCGGGAGAGGGTTGGGGTGAGGGGGCCTTTGGCGGTCAATCGTTATGCTCGACGATATAATATGACCGGCATCTAGCGGATACTGAGCGCGAAGAGTTCGGCGGCCCGCTCCGGGGGCTGCAACTTCCCATCGACGAGATAAAGCACGCGATCGGCTGCCTTGGCAAAAATTGGATCGTGGGTCACGACGACGATGGTGCGGTTTTGGCGGCGCGACAGATCCTGAAAAATCATGCGCAAATTCTCGCTCGCCTTCGTATCGAGCGCACCCGTGGGCTCGTCGGCGAAAACGATGAGCGGGTCGTTGGCTAGAGCGCGCGCGACCGCCACGCGCTGACGCTGGCCGCCGGACATCTGGCTTGGAAGTTTGCGGGCTTGATCTTCGAGACCCAGCGAGCCAAGCAGCTCAAGCCCTCTGGCCAGCGCTTCTTTTTCGGACAACAGCCCGAGCTTGCGGATCGGCAGCAGCACGTTGTCAAGCGCGGAGAACTCGGCAAGCAGAAAATGGAACTGGAAAACAAATCCGAGCTGGCGCAGGCGGACGTTGGCAAGCTCGTCCTCGTTCAAACCTCGGGTATCGTCGCCGTTCAGCCAGATCTTGCCGGAAGTTGGCATGTCCAGCAGGCCCAGCAGATAGAGCAGCGACGATTTCCCCGAGCCGGACGGTCCCATCACCGCGACGAACTCGCCTTGCTCAATTTCGAGCGTGATGTCCTCGACAAGCGTGACCGGAACGTCCCCGGACAACACCCGCGTGAGCCCCTCGGTGCGCAACACTACGCTCATCCGGCGCCCCTCAAAATGTCTACCGGATGCACACGCGCGCCCTTCCGGGCCGGCAAATAAGCTGCCGCCAGCGCCGAACTCATAGCGAATCCCACCCCGAGCGCAATCGGCGACCAGCCCCAATCGAGCGGTATGAAGGCCGGTTCCGTGTTGAACGGCGTCTTGATCTGGATTTGAGCGAGCGCCTCCATCATCGAAAGCCCAAGCGAGATTCCAAGAATGCTGCCAATCGCGCCGACGATCGCGCCCTCGATCAAGAAGATAAGCAGGATGTTGCGCGCGTGAAATCCCACGGATTTCATGATGGCGATATCGCGGGTTTTCTCCAGCACCACGGTCGAGATCACGTTGTAGATGCCGAACGAGGCCACGATCAAAATGGCGCCCACCACGCTGTTCATGATGATCCTGCGCACCTTGAGCAGGCTGATCAAATCCTGGCTCGCCTCCTGCCAGGATTGTGCCTTGTAGCCCACCTCGGCCTCGATAACCTTCGCGACTTGAGGGGCTTGGTCCGGATCGTCGAGCTGCAGTACGAAGCGGTTGGCGATGTTGGGCCGGTTCAGGAGGTTCTGACTGCGCTTCAAGAGCACGTAAGCCTGATTTTCGTCAACGAGCGCGTTTCCGGTCCTGAACAGCCCCACAATTTTCATGGTGCGCACCACGCCAACCGGCGAGGCGACGGTAACGTTCTTGCCCATGACGGCGCGAAACTTATCGGCAAGGCCGCTGCCCAGAACGATGCCGTCCGGGTTGGTGGCTAGCGTTTCGAGCGAGCCCTCGACGAAATGCTCGTCGATGGTGCTCACATTCCTCATGAGATCCGGGATAACGCCGTTGATGGTCGCGCCGACGTCCTTGCCGGCGAAGGTAATAATCGCCTGCCCCACTAGCGCCGGCGCCACTCGCGCATGCGGGATCGACGAGATGAACCCGAGCTTTTCCTTATATTGCCGGATGCCGCGAACCTCGGTGCGCGGCTTCAAACTGCGCAACTCGATTGTGGCGCCTGGGTAGGTTTGCAGCACCGGCTGCGGGCGCGGATCGCGATATTCGTCGTAGACGGTGACATGAGGGGAACCGTCCACGAGCCGCTTGATGAAGTCGGCGTCGGAACCCTGCATGAGCGAAGTGACCGCCATGAAGAAGGCAACGCCGAGCGTGATACCGAGCAGCGAGACGAGGGTCTGACGGCGGTGCGAAAGCAAATGGCTGAGCGCGATGGACAGCGATAATTTCATCGCCCAGCTTCCCGGTCTAAATGCGAGAGCTTAACGCGCACGGTCCTGCCGGCCTTCAGGTCCTTCGGAGGATTTACCACCACCATATCATCGTTCGCTAAGCCGGCGGCAATTTCGATCCTGTCGCGGCCTTTGATCCCGATTTGCACCGGCACGCGGGTGAGCTTGCCGTCCCGGACAACCCAAACCGCGGTTCCCGAAACCGCCGAAGCGGGGACCTGGAGCGCGTCTTGCTTTTCCGAAGTCACAATATTGGTCTCGGCTGTCATGCCGATCATCAAAGCCGTATCGGCCGGCAGCTCGACGCGGACGCGATAGCTGCGAGCGATGGGATCGCCCTTTGGGGTAATCTCAAAAACCGTGCCGGTGAAGACTCGGGACGGGAAAGCGTCGGATCTGATGAGGACCCTCTGGCCAACCTTCACGAGAGGAATGTCCTCTTCGTCGACATCGGCCGAGATGCGCAAGGGAACGCCGGCCTTGGCGAGATAAAATACGGGCTGATTGACGGGAATATAATCGCCCACCTCGCCATCCCGCCGTATGATCAGGCCGTCCGTAGGCGTTCTAAGCTGCATGAACGTCAACAGCTCGCCCGCACGCCGGGCCGCCTGCCGGGCCGCATCCATGTCGGATCTTGCCTGATCGAACTTCTCCTTCGTTGCCCATCCTTGCTTCAGGAGCAAGCCCGCGCGCTCGAACTGCTGCTCCGCGTATTTCGCCCTGGCTTCCAGCTCGCCGACGGAAGCGCGCAGGTCGTTGTCGTCGAGACGCGCCAGAACATCGCCCGCCTTAACCGGCCGCCCCTCGTCGGCCTTCAATTCGAGAATGCGGCCGGCAACTTGCGGCGCCACGCGGACGGTGACCGACGCCTCCACCGTTCCCGTCGCGTAGACAGCTTGAATGGCCGGCCCGCGCACAGCTTGCGCGACGGTCACGGTTCGAGGGAGCGAAACCTGCCAGGCCAGGGCCAGCGCGGTGCTCGCGAGCGCGAGCATCACCGCGGGGCGAAGCGGACTGCGCCGGCGCGGCCTGCTTGCGACAGGGGTGTCCTGCTTCATAACGGCCTCAAGAAAGTCTGGAAAACATGCCGAGGCTTACACGATCGCCGATTGTTGCTTAAGCCGCCGCTTTTCTTGGCAGGCGTGCGTGGCGCTATTGAGACGCGAGCTTGCGTGCAGGCGCGCCAAAAGCGAAGGACAATTTGTCGAAGCCGCGCTATTTTATCGATGAATAGGAGCAAAAGATTAGGGAGGGGCCCATGCAGGCCGAAATGATGAATTTGCCGCTAAACGTGTCGTCGATTTTACGGCATGCGGAAACGGTTTACGGCATTAACGAGATCGTCAGCCGGCTCCCTGAAGGCGGTATTTCGCGCTATACTTATTCCGCCGCAGCATCCCGCACCCGCCGCCTCGCCAATGCGCTCATCCGGCTTGGCGTGCGGCATCAAGACCGGGTGGGAACGCTCGCTTGGAATACACATCGGCATTACGAGCTTTATTACGCCGTCTCGGGGAGCGGCGCGATCATCCACACGGTCAATCCCAGGCTGTTTGCCGAGCAGATCGTCTACATCGTCAACCATGCCGGCGATACGGTCCTTTTCTTCGACATCACGTTTCTACCGCTTATCGAAAAGATCGCGCCGGAGCTTACAAGCGTGCAGCACTTCGTGGTGCTTGCCGGCGCCGCGCACATGCCGCAATCGAAGCTGCCTCTTATTTGCTATGAAGAGTTGATCGCCGCGGAAAGCGAGAGCTTCGATTGGCCCGTGCTTCACGAAAATCTTGCCTGCGCGCTGTGTTATACCTCCGGCACCACCGGTCATCCGAAGGGCGTTGTGTATAGCCACCGCTCCACGGTCATTCACGCCATGGCCTCCATGGCCACCGATGCGCTTGGCGTATCGAGCCAGGGCGCGATCTTGCCGGTCGTGCCCATGTTCCATGTGAATGCATGGGGCATACCCTATTCGGCGACGATGACGGGCGCGAAGCTTGTCCTGCCCGCGGGGCAGCTCGACGGTGCCTCGCTTTACCAGCTCATGACCGAGGAGAAGGTAACCCTCTCGCTGGGCGTGCCCACGGTCTGGCTCGGCCTCTTGCACTATTGCGATAAGGAAAATTTGCGGCTCGACCATCTGGAACGCACGGTCATTGGAGGTTCGGCCTGCCCTGAAGCGATGATCCGCCAATTTCAAGAGAAGCACGGCGTGTTTGTGATCCACGCCTGGGGCATGACGGAAACCTCGCCGCTGGGCACGGTGAATAGCATGACCGCGCATATGGCTGGTTTGCCGCTTGAGGAGCGGTACAAGATTCAGGCGAAGCAAGGACGGCCGATGTTCGGGATCGAGCTGAAAATCATCGGCCCGGACGGCAAGGATCTTCCCCGCGACGGCAAGGCCTTCGGCCGGCTTCTGGTGCGCGGGCCTTGGGTCGCATGCGGCTATTACAAGCACGAGGATCGAAGCGCGTGGGTCGATGGCTGGTTCGACACCGGCGACGTTGCGACCATCGACGCAACCGGCACGCTCAATATCGTCGACCGCTCAAAGGACGTGATCAAATCGGGCGGCGAGTGGATCAGCTCGGTGGAGATCGAGAACATTGGCGCCGGGCATCCCGCGGTGGCGGAGTGCGCGGTCATTGGCGTGCCGCATCCCAAGTGGGACGAACGGCCCGTGCTCCTCGCCGTCAAGAAGGAAGGCCATGAGGTGACGAAGGCCGAGCTCTTGGCTTTCCTCGAAGGCAAAGTCGCCAAATGGTGGCTGCCAGACGATGTGGTTTTTGTGCAGGCGCTGCCTCACACGGCGACGGGAAAACTCTTGAAGCGTCAGCTCCGGGATGAGTTCGCCAACGTCCTCACGCAACGGATCGCGGAGGCATCCTAGGCGGCGGAGCTATACCGGATCCGGTTGGGCCGTTCACGTGCGTCATTGCGAGCGGCCTTAGCCCTGAAGAGCAATCCATGCCGGCGCAAATGCAAGCCTAAACAGACAGTAAGTGGCGCGATCGCCACGATGGCTTCGCCGCCTGGCGATGACGGTTCTGGAGCAGCCGCATTCCACCCATAGACCGGCTCCTACCGCCGTATTTAGGTGGGCCGGTTCAATCCCGGATTTTGCATCTCATCTGTGTATGATGACCAGGGGATGCTCGGCTCGGGCGCGCGACTCATTTAGCCTGCCACCAGCAGATCGAATAGGGCGAGGCGAATCTTGCAAATAACCCGGCTAAGGCTTCTCGGTTTTAAATCGTTCGTCGAGCCAACCGAGCTTCTGATCGGTCCTGGGCTGACCGGCGTCGTCGGCCCCAATGGCTGCGGGAAGTCCAACCTCTTGGAGGCGCTCCGCTGGGTGATGGGCGAAACCTCCTATAAGAGTATGCGCGGGTCCGCCATGGACGACGTAATTTTCGCCGGCACGGATAAACGGCCCGCGCGCAACATGGCCGAGGTGATGGTCGCCATCGACAATTCGAAGCGAACCGCGCCCGCCGCTTTCAACGATGCCGATGTGCTGGAAATTTCGCGGCGCATTCAGCGCGAGGCGGGCTCGATCTACAAGGTCAACGGCAAAGAGGCTCGTGCGAAAGACGTTCAGATCCTTTTCGCCGACGCCGCCACCGGCGCGCGGAGCCAGGCGCTCGTGCAGCAAGGCCAGATCGGCCAGCTCATCAACGCCAAGCCGCAAGAGCGCCGCCGCATCCTTGAAGACGCCGCCGGTATAGCGGGGCTTTACAGCCGCCGCCACGAGGCCGAATTGCGGCTGAAGGCCGCGGAAGCCAACCTCGAACGCTTGAGGGACGTGATCGGCCAGATCGGCAATCAGCTTGCAAATTTGCGCCGCCAAGCCCGGCAGGCGCAAAAATATAAGGAGCTGACGGCCGAGCTTCGTAAGCTCGAGGCCATTCAGCATTTTCAGCATTACTCTTCCGCCAACGCCGCCGTGCAGACCGAAGAGGCGCAGCTCGTGGACGCCTTGCGCGCGGTCGGCCAGCTCACGCAAGCCGAGGCAGCTGCTTTGCGCGTGCAGTCGGACTATGCCGATGCACTCCAGCCGCTTCGCGATGAGGAGGCAACCCGCGCGGCGGTTCTGCATCGCATTCAGGTGGAGCGCGATACGCTCGACCGCGAGGAAGCGCGCGCCAAGGAGCGCGAGGCGGAGCTCAAAGCGCGTCACGAGCAGATCCAGAAGGACGCCGAGCGCGAGGATCAGGCCATCGCCGAGGCCCGCGAGCTTTTGGCGCGCTTCGACCGCGAGGAGGAGGCCATCAAGGCGCAGGGCGATGGCGGGCAAGCGCGCGTCGAGGCTGCGGCCCGCTCGGAGGCCGCACTTGGCGTACTGAACGAGGCGGAAGCGGCTCTTTCCGCGCTGACCGCCAAGGCGGCGGAGCTTCGCGCCGAGCGCCGCCAGCTCGAAGCGCAAATCGGCGAGCACAATACCCGCGCGAGCCGCTTCGCCGCCCAGGAAGCCGATATCGCGCGCCAGATCGCCGAGCTTCGCGCGAAAAACGCGGCCTCATCGCCCGTGGAGGCACTGCGCGAGGACGTCGCGCGCCTTGAAGCCCAGCTCGAAACCATCGAGGGCGATATCCTAACCGCGGAAGACACGGTCGCCCAATCGCGCATCAAGGAGAAGGACACGCGGGAGGCGGCCGGAGCGGCGCGGCTGAAGGCGAAAAGCCTCGAAACCGAGGTCGCGACCCTTATCAAGCTGTTGAAGCCCGCCGAGGCGGGCCGGTATAAGCCCATCGTGGATCAGATCTCGGTGACGCCGGGCTTCGAGATCGCGCTCGGCTCAGCCCTTGGCGACGATCTCGACGTGACCGCCGATCGAGCCGCGCCCACCCGCTGGTCCCTCGTCAGCGACAGCGCAGGCGACCCCGCGATGCCGCAAGGCGCAGAGCGGCTCTCCTCCTTCGTGCGCGGTCCGCTTGAGCTTTCGCGCCGGCTGGCGCAGATCGGCGTCGTGGCCGCCAAGGCGGATGGCGACCGGCTGAAGGAGCGGCTCAGCCCCGGCCAGCGTCTTGTCACCAAAGACGGCGATCTCTGGCGCTGGGACGGCTTCGTCGCCACGGCAAACGCGCCAAGCGCGGCCGCGCGGCGGCTTGCCGAGCGCAACCGCCTCAACGGGCTCGAAGCGCAGCTCGAAAATCTCGCCGCAGCAGCGGACCGCGCCGACGCTGAGCGGCAAGCGGCCCAAAACGCGGCGACCGAAGCTCAGGCTGCCGAGAAGCGCTTACGCGATGCCGCGCGTTCAGCGCAAACGGCCCTCGGGCAGAAGCGCGCCTCCTTCAGCCAAGCCGAGCGCGCGGCAATGGAGCAAGCCAACAAGCTGCAAAGCCTGGAGGAAGCGCGCGAGCGCGCCGCTTACGGGCGCGAGGAAGCCGAGGCCGCGCGCGAGACCGCGCAAGAGCGGCTTGAAACGGCGCGCCCCGTCGATCAGGCCGAAGCCGAGCTTGGCAAGCTACGCGATCAGGCCCAAGCCAAGCGCAATTTCTACACCGAGGCGAAGGCGGCGCTCGACGGCATCGAGCGCGACATTCGCGGCCGCCAGTTTCGCTTGAAATCGATCGGCGAGGAGCGCCTGCGTTGGCTGCAGCGCACCAAGAGCGCCAACGCCCAGATGGCAAGCCTCGACGAGCGCCTCTCCGGCATCAAGGCCGAGCTGGCCTCGCTCGCCGGTCTGCCCGCCAAGATCGCCGACCGCCGCAACAAGATCCTGAACGAGGTCAGCCAGGCCGAAGGCGCGCGTAAAGCCGCCGCCGACAAGCTCGCCGAGGCCACCAATGCACTGCGCGAGGCCGACAAGGTGCTGCGCGAGGCTCAGCACGGCCTCTCAGCGGCACGCGAGACCCGCGCGCGCGTGGAAGCGCGCCTCGAAGCCGCCCGCGAGCGCCGCGCCGAATATGCCCATCTCATCCGCGACAATTTCGAGTGCCAGCCCGAGGAAGTTCTGCCGTCCACCGGCATAGAGGACGCGAACAACCTCCCCGCCGCGCACGATGTCGAGCAGAATATCGTGAAGCTCAAAGCCGAACGCGAGCGGCTTGGCGGCGTGAACCTGCGCGCGGAAGAGGAGGCGGCCCAGCTTGGCGGCGAGTTCGACGGCATGGAGAAGGAGCGCGCCGACCTCACCGAGGCCATCGCCAAGCTGCGCACCGGCATCGCGAATTTGAACAAGGAAGGCCGCAAGCGCCTGCTCGACGCTTTCGACACGGTGCGAGCGCATTTCGAGCGGCTGTTCAAGATCCTGTTCGCGGGCGGCGAGGCGGAGCTGCAGCTCATCGAAAGCGACGATCCGCTCGAAAGCGGGCTCGAAATCCTCTGCCGCCCGCCCGGCAAGAAGCCGCAGGTGCTGACGCTGCTCTCCGGCGGCGAGAAGGCGCTGACCGCGCTCGCGCTGATTTTCGCCGTGTTCTTGACCAACCCCTCGCCCATCTGCGTGCTCGACGAGGTGGACGCGCCGCTCGACGACAGCAACGTGGACCGCTTCTGCGCCATGATGGAGGAGATGGCCCGCACGACCGACACGCGGTTCCTCGTTATCACCCACCACCCGATGACCATGAGCCGCATGAACCGCCTGTTCGGCGTGACCATGCAGGAGAAGGGCATCAGCCAGCTCGTGTCGGTCGATCTCCAGGCGGCGGAGCGGTTCCGCGAGGCGAGTTAATCGGTTTTCTAAATAAAGAAGGAAGAGCAGAGATCTTCAGACGTCTGCCTACATGACATTGACTCCGGCGCTTTCGTGGTAGAAAGGTGGATTATTGTTATGCAGCTATGGGGAGCCTGATGACACGGTACTCTTTCGAGATCACGGGCCGCATTGAGATCCAACAAGAGCGCTATGTTCAAGAATTAATAGAACAATCGCTATCGGAACCGCGCTTGCTTGGCCTCAGGCGCACTCTCGGTCCTAATAGCCGGGAAGATATCAGTCGGGAGCAAGCAGAAAAGATAATCGACGCAGAGCTATTCGAACTGCTTCGCTCCTTTGAAGGGTCGATAGCCTCGAATATACAGACAAGTCTTAATCGCGAGCGTTGGCGAGAAAGGTCGCTGATGCGCCTCGAAGAAGAGGATAGATTTCAGGTTTCGATAAGGTTCAGTCGCGGTAGTCTTCTATACACACTTATCGTCACTTTCTCTGAAACGATAGGCCCGATGGTCGCGAAGTCGGGGTTGGCATCCTTGGTGATCGCGGCTGTGGAACCTCTCGTGCTAACTCAGATACGCGAAGTCTGCCATGCAACCCAGTCAATCACGACCTATGTACGAAATGTTGTCGAGCGGTCGATCGCCGAGCCTGTAGCAGGTCCTCCCGTAGTCTGGGCCGACGACAAGCTCAGGGATCTTGCGGATCGAGTTCAAAGACTCTCGGAGAAATTGGACGCAACCCGAACTTACCGCCAAGTCCGCGCACTTGCGCTGGTGTTTTTGGGTTTGCTCATGGCGAACATCGTGGCAGTAGCGGCAATTGGCAGAAAGGTCGGATTATTCTAACTCTTCCACGAGGCGCAATTAACCAGGCCGAGGCGCTTTTTAATAAGCTCCACGTCCCTGCAATTCGCGAAACGGCATCTTCCTGCGCGGAGTAAAGCTTCATGAACCCGGCGAAATCGGTGCGCGTCCCGGTTGCGAGATCGAGAAGGCCTTCGATTTTTTGGTTTTGGGCAGCCACGGCCTGAAGGATGCGATCCAGTCTCTCGTCAAGGCGTGCGGCCCAATTCGATGTCACCTCTGACATTCTCGCCCCCTAATCTAAAACTTCTTGCCAATGCTTGCCTGATTCAGAACCTCATTGGCCGTGTGGCGCGATTTGAGCTTTCCGTCAACGGTGAAATATCGCCCGGAAATCGGGCTGAACCAGATCTCGTGATCGTCTTTGCCCTGGCGGCGGAAGGCACAGCCGTGCTCGACAAGGATTTTCCGCACATCCTTTTCAAAGGACGGCATTAGCGGAAGTTAGGATTGGGGATGCGCGCGGTTTGGCCCGCCATGATGTGAATGGGAATTTCCGGCAGATCGGACGATAGTCGGTTGAGCTCCGCCAACTCTTCCACCATCGCCAGAACCTTGTCCCGCAACTCCTCAAGCGTTGCCGCTTCCGTAGCCAGTCCTTCGATGTCCGCACTACCTGCGACCCAAACTTTCGCTTCGTCGTCCCAATCGGCGCGGACAAGGATCAAGGCGTGGCTTGGAGTTTGGGGCATTTGATTCTTGGGTCTGCGTTGTGCTGCTTCAAATATATCAGGCAAATTGGGGCTGGGCAAAGCCCAGCCCGCGTGCTTGGGGACGTTACGCGGCTTTTTGCAGCATCGCCTCGACATAGTCCCAGTTGATCAGGTGATCGACGAAGGCCTCCAAAAACTTCGGCCGCGCATTGCGATAATCGATGTAATAGGCATGCTCCCACACATCGACGGTCAGGACCGGCGTGGCGCCATGAACCAGCGGGTTCTCGGCATTGGGCGTTTTCATGATTTCGAGCCTGCCGTTTTTCACCGCGAGCCAAGCCCAGCCCGAGCCGAACTGCGCCTTGGCGGCTTCGATGAATTCGTGGCGGAACTTGTCATAGCCGCCAAGATCGCTGTCGATCTTCGCTTGCACGGCGCCTGGGAGCTTCCTGCCGCCGCCGTCCTTTTTCATCCACTTCCAGAATTCTGAGTGGTTGTAATGCTGGCCGGCATTGTTGAACAGCGGCGTGTTCTTGCCGAAGCTTGCCTTTATGACGTCTTCAAGACTTTTGCCCTCTAGCCCCGAGCCCGGCAGCAGCTTGGTGAGGTTCTCGAAATAGGTGAAATGGTGCTTATCGTGATGATATTGCAGCGTCTCGGCGGACGTGTAGGGCTGCAAAGCCTCGTAGGCGTAAGGAAGGTCGGGAAATTGAAATGCCACGGTTCACTCCTTTGCGTCGTTCTGTCAGATAGACCGTGTAGCTAAGCAAGCTCCGGGAGGCTGACAAGCGCGGCAAGGGACGAGGCGGCGAGAAAAATACGGGGAAAAAAATATAGGAGGTATGAAACCCCTGAATTTCATACCTCCCAGAATTTGGCCGAGGAAAGGTTCGTGATGGGTTTACCTACAGGGATCGGACAAGGCAGAGAATGCCCCCCGCCGCATGAACGCGAAATGAACGCCACGTTCAGGTTCGGTTTTATGAAAAGCCATTCCGCTGCATATTGCGCCGGGCGCGCTTCAATCACGCAAAAGTGAGCTGAAGGAAGCGCGCGTAAATGCGCGTAAGCGTTTCGAGATCGCCAAGCGGAACGCACTCATCGGCCTTATGCGCTGTGGCGTTGAGCAGGCCGAGCTCGGCCACGGGGCAGAGATTTTTGATGAAACGCGCGTCCGAGGTTCCGCCCGCGGTGGAAAGGATGGCCTCGCGGCCCGTTTCGGCCTGGATGGCCGCGCTCAGCCTTTGTACGAAGCCTCCGGGCACCGTTACGAAGCTATCGCAAACCGGCTCAAATTCGAGCGTGTAATCGATGCCGGTACCCTGCAGCGCCGCGCTCACCTGAGCTTCGATCCAGGCCTTGAGGCTATCGCCGGTGTGCAGGTCGTTGAAGCGGATATTGAACCGGGCCGTGGCTTTGGCGGGAATGACGTTGGTAGCCGGATTGCCGGTGTCGATGCTCGTGATCTGCAAGTTCGAGGGCTGAAAATGCGCGCTGCCCGCATCGAGCGGCTTCAGCTTCAGGAGACCCAGCGCATCGATGAGCGCGGGCAATGGATTTCTCGCCTTGTGCGGGTAAGCCGCGTGGCCCTGCACGCCCCGCACCGTGAGCTGGCAGGAGAGCGAGCCGCGGCGGCCGATCTTGATCGTATCGCCGGCCGTTTCCTCCGAGGTGCATTCGCCAAGAACGCAAGCATCGGGCCGCGCGTCCCTCGCCGCGAGCCACTCCACGGCCTTCTTCGTCCCGTTGATCGCAGGGCCTTCTTCGTCGGAAGTGATCAAAAAGCTGATCGAGCCCTCAAGCGAGCTAGCCCTCTCGCGCAAAAATTGCTGAACCGCCGCCAGCGCCGCCGCGACGCCCCCCTTCATATCGGCCGCGCCCCGGCCATAAAGGACGCCATCATCGATTTCGGCCGCGTAAGGGGGATGCCGCCACGCGGCTTCGTCGCCGGGCGGCACCACGTCGGTATGGCCCGCGAAGCAGATGTGAGGCGAGCCCTCGCCGATGCGCGCATAGAGATTGTCGACATCGGGCGTGCCGGCCTCGCTGAAGGGCAGCCGGTGACAGGTGAAGCCCGCCGTCGCGAGCTCGCGCTCCAAATAGCTCAGCGCGCCGCCCTCATCCGGGGTGACGCTGCGGCAGCGGATCAGATTTTGAGCGTGAATGAGCGCGTCGGTCATAGGCCGTTCCGTATCCGGTTGAGTGCTTTCCCGGCTGTCATCGCGACGCTACGCTCCTTGCATGTGCCGTTCAAGATCGCGCTTGCCCTGCGCGGCCAAACCGGCGTCCTTAAGCGCGAACCATAGGGGAAAGCGCCTTGCTAAAGATTTAATTGCACCAAGTGGTTGATTGCGCTATATCAATTCACACAGAAGCGGTGCGCGCGGCAAAGGCCCTGCGCCGCTTTAGGGTTAATTCCGGGCTGGAAATATATTTAACGGACTTTTTGAATCGCACTTTTGCGGGTGAAATCGCGGAAAAATCGCGATTTTTGCGGCGGGGAGAAAAAAAATCCGGCGCCCTTTACCATGCCGGCATTAACCACGGCGCGGGCTTACGAAATGACCGCGACGGCGCTACCGCCCACAGCGTTAAGACAGCATCGCATTGAAAGCGGCCAGCTGGCACATTACGCGATGGGCCATAACCCGACGATCTCGCCACCACCATCAAATGTTTCTCCTCGCCGACTTTGACACTCGCAGACGAAAAGGGCGAGGCAACAGGGAACGCAAACTTCGACCTACCCCAGCGCTCTCCTACCTTACTAATAGGGCGGATTGAGGAGACGTCGGCATCACTCGAAGCAAGGCCCGGCAACTCCCGCGCGGGCGTTGCTCCGCTACAATGCGCTTTTGTTTAATCTGTGGCTGGTTCGCTACAGACACGTCGAATCATATCTGTGTAAGTTGACAAGGCGTTAATAGGATTTGTTCCGCCGTTGTTATTTGCTTGAGTATCGGCGACGCGTTCTGGCAGTAGAATAGCCCAGGGGTTGGCTTATAGCTGACTAAACGGTCTGGATCAGCACCGTCGAGTAGCAATTAGTTGCGTAGAGTTGGCAGATGATACGTTTAAGAACGAGGCCATTCGTTATTGCCGTCTCGCTTTTGTTGTTAGGGGGCTGCTCGACGACGCTACTCAACTCAAATACGTTGGATTTGGCGGCTACCGTCGATGATTTGGCTGTTCGTCAAGTTGTCTTTAATCTTGCAAAGACGGCGGATAATAAATGGGCTCTCCCGTCACAGGTGTTTGTCACTTCCGGACAGGTATCCGGTCGAACATCGGTTACGCCAGGTTTCACTAGCCCGTTTAATTATGCACTAACCTCAACGTCACAGATAGCATCGGTATTGGGGGGGGCGACGACAAAAACGAGTATCGATACTAAAAACACGCCAAACAGTGGCGCAACCCTAAGCGGGCTGGTCGAGGATACGGAAAATTGGAACTTAAGTCCGTTGCAAGACCCAGAGCAATTACGTCGTTTGCGGTTGCTTTATCAATATGGTGCGAAAAAGATAACTCAGTGGGAACTACTTTGCGAATATCCTATTCCTCAAATTCCCGAAAAGACCGAGAGTGCCGCTGCCGGGACCGCCTCAAAGACCAATGCTAAGGCTCCCGCCCCAAAGAAACCGATAATATACATCCGGGGTGACCGCCCGGAGAGGTGCAATAACATATCAACCTCAATCGAGGCGAATGCCGAAGGAAGGTCTGTCGACTGGGTAAAGGTTGGAACGGACCCCGATCCTGCGTTCCTTAACTCACCTGGATGCATTCTATGCGCTTGGCCCAATGATATAGTTAAACGTAGGCTTAAACGTGGAGCCCACATCTACGACAATACTATTTCACCAAAGTATAAAGCTTACAATCCTTCAAAATATGAGTATATCCCGGTGGTTCTAAATGATAACCTACTCCCTGTCCACTACAACACTGGAGAAGTATATATAGATTGGCTATTTGTCGTAAAAGACGGGGTGGACCCTATTCCGGCGGGTAATCCAAGGCGGATCGGTAGTTCTAACGGTTATACAGTCTATTCAACCGATGACCGAAAATTCTCCGAATTCGTTCTCGCAATTTCAGAGGCAACTTTGCAGAGCCCAGAATTACAGAAACGCGCACCCGCGGCTCCCCCTCCAATTGTACAGACGAACCCCTCCGCCCGTTGACGGCAAGCGAAGTGTTGGCAGGCATTCTGTGCAGAAGAAGTGCATGGGAAACTTTTCAATCAATGCCCCTGGCTCTATCTATCTAGCACGCGCGGTCTTCACTTGAGTGTTCCAGCCATGTCTGCCAACGGGCCATCCGATCGCAAATGTCTCGTTTGGGTCAATCGCGCCGTTTGCGCCAACGCGCGCGGCGGCAGCGGCCCTGAAGCAGCCATTGCGGATGTTGCTCGAACCGTTGGCCGGGACATCAACACCCCGTTTAGCCCGGACCGAACCGGTTGGCGGCGGGAGTGCCCTTCCGCGCTGCGAGCAAAATCAGATAGACCAGAAAAACGAGGCCCATAAGAGACGTCAGCGCCGAAACGGCCTTATCAGATATGGCCGCGGTTCCGGCAAACCCAAGCTCCAGCATGTAGAGCGCGAAGAGCGGCCCGTAAGCAACGAGGGTCAGCCATCCGCTTTGTCCGATGTCATGCCAGCGCTTGACGTCGACCGCGACCGAGGGCCAAAGGAATATAAGGCCCGCCAGCAAAGCCGCTCTGTCGTCGAAATAGGCTGCGGGTGAGCTGCTATCCACCGCGGCGGGAAAGTCGAAGAGGCGCCGGAAGAGGAACTCGGCCGAGGTCTCCGCAATGACAAGGGCGGCGAAGTATATGAGCCAGGTCACCCGCTTGATGCGGCCGTTCAGCTCCAACAGGACGTATGTGGCCCGCTCCATCGTCAACCTCGCCCTGCGAGCGGGTCGGGCCCATGCTGGTTCGGGCCGGTGTCTCCATTGAAAATGCCGAACTGAAGCACGCTCCAAATCGCTGACGCCATCAAAAGCAGAAAGGCGAGACTGATCAGGCTCTCGCCAAGCTCGAACCGTGCAGCGATCGCCGGGGAGGCCAGCGCGCCAAAGAAAGGAAGAACGACAACGAGGATGAGCCAGCTGCTTAAGCCCCGGTCGTGCAGGCGCTTGACGCCGAGCGCCACGAAGCTCCAAAGCGCAAAGAGATAGACAAACGAGGGAACGCTTATCAAAAGCAGGAGCGGCAGCAAGAGCGGCTTCGCCTGATCGCTGTCCAGCCAGTCCGGGTTGACTAAATCGAGCTCAGGATGGCGCGTGGCAAATGCGCCGAGCAGCAGCCCCGACAGAACTGTTACGGCAAAACAGGCGCCGGCGAGGATGAAAAAGCCCTGCCACCATTTTTCGCGGCTGATCCGGCCCTCGAAGGCGAGCATCCAGCTCCAAAAGCTGTAGTCGCCGCCGTAATAGCCGGGGGGCAAAGTATCCTCGCCATGCTCGTTTGCGCCCACCGCGCCTCGCAACACGCCCAGCTCGAAAAAGACGTAGACTGCGAAAATCATGAGAATAATTGCAAGAACCCCGGCTGCCTGAGTTGTTTCCGCGCCGGCAGTGGCCCCAAGGGGAACGAGCGTGAGCACGAAGGTCCCGCCATAATACGCATACCATATCCATACCGGCCGGCCGCGGTCATGCAGTCGCTTGACCGCGAGCGCGGCCGATGGCCAGGCTAGGAAGAGAAAATAGGCGAGCCAAACTGGCGCCCAGATCGCGCTTTTATCGGCGGGCCGCTGCCAGACGTCCGGCGAAAACGGGTTGCCGGTTGCCAGATAGGCGAGCAGCGCATTGAAACAAAGCCCGGCAATGCCAGCCAAGATGGTCGCAAACCAATAGGTTTTGCGATCGATGCGGCCATGAAAGCCGAAAAAAATCTCACCCCAGCTCATGCATTCCCTCCAACCGGCTTTGCAGGGATAGCATGTGTTAGGTTATTGGAGCGTATCAGTCACGCAACAGTTCGTTGATCGATGTCTTCGACCGGGTTTGCGCATCGACACGCTTAACGATAACCGCGCAGCTAAGGGAGGGGCTGGGCGTCCCATCGCTAAGCGGCTTTCCCGGCAGCGCGCCGGGCACGACGACGGAATAGGGAGGGACGCGCCCATAAATGACCTCGCCCGTGGCCCGGTCGACGATTTTTGTCGACTGGCCGATGAAAACGCCCATCGACAAAACGGAGCCTTCGCCGGCGATCACGCCTTCGGCGACCTCCGAGCGCGCGCCGATAAAGCAATTGTCCTCGATAATGACAGGGCTCGCCTGCAACGGTTCGAGCACGCCTCCGATGCCCACGCCGCCGGAAATGTGACAGTTCTTGCCGATTTGCGCGCAGGAGCCGACCGTGGACCATGTGTCGATCATGGTGCCTTCGTCCACATAAGCGCCGGCGTTCACGAAGCACGGCATGAGCACCGCGCCGGGCGCGATATAGGCGGAGTGCCGCACCACGGCGCCGGGCACTGCGCGGAAGCCTGCGGACTGGAACGCCTCTGCCGTCCAGCCGGAGAATTTCGCCGGTACCTTGTCCCACCAAGGCCCAGGCGCAGCCTGCCCCATGAGGCAGTTTTCGTTCAGCCGGAACGAGAGCAGAATGGCTTTCTTGAGCCAATCGTTAACGATCCACGTGCCGTCTTTTTTCTCCGCCACGCGGACCTTGCCCGAGTCGAGCAGCATAAGCGCGGACGCGACAGCGCTGGCGATGGCGTCATTCTGGCCGGGTTTGATATCGTGGCGCTGCGCGAATGCGGCGTCGATCGCCTCTCTTAAGCCTGCGGTCATGCCTTGCGTCCCCTCAATCGTTGAAATGCCGCTGTCCCTTGCGGGGGCTATTTCGCGCGAATGGCGGCGAAACGTAAGCCCCTCTCTATAAGAGCGCGGCCGAGGCTTTATTGGGATGGTGCGCGGGCGCAACCGATTGTCAAGCCCGTTGCGGTTCAGAAACCCGGCGGGAGAGTCCGGCTTTTGCGCCAGGGAGTGCCTCTCGCCGCCTGGCGCATGGCTCAGCCGGCCGTCCTACGGCTGAGCCGCGCGGGCCGGCTGATTTTCGAACTCGAAGATTTGCCGCAAAAACCCCGGTGCAAGCGCCGAAACGGGGTTCACGACGATGTCTGGATTCGATGTCTTTCCCTGCACCGCGAAAGTGATGCCGAAAATCCCTTCGTTGTTGCGGCCATTAAGGATGTCGCTAATAACTGGAAGGGGCTGGAATAGCGCATTAACGCCGTAGAACGGGACATAAGTTCCCGTGAGCGCGACCGTGTCGTGGCCAAAATCGATCCGGCCTCTCATCGTCGCGCCGAGAAGAGGCCCGTTTATTGCCGCGTCCTGCAGGAAAAATTGGTTCGAGCTGACGGAGAACGGCACGACCATGTGGTCAAAGATCAGCCGCTCCCCCGAAGCTTGCTGGGCGGGGGCGCCGGGCTTGAGGCGCGCCCGCTCTCGTTCGGCCTGGGACACCACCTTGCCCACGATCTGATCGCCTACGACCTCAAATCGCCGGATGTCGAGAACGCCCGTTTTCTCAGCTGCGCCGCCGCCATCGAGATTAACCCGCAAGTTCATCGTGCCGCGTTGCACCGCGGCATAAAATCCGGTGAGCCGCAAGGCAGCCCCGGCATCCGTTGCATCCGACACGAGCATCCGGGGCTGGCCCGGCTTCTGCTCGATATGCACCGCAATCGGCGACTGGCCATTGAGCCTTCCGGCTACCTCTAGGTAACTGAGCTTTCCTCCGCGCCTTTTGGCATCGATGACCACGGATTTCACCGTGCTGTCGTAATAGCCGAACACCGTCTCGATTTCGACATTCAGGTCTAGGCCAGGCTCGTCCTTTAGCGGTGCGGGTTGATTGTCGGCGATCTTGCCCGCCGTCAGAAGCGAGCGGAAGAACTGCCGCCCGTCGTAGGACGGCCCTTTCGCCTGTACCTTGAGCACGTTTTGAGGCGTCAGCTCTCCCGCAATGGCGAGCTTGGTTAGTGCGTTGGTCGAAAATTCCGGGAAGGCGAAGGCCGCGATGCGGCGTTTGTCGTTAAATACAAGGTGCCCCGCAACGTTCAGCCCGTCTCCCGTCATGATGAAATTATCGAGAGCGAGGGAGTTATCCGGACGCTGGCTCAAATCGAAAGAGACCGCAGCCTTTTGACCGGGCGGCTTACGCCAGCCGATAGCCGTCAAGAAGACGTCCGTGTTGGTGAGGTTTGCCTCCATGAAGAGCTTGGGAGGCCCATCCCTCTGCATGGCAACGGCGAGCGCCAGCGGCAAATCGCCCCTCACGATGTGATTGATATTCAAGCCCAGTTCGTCCCGGGCTTTCTCAGTGAGAACGCTGGCGAGACGCAGCGTGGGCTGGCGCTCTGGCGGCGCATCGAAAATGCGCTGCCACACGAGCGAGACCGGCACGTTATTGACTTTGACGTCGCCATTCGCGGCGACCGCGGATTCGCTGGCGTCGAAGGTTATCGTGCCGCCGTTTACAGTCAGGCCGCCGGGCAGAGCGTTGGACTTTAGATCGAATACGCGCGTCTTGCCCGACAGACTCATCTGCTTGAATTTCAGATCCTTAAGAAGCGGAAAGCCGATCTTGAAAGCCGAGGAAACCTGACCGTTCACCAAATTCGGCTTAAAGCCCACAGCCTTCACATAGCCTAGCGGCGGCTGATCGAGCAGCTCCAGGACAGATGCGACTTCGCCCGTTCCCTTGAAGCGAATCTCAGCGTTCGGGAAATGCGGCCTCATGTCGTCGATGGCAAACTGCCCATTCGTGAACGAAATAGAGCGCCCGCTCGGCACCTCTATCCGCGCGTCTCCCAGTATGTCGAAGACGTAATGGCGTCCCGTAACGCGGGCAACGGATTCCTTGGTGACGATCGGAGGGAGGCCTTTAATATGATAAATTTGCATGCCCGAAAACCCGAGCCGCATGGACACCGCAGAGTCTGGGATGTCGCCGTCTTTGTCCAAGGCCGCCAATGTGGCCGCCGATAGATTTACCGAAAAGCTTCCGCCGGTAATCCTTCCAGTGGGAATGCTGCTTACGAGCCAATCGCGGCCGCCATTTGCAACGAAGGCCGGCCAAATCAGTTTGAGGAAGGATATAGGCATGGGCGACACCGTGCCAGTGGCATTAATAGGGCCGCCCGAGCTTATAGCCGAAGCTTGGCCCATCATCGCGATCCCTCCGCCCGAACCGCGGATGGTGAACTCCTTTAAAGAGACAGTGTCTGTAGCAGCCTGATAGTTTGCCGATATTCTGAAGGCATCGAGGACTACAGGCTGCACCCCAAATTGAGGGGCACTCAGTGCCGTACCCTTTCCGTTCAAATCGACGGACCAGATGGGGTGGTTCGTGCCAGGCTCGAGGCTGTGGGTGATTGCTCCGCTCATGGTCAGCAAGCTCTCGTCCCAGCGCAACTCGAATGGCTGGATCGAAAGCGCTTGGTTGTCCTTGTCGTAGGAAACCCGCAAAACGCCGCTATCGATAGCGGCAGGATGCGGGTCGAACGGTACAAAAAACTGCCCGCTGCCAAGTTTGATCTCACCTTCGCCGCCAAGCAGCGTACCCTCGTGGCTGAAGTCGAAACGCGCTTCGCCGCTGACCGCCAAGTCGACAAGCTTTAGAGGATCGAGGGCGGGAAAGCTTCGCCAAATCGTTCTGGGGACGATGTCCTGTATCGAGGCCGTGACCGAATAGCGCTTGCTTTGCAGCTGGTTCAGCGCGCGAAATGTGGCATGCCACGCTACATCCTCGTGTTGAAGCGCAAGCTCGCCTTTGAGCGCGCTTTCGTTGCCCTCCTCGTCCAGATCGATGTGGAAATCGGCGACGCGCCAAGTCGAGACACCCTTCCCGTTTGCGAAGTAGACGATGGCATCCTGAATTCCTACACGCCTGAGCGCCGAGGATGCTTCGCCCCGCTTCTCCACAGCCGAGAACAAACGGGAAAGCAAAGGCGCCGGGTTGAATGGCAGCGCTTCGGTTTGGGCGCTTAGGGACGCCTGGGCCAATTGTCTGACGCCGGCGGCTTGGCGCATCTCTTCCTTGGCGGCAAGATCCGCGTAGGAAGTTTCGCCGGGGGGCGGCCCGCTTTCTGCGGCGGAGGGCAGGGCCGGCGCGTAAGCGCCAGGGTCCGTAAACGTCAAGCCCTTTCCTGGCACGTTGAAAATCAGCACTTTGGGCCCGAGCAGGCTGATTTTCGAAGCCGCAACGGACAATTTGAGAAGCGATGGCTCGCTGATGCCGATAGCCGCGAAGGGAGCCGTGGCTATTTCTTGATTGTTTTCGCCCGCGAGCCTTACGTCGGCGAGCCGGAATTCGAGGCCCCACCCGGCAGAAAGCCTCAAAATTGCGTCGCCCACATGAAAGCTGTAGCCCTGAACCTGAGAGTTGATCTGCCGTTGGAGGGTTGGAACGAGAAAAGACAGCGACACCGGGCCGGCTAGAAGCCGGGCATAAAGCGCAGCAATGCCAGCCAAGACCAGAATGAAAAAGATTGCCGCCGCCCCTCCGCCAAAACGGATCGAATGGCGCGAGGCGGCTTTGAGGGGGGCAGGAATCGCGCCAGACAGGCGCTCCAGCTGAATCTGAACGTTTGAAGGTGCAGCGACGGCGCGGCTTTGCTTCTGAGGCACGAGCGCGCGGCGCGTTCCAGTCCCGTTCGGACGATCACCAAGAGTCATTCGCCAGGCTCATGCTAGATGTAAAGCGCAACTCGCATATAAAGTGCTCCCCATAAACGTATCTGTGCCGTAGCATCGTGCGCACGGCACTCTTGCCCGGCGCTCAAGCAATCTTTCCGGACTCCTGATTACAGACAGAGTTTGGTTCAGGCATCGCGCTTCTATAGACTGGAAAAAGGGACAAAAGGAAGGCTCAAAAAACATGGTTGGAGAAGGCGATCCCGCTCCCGATTTCGCGCTACCCGATGCAGAGGGAACGATTGTGAGGCTGAGCGGCCTCAAGGGGCGTCCTGCAGTTGTCTATTTCTATCCCAAGGACGATACGTCAGGCTGCACGAAAGAAGCGATCGATTTTACGGAGCTCAAGCCCGAATTCGACCGGTTGGGTGCGGAGATTATCGGGATCTCGCCGGACAGCGTGAAACTCCACGCCAAATTCCGCGGCAAGCATAACCTCAAGGTGACGCTCCTGGCAGACGAAGAAAAGGCCGCGATCCAGGCTTATGGCGTCTGGACGCAAAAGAAGATGTACGGTAGGAGCTACATGGGCGTCGAGCGTTCGACCTTTTTAATCGGGCGCGATGGGAATATCCTTATCTGCTGGCGCGGCGTCAAAGTTCCGGGTCATGCAGCTGAGGTGCTTGCCGCCTTGAAAAAGCAGCAATGAAGCCATCACCCTCTTCCCGCACTCTCTGCATGCGCCCGGAAAACCACTTTGGGGGGCTAAACCGTGAGGATAAGCCGTAAATGCCACTTAAAGACCGCTCAACAAAGTTGAAATAGCGCGGGCTGTGCCTTAAAACGAACTGCCGCGCCCCGTATCGCTCCGGAGACGTGCCCAATGTTCAGTAAAAAGCCAGAGACGGATATGAGCAATTTTGATCAGCAAAAGCCGACAATCAAGACTACCAGCAAAGCCATTGGCGGCCAGCCTTCGCCTTCGCAGGGCGGAATGGCACCCATGGGTGGCCCGGTTCCTGGGCAAGGAGGCCTCGCACCAATGGGGGGGCAGCAGTACGCACCGAAACCGCCAGCTTTCAGGGGACCAGACCGCATGGCGCCGTCGATCATCGGGGAAGACCTCACTGTCACAGGTAATGTGCTCTCCAGGGGCGAAGTGCAGGTGGACGGCCAGATCCAGGGCGACGTTCACTGCTCCTCGCTGATCGTCGGCGAGAAAGCCCAGATCACCGGCGGCATCGTCGCGGAGGACGTCGTTGTCCGCGGCCGCGTCATGGGTTCCGTGCGCGGCAACCGCGTCACGCTGCAAGCTTCGAGCCACGTCGAAGGCGACGTATTCCATAAGTCTCTCGCTATCGAGCAAGGCGCGTTCTTCGAGGGCAAGTCCCGCCGTTCCGAAGATCCGATTGCAACGGCACCCCGGCTCGAGGGTATGAACACTCAGTCTCCACAGGCTGCACAATAGCCGCACCTGCGGATTAGTCTCTGGCCAGGTTGGGAGTGTCCGGTTTTGCGGGCGCTCTCAACCCGCTCAAATTTGCTCCGCTCCCAATCCTCAGCGCAATCTGCGCCTTTCGCGAAGCCGTGCGGTTCCGGCCCCCTTTTTGTCCGCACCGCCATTTTAACCTAAATCCGGCAGTTGGCGTCAACCGCAGCGTCGTCCCCGCGCAGGCGGGGACCCAGTAAACACTGTAATAGGGGCAAAACGCCGGGCGATCACGCTCAAGCGGGTGCGCGGATGAGTTCGGCCAAGCTTGGTATGGCTGGCGCGTCTGGCACTCCCAGGCGGTTGCCGAGATAGTCCCAGAAGCTGACGGCCTGCTTGGCGCAGGTTTTCATGAGGCTGAGGAAGGCATCGCGGCTATCGCGTCCCAGATCGGAGCGGGTGCCGGCAGAGACTTTGCGCCGCGTGACTTGGCAGCGGATATCGTTTTCCGAACCGTTGGTGTGTAAGGGGATCTCCGGCCGCTTCAGCACCGCCAGCAGGTCTTCTTTCTGGGCATGCAGCCGCGCCAGCAGCCTGTCGAGGGTGGCAAAGCCCGTCTCCGTGGAAAAGATGCTATCGAAGCGGCGGCCCAGCTCCTTCGCCCGGCGCCGGGCTGGCGCCTCGCGGTAGGCCTTGAGATCCTTGTAGAGCCGCCAGATGCGGGCACGGATGCACTCCTTGGCCTGGACGTGCGCCTCGCAGAACGTGTCGAGCTTGTGGATGAGGCGTTCCGCATGAACCCAGCAGAGCGCGTGCTCCGCAATCTTGAACTGGCCGGCGCCATCGGAGACGATCACCGTGCCGTCCAGGAGGCCTTGCTCCGCAATCGAGCCCCAGGCGGCGCCTTCGGTTGCGATCCGCACCGGATCGGGATGGACCTTAAGGGCCGTGATGCCGAGCTTTTCCAGATGTGCCAAGAAAGCATCGCGGCCGGTAAAGCGCCTTTCCGCATCGGCGGTGAGCAGGGCAAGGGTTGCCTGCGGCAGCTTGTGATCGCGCATGTAATCGAGCGCGGCGGCATTGATGAGGTAATCGTCTTGTCCGGCCCGCAGCAGCTCCAGGAAATTGAGCCGGCTCTTCGAGCCCGTGGTTCCAAACCAGGCGAAACGATCGTTGCCAATATGGGTGCAAAAGCCATTCCTGGCCTTGCGCCGCGCACCCGTATCGTCGACCGTAATCCAGGAGGCAGAGCGAAGGCCCGCGCGCAGCACCTCCTTGGCTTCGGCGAGGAAGGCATCCTGCTTGGCGCTGAGCAGCCGCACGATCTGCCGCTTGGAGATATCGATGCCCAAGTCTTGCAGCAGGGCAAGCAGGCGCGGGATGGTCACTTGCCCCTGGTGGTACTGGCTTAAGATGAAGCGCTTGAGTTCCGGTCCGTAATGGCCGCTGACGCTCCGCGGCAGCGCGGCCGCCACCGTCTCACCCGAAGGCAGCAGCCAGCGCTCGCGCCGGTAACGGATCGCCCATGGCTTGATGACGATGTCCTGGACGATGAAGTCTTCATAGCCCTTG
Organism: Rhodomicrobium sp.; assembly: GCA_052145435.1. Taxonomy (GTDB): domain Bacteria; phylum Pseudomonadota; class Alphaproteobacteria; order Rhizobiales; family Rhodomicrobiaceae; genus Rhodomicrobium. Next base: position 390 of record JBKQOR010000202.1, on the reverse strand, counting down.
AAGCGGGCGCCCGCCGGCAGGTTGTCCGGCTTGCCAATCCGTGTTTCGTTTATGCTGAGCTTCGTCCGCTTGGCGCCGCGCCGGCCCTTCTTGCGGCCGCCTCCGGTAGCGGATGCCTCCGCCGCCTTCCCTCGGGTCAAGCCCGAGGGCATGCTCCATGCCGCTGGGCTTGAGTTTGGGGCGTCCCTTCAAGCCTTTGAGCCGCGCGATCTCCTCGCGCAGCTCAGCGTTCTCTTTCTTAAGCCGGGCAACTTCCTCCATAGCCGTAAGCGGTGCTCCGGCACCCTTGCTGGCTCCGCTTGACGTGGCTTACGCCGCAATTTTGATTTCGGGTGCGATGGCGGGCTTGGCGTAGGCCTGCGACCAGGGCAAGAGTTCGCCGATGCGCGC
>JBKQOR010000201.1:0-2898 GCA_052145435.1 Rhodomicrobium sp. | reverse complement strand
CCGCCCGGCCGCGGACGGCCGCGGCGACCGTTTGCGCGTCCTGCGCGTGCACCGTGAGGAACGCCGCGCCGAGCGCTGCTACCCGCGCAGTGGCCCGTTCGACGGTGGTGCCGATATCGAACAGCTTCGCGTCAACAAAAACCCGCGCCCCCCCGGCTGCAAGCTTTCGGACCAACTCGACACCGCCCGAAAAGAGCAGCTCCAGGCCGATCTTGGCTACGGCATTGGGGAGCGCGAGCTGCTGCCAGAACTCGCGCGCCCCGCCCGCATCCGGCGTATCGAGCGCAACGATCAGCTTGCGCTCCGCTTCGATTTGAGCCGGCGTCATTGCTGCTCCTTTGTCCTTTAGCCTCGTGGAGCCGCGTGCCGCCCGGCTTCACCCCCGCAGCTTCACGAAATTGCGTTTGCAGCCAAAAGGCTCCTTGACCTCCGCCACCTGGCGCTTATGCGGGCGGCCGCAACACGCCATCAGTTTCGATCAAGCGCAGGGCTTCTTCAAGTGTGACGGATGAATATAGAGGCCACCATCGCCCTGTATGTCTGTACCACATCATGTCGAACCGGGTTCCCGGACCTTCCGGCACGTGATCCAGGCGCGCGTAAGGGGAATCGAATTCCTCGCCGGCATTTTCGGGAAAGCCCGAGCGGTAGCGCACGATGAAGCTGTAGCTGCTTCCACGCCACTTGCCGAAGATATCGACAGGATAGTTGAACTGCGACGGCCGGATCTCCGGGAGGAATTGGGGTTTCAAGACCTCGGCGATGACGCGCTCGCACGCCGTGGCGATGGCTGCCTTCTCCTCGGGCGTGAGGCATTTCGCTCTCGCCCACACGCGCTCCCGTTTCGGCTTTGCAGGTGTCATTGTTCCCTCCTTCAGCCGGTCACGCATAAACTCATTTTGTTTTGCTGTCAGGCCAGCGCCGCCAACTTATCCCCTACTCGCGCTCGATTGTCCCGGGCGCTTCCGCTAATCCCCTCATCAAATTCGGCGTCGACCAAGTTGCGACACCGGTTCCGGCGAAATCGCGATCCGTTGTCCAAATATCGGCGTCTACGCTCCAAGCGAGCGCTAGCATGTGGGCATCTTTCGCCGAACCGTTGCGGCTTTGAACCGCTTCCGTGAGGGCGATCTCGCTCTGCTTGAGAAGAGGCAGCAACGCCGCAACCGGAACAATTGTCATTTCCTCAACCAATCCATCGACAATCTCAAGAAGTTCCGGCCGTTTCAAACCCAGCTCGATACGCCTGCGAGCCTCTTGCACCGCACGGTCAGTCGTGACTAGCCGCGCCCGGCACGCAGCTTCGAGAATTGCGCCGGAACTCCTGCCGCGCGCGGCGGCCACCAATATCGCAGCGTCGATGCCAAGCGTCGAAGACGGCGCTCTCACGATTGCGAGCGTTCAGCTAGAAGCGCCCGCACCGCTTCGACCGACCAATCCACTGGATCGGCCTCGCCGAAAGCGGCAAGCGCCGCGTCGTCCGCCACCGGATCGCGCCCCTTCGCCAAGGCTTCGGCCCGGGCCAGCACGGCCGCAAGCCGGGCGGGATCGGCGGCCTTCAGCGGCACGAGCAAACCCACCGTCCGGTCACCCGATTTCACGGGGGTTGGCCCCGGCAAGGCACCGATAGTTTCGCCGGACATTTTCTGCAGGTCGCGAATGCTGATGTGGTTCATGTTTATTACATACGCCCATATGTAAGAAAAAGCAATGCTGTTTGGCAGATTGGCTATGCCATTTAAGGTAGAGCCCTCACCCGGCGAGCGTAGCAGGCGAGAAAGGATTCTTCAGCTTCATCCCAATGCCTTGGAAATCGGCGGTATTGCGCGTCACAAGTGTTAGATCGTTAACCAGGGCGATGGCCGCGATCTGCTTGTCAAGTTCATGATCTGGGTGAGGAACTCTCAGCCGGCCCCAAACCTGGGCCGCGTCCGCGTCGAAGGGCAGGATGTTCTCCTTAAATTGTTCGAGGATGCCATTCAGCCACGCTTCAAGCAGCTCCGCCTGGGCGGTATCGCCGCGATGACGGATCAGCTCCACGCCGCGGCGGAGCTCGCCCACCGATATTGCGGACAGATAGACCGGCTCGTCCGCGGCAACGGCATGTTTGAAGAAGGCGGCGACCCCTGGGTTTGCGTTCGCCTTCTTCCGGGCCTCGCTGATAACGTTGGTGTCAATCAAATACATGTGGCGCTTCTCCGGCCGATTGCAGGCGCTCGAAGTCCGCGTCCGCGCCAACCTCCGGCATCGATGCCAGAACCTCGGCAAAGCTGCGCCTTTGCGGGCGGGCGAGCGCGGCAGCCAAGATTGCCCGGTGTTCTGCCTCCGCGCTGCGCCCGTGGGCGCCGGCCCGCTCCTTCAGCGCCCGCACGAGATCTTCATCAATCCCGCGCACCAGCAAATCGGCCATCTCACCGCTCCCAGCAGTTTTGATGATATCATTGATATCATCCGGTCGGCCGCCTGCCAAGGGCAGATCTTGGGTGAGCGGCGGCGCGGCCAATAAAACAAGGCCGTTGACGGCGTCAAGGTACATTCCCCCGTAGGCCGATTTCGAAACCGATCGGCTTATGGCCGGAAGGCGCAAAACCCTCCTCGAACTCAAGACCATCTTAACCTTTTCAATTGATCCCCCCCCCGCATGTTAGCATCTTATTTACCAGCCGGGCTCAAGGGCCATGGCGTAGCTTTAGGTTAGGTGCAAGTAAATCGGATTAAAGGAAACTTTCGATGTTCAGACATCTGCGTTTCGTAATTCTCGCAACCACGGTGATGCCTGTCTCTCTCAGCCTGGCCGATGGCCTGCCCGCGCAACACCGGACTTCCAGCACCCCTCCGCTCATTTTGGTGCAATCGGACGCTTCAAATCTATGCCAACGCCGTTGCGAGTTCGATTAC
>JBKQOR010000200.1:0-7091 GCA_052145435.1 Rhodomicrobium sp. | reverse complement strand
AGACCGGGTCTGGGTCATGGCCGCCGATTTCGTGAACAATTTCAGCGCGGTCGCTCACCCTTTACCAGCGGAATCGCTTGAAATGCGGTGCTTTGGGAAAGTGGGCCAAGAGGAGAAGTTTGCCGCCTATCGGAAAATATTAATTGTTGGCTATATCGCAGACAATGGCCCCGTATGAAACAATAGTGAATCCAAGAACTGCCTCGAACCCCGGCATTATTCCCTCTGTTCGTTGGGACGAACCAATTAAAGCCTCCCATGCACGATCCGTGTGCCGCACACGATATCATGCAAACCTTCTTTTTGATCGGTCGAGGCGATCATCAAAAAACCCAAGCCTGCGGGAATCGAGGAGAGAAAATATGCGAGCATTCGCCCCAAGGCCAGCCAGCCAGTCACCCTTCTGCCGTCTACACGTATGATGTGAATGGCGAAGAGCCGTTTGCCAGGCGTTGCTTGCCAGCTTGTTGACGGAAAGTAGATCCAATAGAAAAATATGACACAGGCGGCAGCAGGTCCGAGCCCCCTATAAAACCATCGCGACAAATCGCTGGAGGAATATCCTTCAGGCAGCAAAATCATACCGATGTTGATGCTAATGACAATAACCGCCGAAACAAACAAGGCGAACATCAATCCGAAATCTATTATAAACGCCAAGGCTCTTATCCAGAAACTGGCATATTTGGTTTGGTCCATAGCAGCGCTTGCTCCCTGCATAACTGGCGTCTGGCCGGAGATTTTCCCCGCGTCAAAATATGGTCTTGGATACTGCGCCTCACTCATTTTTATCCCCACGCCAGTACAAGGTTGAAAGACTAGGGCAACGAAGTGCTGGGCCGCTCTTGCCAAGCTGCGAAAGCGCTGTCGGTTCGATGGGCGTGCGGTCTGCAAACCGGAAAGCTGAGACTATTATTCAGCAAGCCGCAGGGCTGTCTTCACATCCCTGGCGGAGCCGCTTTCCGTTGCGCTCTCTCTGCTGAAGTGCAGCCACCTTGCAACCAGGATGGCGCAGAAGGCACCGGCAAGCTGCGCCAGGATGAAGGCTGGGACATCGGCCGGCCGGATGCCTGCGAAGGTGTTTGAAAGCGCGCGGGCAATGGTGACGGCAGGGTTTGCGAAGCTGGTCGAGGCGGTGAACCAATAGGCCGACGTGATGTAGAGCCCAACCGTGAAGGGCACGGCATCCGGCCGCCAGCGGAGCGTTCCAAAAATCGTCAGAAGCAACCCGAAGGCCGCGACGAACTCCGAAAACCATTGCGAAGGCCCGCTGCGTGCCTTCAGCGAGAGTTGCAACAGCGTTTCATCGAACATGACATGGGCGGCAAGCGTACCAAGGACCCCACCTATGATCTGGGCTGCGATGAAGCCGGCGGCCTCTTTGCCGGAAAGTTCTTTGCGCATCCAAAAGGCGGCTGTGACGGCAGGATTGAAATGGGCGCCCGAGATGCCGCCGAACACAATGATGAGCACGGCGAGGATCGCGCCGGTCGGAATCGTATTGCAGAGAAGCGCCAGCGCCTGGTTCCCGCCGGCAAGCTTGGCGGCCATGATGCCTGAGCCGACGACAGCGGCGACTAAAAAGCCTGTGCCGAGCGCTTCCGCGGCGATTTTTTGGGAGAAGCGGGCAGCGCTCAAGCGATGTCCTCCGGCTTGTCTCTCATCCGTCCGATTTCGTCGATCTTTTTCTGCAGCGTGAGGCGCGCCAGCGAGGCGATCGGCAGGCTGGTGAACACATCGATGCGCCGCTGCAGCATGCGAAAGGCGTTGGCGAACGCGATCCTCTTTTCGGCTTCGTTCCCCTCGGCAGTTGACGGATCTGGAACGCCCCAGTGCGCCGTCATCGGCTGCCCGGGCCAGACGGGACACACTTCTTTGGCCGCGTCGTCGCAGACGGTGAACACAAAATCCATGCGCGGTGCGTCCGGTGCCGCAAATTCATCCCAGGATTTCGAGCGAAGGCCGCTCACGTCGAATTTAAGATTCCTCAAAAGATCGAGGGCGTAGGGATGGATCTGGCCTCGCGGGTGACTTCCCGCGCTAAAGGCGCGGAACTTGCCTCTGCCCGACCGGTTGAGGATCGATTCGGCGATCACCGATCGTGCCGAGTTGTGCGTGCAGAGGAAAAGAACGTTAAAGACCCGCTCGCTTGGGACGGAGTTACTCATGGCAATCCTCGCTCTCTTTGCAAAGACTTTTAGCTTTGGTGAAGGCCGCGCCGCAGAGTTCAGGATGGCCGCCGCAGCATTCTTCGGTTAGATATTCGATCAGTTGGCGAACGCCTTCGACATGCAGCGCATAGTGAATGAACCGGCCATGCCGCATCTGCGTGACGAGGCCCGCCCGATCCAATTCTTTCAAGTGAAACGACAAGCTTGTCGCATTGATGCCTAAGGCTTTTCCGATCTCTCCCGCCGCAACGCCGCTCGGCCCAGCTGCAACCAGATGCCTGAAAATGGCAAGGCGGTTCTCCTGGGCGAGGGCAGCGAAGGCTCGGATGGCAGCGATATTCTCCATGAATTGCACTATACAACAATTATTGAATTGTGCAACAAAGAAGCTGTTCGCACCTGTCTTTGGAAAGGGAGCCGCGTTGAATGAGCATCGTCATTTATCACAACCCCGCTTGCGGGACATCGCGCAACACGCTCGCCATGATCCGCCAAAGCGGCGAGGAGCCCGAAATCATCGAATATTTGAAGACGCCTCCTACCCGGGAAAGGATTGACGGCATCCGCGACCGCGCAGTCTTGGAAGAAACCTGCGTCAAGGCCTTGGAAGGAGCGGCGCTCTGGAACGAGGTGAAGGACAGGCTCGAGGCTTCGGCGCTGGGGCTTTCCGGCGGGCAGCAGCAACGGCTTTGCATTGCGCGCGCCATTGCCGGTGACCCGGAGGTTCTCTTGATGGACGAACCCTGCTCGGCACTCGATCCTATCGCTACGGCCAAGATTGAAGAGCTGATCGACGAGCTCAGTGAGCGCTACACCGTCGTTATCGTCACGCACAACATGCATCAGGCGGCTCGCGTTTCGGACAATACGGCCTTCATGTATCTCGGCCGTCTGATCGAGTATGGCGAAACCGATACCATCTTCACGGCGCCGCAGAGCCCCCGGACGCAGGATTATGTCACGGGCCGCTTTGGCTAATTCTCCCTGGCTGCAAAGGACTTCAACCACATGACCGAACATACCGTCTCCTCTTTTGAGGAGGAACTCAAGTCTCTCAGGCGGAAGGTCTCCCAAATGGGAGGCTTGGCCGAGCATCAGTTCATGGCCGCGATGAGCGCGATCGCGCGCGCCGATCCCGAACAGGCGAAACAAGCGGTGGCAGGCGATCCGGCGATAGACGCCATGCAGCGCGGAGTTGAGGACGCTGCGGTCCACATAATAGCGAGGCGGCAGCCGGTCGCGGTGGACTTACGCGATGTCGTGGGCGCTTTGCGCATAGCCGGCGACCTTGAACGCATAGGAGATCTGGCCAAAAGCGTCGGGAAACGCATCGCAACTTTTGACGATAAGGCTTGGGCGTCACCTATGACGAAGAGTCTTACCGGGATGGGAGACTTGGCTTTGTCGCAGATGAAAGCCGTGCTCGACAGCTACGCGCAGCGTGACGCCTCGATGGCGCACAATGTGTGGACCCGCGATGAAGAGATCGACAGGCTTTATAATTCGCTGTTCAGAGAGTTTCTCACCTACATGATGGAAGATCCCAAGACCATTACGTTTGGTGCACAGCTTCTTTTTTGCGCGAAGAATATCGAGCGTATCGGCGATCATTGCACCAATATCGCCGAGGCTGTGAGTTACATCGTGACCGGCCAGACGATCCCCGATGAACGTCCAAAACACGAGACCTCACCTGCGGAGGTGGTTTAACGGTCATTGCCATGCCCGGCCGAATCCTGATCGTCGAGGACGACGAAGCACTGAGCCTTCTTCTTCAATACAATTTGGAGTCGGATGGTTATGAGGTTGACTTAGCATCCCGTGCCGAGGACGCGGACCTCGTGCTGCGAAGCTGTCCCCCCGATCTTCTGCTCCTGGACTGGATGCTGCCCGGTTTCTCCGGCCTCGAATTCTGCCGCAGGCTCCGGCAGCGCTCCGAGACAAAATCCTTGCCTATTATTATTGTGACAGCCCGGGGCGAGGAAAACGACAGAGTGCGTGGGCTTTCAACCGGCGCCGACGATTACATCGTTAAACCATTCTCGGTGCCGGAACTTGTTCTTCGGGTCCGCGCGCTGCTTCGCAGAGCTAAGCCAGCGCTCGTCGATACCGCTATTCGAGTGGCAGATATCGAGCTTGATCGCGACCGGCGTCGAGTTATGTGCGGGAAACGGGAAGTCGCTCTTGGACCCACGGAATATCGATTGCTTGAGTTCCTTATGCTCAACCCCGGCCGCGTTTTTTCGCGCGAACAAATACTTGATGGCGTTTGGGGTCGCGAAGTCTATTGCGATGAGAGGACCGTAGACGTCCATATCGGGCGGCTCCGCAAGGCGATTAACTCCGGAACCGGGACCGATTTAATACGAACCGTTCGAGGGTTTGGCTACTCCCTTAGCGAAAAGCCTTTTCTCCATAACGAGGAGAGCCAAGATTGAAGTCCGGCTAAATGTTTCCCTGAGAAAATTCAGGCTGGATTTAGGGTTTGCCACGCGAGTGAGAGGAAGCGGCTTGGCTCACCTGCCTTCATAATCCTGTCACACGGCCTTATTTAAGAGTGTCTAGACTTCCGAATCTTTGGAAATGAAAACCCATGGCCGTTCGCGCCGGAAACCTTGAGCCTCGGAGGATGTTGATGGAAGAAAGACGCGTGGCCATCGTTGCCCATGTGCCGCCGAGCGGTTGTGAGGTTAGCGATAGCGAAAGAGCGCTGTCCGGCCTCGCCGCGCTCGGCCAGCCGACGCGCCTGCAGATCTTCCGTTTGCTTATGCGGCACGAGCCGGATGGTCTTCAAGCGAAGGCGATTTCAGAGGCCATCAACATGCCGCACAACACGCTCTCGACCCATCTTGCGATCCTCGCCCGCGCGGGGCTTGTCACGGGCGAGCGGCGCGGCCGCCTTATCATCTATCGCGTCAATATTCAGGGCATGCGCAGCCTCATTTCATTTCTCGTGACGGATTGCTGTCAGGGGCACCCGGAGGTCTGCTGTTTTTCCTCCGAAGTTGCCGGCCTGAAGGACGCGGTCTCCGCTAAGGGCGGCAAGTGAATATCGGACGCGCGAGTTGAGCGCTTTGCTCTGGAGTGAAGCCGCACCTATGCCGGGCGTGCAGACCCTATTTTGATCGGCGGCGCACGAGATTTTGGAGCCGTTCGATGCCTATTGGTTCCTCGGCCTGCAACGGCACCACCGCCCAGCGCTGCGCATAAAGGGTCGCGACGGCTGCGATTTGCGCCAGTTCGGCCGCCGCGCGCTGACGCAGGAGCGGTGCAGCTGGATCGGCCAGCGCGAGGCTATGGTTGACGATCCAGGCCCAGGGTTCGATCCCGGCGCGGCGCAGATCGTTTTGCAGGCTGGCGGCTTCGAGAACCGGTGTGGTTTCCGCCAAGGTAACGATCAGCACCTTGGTTTGGCGAGGGTCCTGCAACTGCATCATCGGCGTGGTGAAATGCGCGTGCTTGTTTTGCATTTGACGCGCCACCTCATGGTGATAGGCGCCCGTCGCGTCGAGCAAAAGCAACGTGTGGCCGGTTGGCGCCGTGTCCATGACCACGTATTTCTGCCCGGCTTCGCGGATGATGCGCGAAAAAGCCTGGAACACCGCGATCTCTTCGGTGCAGGGCGAGCGCAAATCCTCTGCCAGCAGCGTGCGCCCGGCTTCGTCCATGTCGCGGCCCTTGGTGGCCAGAACCTGCTCGCGGTAACGCTCGGTTTCGGCGCGGGGCTCGATGCGGCTTACGGTGAGCTTAGGCAACGAACCTGCCAGCGTTTCGGAGAGATGCGCAGCCGGGTCGGACGTGCTCAGATGAACCGCATGGCCGCGGCTGGCCAACTCGGCCGCAATCGCTGCCGCCAGCGTGGTTTTGCCCACGCCCCCCTTCCCCATCAGCATAATGAGGCCGTGCCCGCCGGCGGCCAGGTCATCGACCAGCGACGCGAGATTGGGAGCCTGCGGCTTAACGAATTGGGCAGACGCTGGCTTCAATGTAACGGCCGAGCCGGTTAGAAAGCTGCGTAGCGCGGGCAGTCCTACGAGATTGAAGGCTTTGAGCGGAACGGTATCGGTTGGCAAGGTGCGCAGCGCGTCCGGCATTTCAGCCAATGCAGCCCGTTCGCGCCGTCCTACCGCCAAAGCCAGCGCATCGCCTTGCGTATCTGCCGCGGACAGAACGCCGTTGATGACAAGATATTGCTGTTTCAGCCCGATTGCGGCCAGTTCTTCATGCGTGCGGTTTGCCTCACGCAGGCTTGAACTTTGGGCGCGCGCCACGAGAATAAGCCGGGTGCGCGACGCATCGGCCAAAGCCTCCACCGCCGCCTTGTAACAGGCGCGCTGCTTTTCCAGCCCTGCCAGCGGGCCAAGGCAGGAGGCATCGCCCTGACCGGTTTCCAGAAAGCCGCTCCACGCGCCCGGCAGTTGCAACAGGCGAATGGTGTGGCCGGTCGGCGCGGTGTCGAACACGATGTGATCGTAGGCGTTGACGACGGCCGGATCGGTCAATATCGCCGTGAATTCGTCGAAAGCCGCGATTTCGGTCGTGCAAGCCCCCGACAATTGCTCCTCAATAGATTTGACGACGCTGTCCGGCAAAACGCCGCGCACGGGGCCGGCGATCTTCTCGCGGTAGAGCTGCGCGGCGGCTTGCGGGTCGATTTCCAGCGCTGCCAAGCCTGGCGCGGCGTCGATCGGCGTGATGGCATTGCCGATGGCGAGCCCGAGCACCTGTCCCACATTAGAGGCCGGATCGGTGCTGACCAGAAGCACCTTTTTCCCCGCATCGGCAAGGCGAACGGCTGTAGCGCAGGCCAGCGAAGTCTTGCCCACGCCGCCCTTGCCGGTGAAGAATAGAAAGGGGGGCGGCCGATCCAAAAAGTTCATGATGGCTGCTTTTGTTTTTATAGGGCTCAGCAGCACTTGC
>JBKQOR010000199.1:0-7098 GCA_052145435.1 Rhodomicrobium sp. | reverse complement strand
AAGCTGTTCGATATCGGCACCACCGTCGAACGGGCCACTGCGCGGGTAGCAGCGCTCGGCGCGGCGTTCCTCACGGTGCACGCGCAGGACGCGCAAACGGTCGCCGCGGCCGTCCGCGGCCGGGCGGGCTCGGACCTCAAGCTGCTCGGGATCACGCTCCTCACCAGCACTGCGCCCGATAGCCTTAGCGCGCAGGGCATTTCGCTGCCGCCGGCTGAGCTGGTGCTCCGGCGCGCAGGCTTTGCCGCGGACGCCGGTTTCGACGGGGTCGTATCCTCGCCTTGGGAGGCACGCGATCTGAAGACGGGCTTCGGAAGCCGGCTCGCGGTCGTCTGCCCCGGCATCCGGCCCCGGAGCGAAGCGGTCGAAGGCGACGATCAGGCGCGAACCGCAACGCCGGGCGATGCGCTGCGCGCGGGCGCGGATTATGTTGTGGTGGGCCGGCCGATTACGCGGGCCGCCGATCCGGCCGCGGCGGCACGCAGCATCATCGCGGAGATGGCCGAAGCGCTTGGGGAAATGCCGCGGAACTAAGGGGCGCGCATCCATGGTTGATATCGAATCCGGTCGAATGCTTCGCTGCTGTCATTCCCCATCCGGTTGAATCATTCGCGGGCGTCACCCCGGAAAGCGCTGTCAGCGCTTATCCGGGGTCTTGCAACATTCGAAGCGCCCGTAAAGATCCCGGATACGGCGCGAAGGGCGCCGTTCCGGGACGAAAACAAAGCTCCGTGGAGCATTCAACTGGATGCGGTATGACGCCAAATCTGACCGCCGAGGGGCCAGCCCGGACAGGACAGAGGCTTAATCCAAATCGGCCACGTTTGCCGGGCCACCGCCATGGACGCGCTGCGCCAGCGCCGCCTCGATGAAGGGCGTTATGTTGCCATCGAGCACCTCCGGCGGGTTCGTGCTGACGATGCCGGTGCGCAAGTCCTTCACCATCTGATAGGGCTGCAGCACATAAGAGCGGATCTGATGCCCCCAGCCGATGTCGGTCTTGGATGCCGCCGCGGCCTGCGCCGCGTCTTCGCGTTTTTTCAGCTCCATCTCATACAGCCGGGCCTTCAGCATCGCCCAGGCCGTGGCGCGATTTTTGTGCTGCGAGCGCTCGTTCTGGCATTGCACAACGATGTTGGTTGGAATGTGCGTAATGCGCACCGCACTGTCGGTGGTATTCACGTGCTGGCCGCCGGCGCCGCTCGCGCGGTAAGTGTCGACGCGGCAATCGCTTTCGTTCACCGCGATGTCGATAGCTTCGTTCACGACAGGATAGACCCAGACGGAGGCAAAGCTCGTATGCCGGCGGGCGTTGGAATCGTAGGGTGAGATGCGGACGAGCCGGTGCACGCCCGACTCGGTCTTGAGCCAGCCGTAGGCATTCTGGCCTTTCACCTGAATGGTCGCCGATTTGAGGCCGGCTTCTTCGCCGGCGTTGCTTTCGATCAGCTCGACCTTGTAGCCCTGCTCGTCTGCCCAGCGCATATACATGCGCAAAAGCATCTCGGCCCAATCCTGGCTTTCCGTGCCGCCTGCGCCCGCGTGAACCTCAAGGAACGTATCGTTGCTATCGGCCTCGCCGGAGAGCAAGGCCTCAACTTCGCGGCGCTGAACCTCGGTTCGAAGGGCAGCCAGCGACGCTTCGGACTCCCTAACGACTTCCTCGTCGTGCTCCTCCTCGCCGAGCTCGATGAGCCCAGTGGCATCGTTCAGGCGGGAGTCGAGCCGGGAATAGGCCGTCAGCGCGCTGTCGAGGTGCTGGCGTTCGCGCAGGAGCTTTTGAGCGCGCTGGGGATTGTCCCACAGGCTCGGGTCCTCGACGATGGCATTCAGGTCCTTGAGCCGGACTTGCGCTTTGTCCCAGTCAAAGATACCTCCGCAGGAGCGACAGGGACTGCTTGATTTCGTCGACGATGGCGAGTGTTTCGGGCCGCATTTGAAGATCCATTTCCGGTAATGCACCAGAGCGCGCTGCTTATGCCGCGTTTCGCTCCAGACTTCGATGAATTGCGTAAAGATGAGATCGTCTCGCGCTAGTACAAGCCTCCGGCGCGCGGTTCCCGGCTGTAAGGCGGCGGATAGCCGCCTCCAGAGGCGGAGGGCTGCGGGGCGGTTGCCCAGCCGCCGCCAGCGCTCGACGATGTGCCCCAGGCGCCTGGCTCCGCCGCCGGCTCCTCGCCTTGAGCGACCGGGTAGCCCTCGGCCGGCTCCGTGCCCGGCTTGAAATATTCCTCGATGGCATCGGGGTTGTTGCGATCGGTCCGCAGCCCCGTTTTCTTGTCCACCATAACCATACTGATGCCCGGAGGCGTGCGGAACGGGATCGCGGGCTTGTCCTTCAGGGCGAGCTTGAAGAAGTCCGCGAAAATAGGCGCGGCCAGCTCGCCGCCTGTTTCGCCGTGACCCATGGGTTGCGGGTTGTCGTAGCCAATGAAGACGCCCATGGCTATGTCCGGCGAGAAGCCGATGAACCAGGCATCCTTCTCATCGTTGGTCGTGCCGGTTTTGCCGGCAAGCGGCTTGCCCACCCTTTTGTGGACCATCGCGCCGGTGCCTCGAAGCGCCACGCCTTCCAGCATCGAGACAATTTGATACGCGGTCATCGGGTCGACGATTTGCTCGCGGTTATCCGGAAGCTGCGGCACCTCTTGTCCTTGCCAAGAATCTGCAGCGCAATTGGCGCAGGGCCGGCCGTCAGCCCGCCACACGGTGCGGCCGTAACGGTCCTGGATGCGGTCTATGAAGGTCCATTTGATCTTCTTGCCGCCGTTCGCGAACATGCAATAGGCCGTGGTCAGGCGCATAAGAGTCGTCTCGCCGGCTCCAAGCGCCATCGAAAGCAGCGGCGGAAGATCGTCATAGACGCCAAAGCGCCGGGCATATTCGCTGACGATCGGCATGCCTACGTCCTGAGCCAAGCGCACGGTCATGAGGTTTCGCGATTTTTCGATGCCGACGCGCAGGGGCTGAGGACCGTGCACTTGCTTGTCGTAATTGGCGGGCCGCCATAGGCCCTGGTTGTTTCCTTGATCGATGGCGATGACGGCATCGTTCACGATCGTCGCCGGGGTATAACCGTTATCGAGGGCGGCCGCGTAGACAATCGGCTTGAAGGAGGAACCCGGCTGGCGCCTTGCCTGAACAGCCCGGTCGAATTGGCTTTCCGCAAAGCTGAAGCCGCCGACAAGCGCCAAAACGCGGCCCGTATGGGGATCCATGACGACAACCGCCCCGCCGATCTGCGGGATCTGCATCAATTGCCATGGCGGAGCGATCAGCTTCGGCTCGCCCTTGGGCGCCTTGCCTCCGGGCGGCGTTTCTCTCACCTCCCGGATTGGCGGATCGAGTTCGGTTGGCGGCGAAACGTAAACGACATCGCCCGCGGCGAGAAGATCGTTCACGCCGAGCGTGCCTTTCGCTTTCGCCTTGCCTTTCAGGCTGTCGAAAGCCCATTTCACGCCCTCGGCGGGGAGCTCGGCGGTCTTCCGTTCGGGCTCGATGCTGCCGTTTGGCATCCGGCCCGGCTGCAACCCTATCAGCGCCTTATCTTTCGTCACTTGCAGCACAACACCGAGGTGCCACGGGTCGACGTCGGCCAAAGAAGGCACCTCGGCAAGCTTTGGCCCCCAGTCGCTGCCGATAATGTCGATGTGCGCCAACGGACCGCGCCAGCCGCCACGCTTGCGGTCGAAGTTGACGAGGCCTGCGCGTAAAGCTGCGCGCGCCATAAGCTGCAAAGACGGATCGAGCGTCGAGCGGACCGAGTAGCCGCCGGTGTAGAGGCTCGAATTCGTTGGATCGTTCTCGTCTAGGCCATAGAGGTCGACAAGCGACCGGCGCACTTCCTCGGCGAAATATTCGGCCGCGAATGTGGACGGGCCGATCTGCCGGGCGCTCATTTCCAGCGGCATCTTTTTGGCGTTTTCGGCATCCTCCGGGCCGATGAACTTGAAGCGCGCCATATTGTCGATGATCGCATTCCGGCGCGTTAAGGCATCCTGAAAAGTCCTGCCGCGCGCGGTTGTCAGTTGAAACTTCGACGGTTCCTTGGGCAGGGCCGCGAGATACGCAACTTCGTGAATTTGAAGCTCGTGCAGCTCCTTGCCGAAATACCTCAGGCCCGCTGCCGCGACCCCATAGGAGCCGGCGCCGAGATAGATTTGATTGAGGTAAAGATCGAGGATTTGGTCCTTCGTAAAGGCGCGGTCGATGCGGATCGCAAGTATCGCCTCCTTTGCTTTGCGCATGAAGGTCTGCTCGTTCGAAAGCAGGAAGTTCTTGGCAACCTGCTGCGTGATCGTGGATGCGCCCTCTCTTTTATGCCTGATCACATTGTTGACGATTGCACGGGCAATGCCCTGCATATCGATACCGTTATGCTCATAAAAGTGTTGATCCTCCGCCGCCAAAAATGCGTTGATTAGCAGCTTCGGCATGACTTGGACGGGAACGTAAATGCGGCGCTCTTTCGCAAACTCGGCGATGAGCCTGCCGTCGCCCGCATGCACACGCGTGATGACGGGGGGCTTATAGTTCGAGAGCTTCTCATAGTCCGGCAAACCCTTCGAGATCTGCCAGAGGAAATAGGCCGCGCCCGCCGCACCGGCGAGGAAGAGAAAAACGCCTGCCGTGAATGCAAAGCCCAAGAAACTCAAGAGCAAGTTTTTGCGGCGCTTTTTCTTGACGGGCGGCTTCAAGGACAAATTGATTCGCATCAGTTCCTGGCCTGTTTATGCGATAGGCGTTGCTGCCGGGAGAATCCGCGGCCGCTGATATGCCATGCCAGCATCTCGACCATAGCGGCATAGCCAAATTGTGACAGCATATAACCCTTTATATAACGCTTTCCGATGACGGCTAACCATAAGATCGCACCATCGGCAACCGTAAGTTAACGAAGGAAGCGAGTCCTGTGCAAATAGCAGCTTTAAGCTACAGCGGGATCCGGACTTGCCGCTCTGCCATGAATTCATTCACGGCGGAGGCAAGAGCCGAAGCAGTCGCCGCGCGCCAATCGGCGGAGGTTAGCAGCTTTTCGTCCTCGGTGTTGCTTAAATATCCAAGCTCTATGAGCACCGCAGGGACGCCCGCCGCTTTCAGCACCCGGAGATTTGCGCTCCGGTGAGGGCGGATATTGAATTTCATTTTGTTTTTTAGATGCTCGATCAAGTAATTCGCAAGAGCGAGCGATCTATTTTTTTTGCCCCGGCTTTCGAGGTCGCCCAGAATGTTGTTTATTTCTGCTGCGATGGCAGGCGAGAGCATCTGCTCGCTTCCGACACCGGCTTGCAAATCTGCCCTATTCTCGTTTTGAGCCAAAATCTTCGCCTGCTCGTCGGACGCCTCGTCGGACAGGGTGTAGATTGTGCCGCCGCGTACTTCCTGCACACTTTTGACACCGAGGCGCTTCGCATCGAGAGTGTCGGCGTGAATCGAGATGAGGAGATCGGCCATCGGAACAGAAGCCGCGCTCGCCCGATCGTCCAAGGGAACGAAGACATCGGTGGTTCTCGTTGCGATCACCTGGTATTTTCCGGTTTCTTCAAGCTTCGCCTTGAGCGTCTTGCAAAAGTCGAGCGCGACGTCTTTTTCGGGGGTGCCCGTAATCCGGCCGTGCGCGCCAGCATCGACCCCTCCATGGCCCGGATCGATGACGATAAGCGGTCTCTTGTCGGCAGGGTCTTTCTTTTGTGCGGCGATCTGCGCAGGTTTTTCCAGCTGCAGAGGAGGCGGCGCTTTGCTCTGAGCGGAGAATGCCTTGAGCGTCGATTTTGTGAGCTCGATGATGAGCCGCGCGGGTAACCCGTTCTCCGGGGGGAGCAGCTCGGATTTTTCCACAAGCGCCGGCTCTGCCAAGTCGATCACGATACGCGACTTGCCCGGAGCCAGCAGGCCCGAGCGCGAGGAAAGAACAAGCCCGCGCTTGATCCCGGCCGGCACTTGAATTTCGGCCTCGGGAAGATCGATTACAATTCTATAGGGATCGCCGATGGAAAAAATGCGATAATCGACCTTTTTCGAAAGGAACGCCACAAAACGCGTATGCTGAGCATCGCCGCCGATTTCGGCCTTAAGCGTGACTTGATCTGCGCCTGCTGCCCTCTGCACGGGAATCAGAAGAATAAAAAGGGCAAGCGCTTTCCCCAGGTTCGCGATGCTGCCTTGTTTGCGTCTCATCCGCTGCCCCTTCACGGCCGCTTCCAGGCTTGCGCTTATACCACCGCGTGAGGCCGCGTCCACCGCCTGCGTGTGGCCGGTTGACAAAACCGATTGCAATATTTCGCAAGTGGCTGTTTAGGTCTTGCTTGCGGGCGGCGCAAACACAACGTATTAGAGGTATATCAACCCTGACCTGTTAATCCTGGCTCTACGCTGGGCTAATGGATAGAACTCAGAATCAGCGGGCGAAAAGTTTGACAATCGCGAGATGTCCACGATCTAAGATCGGGGGAAGCGAGCGATTGCCGCACAGGCAACCGGGATGCTAAATCCTGAACGGGAATAACAACGGGTGACGCCGCCTCAGCTGTCCGGTGGACAGCGGGCTGCCGGCGAACCGAGACCAAAAGAATGTCAACCTCGCGCTCCAACTCGCTTTGTTCGAAGAGTGCCCGACGCAGCCCCGGAATTCTGTCCGGGAGCGGGACGGCACTTTCCAGCATAGCGCTGGGCAAACGCGGCGAGTGCGCGATCAACAAAAATGGCGCCCGGCAAGGCAGCCCGTTCGATCATGGGATCATGATCGCGAGGCCTGCGCGTGCCGGCGGCGGACCAGAAAGAATTCACTATGGGAAACAAAATGTTAATCGATGCCACCCACCCGGAAGAAACCAGGGTGGTGGTGACGCGCGGAAATCGTGTTGAGGAGTTCGATTACGAATCGGCCGCGCGCAAGCAACTCCGGGGAAATATCTATCTCGCCAAAGTGGCTCGCATCGAGCCCTCTTTGCAGGCCGCTTTCGTAAACTATGGCGGAAACCGCCATGGCTTTCTGGCCTTCGCTGAAATCCATCCGGATTATTATCAAATTCCGGTGGCTGTCCGCGAAGCAATGCTGAAAGAGGATGCACTCGACCGCCAAGGCAGCCTCGAAAACGG
>JBKQOR010000198.1:0-64005 GCA_052145435.1 Rhodomicrobium sp. | reverse complement strand
GCGGACCGCGCTTTTTTGCCATCCCAATTGCGGAAGGGATCATGCCCATGGACTGGCCGCAATGGACTACATTGCGCGACGCGGCCTACGATTGGGTGTCGAGGGAACTTGAAACACGTCATCTGGCTTCGGATTATAACAGCCCTGCTTAGCAAGCGGCGGCTTGAGAGAGAACATGACCGGCATTCCCAACGAAGAAATCTCCGGAGAGAGGCAGGATTCCCGCATGTCCGGTCACGCGGCGGGCGCCGCGCGCTTTATCGTGAGCCTGCCATTCAAGATTGCCGGCCGGGTGGCGAGGCATACCGTCCAGATTCTTTTTGCAATTTTTATCGTAATTCTCCACCCGCAGATCAAATGGCTTGCCGCGCTCCTTGCCGATTCTTACCTAGTCAGGAACTATGTAAAGCCAAGCCTTCAGGTTTTTGCAGTTCATATCTACGAGCCTTACTTCATTTACTTGAGCCGGCTTCCGCCCTATTGGGCGGCGTTCAGCGTCGCGCTACCGCTTGCGGTTCTCGAGCCAGCTAAGCTTTATGCCACGATTATGATAGCGGAACGGCCCAGGACTGGCATTGTGCTTTGGCTCGCTCTGCAGGGCTTAAGCCTCGTGCTGATCGACCGGACCTGGACCGCCGTGCGCCCGCAAAGCCGCAAGATTTGGCTCGTCAGCCGCGTGCATGCGTGGGGCTCGCTCAACGCCGCGTACGGCAAATATTGGATCAGAAACTCTTTGCTCTACCGGACGGCCGTGCGTTGGAAGAAGCAAGCGCGCCATGCGGCTCGCAGCCTGTGGGCGGGCCTCGTGCCACGGCGCCGGGGCAAAATCCGGTAAGTTAGTGGTGCCGGCTGCCCTCCGCCGCGGCAAGATTGTGGCGTCAGGCATTTGCAGGCCAGCCAAGGAATATCCGCTTAGTTCAACCCCTTCACACCTTCGGCAAAACCTGCGAGCGGTGCCGGGAATCCGATCCCTGAGTCCGGGGTTGGGAACACGATGAAGCTCGCCGTTTGGCCGGATGAGAATTTACTCACAAGCCCATCGTCGACGATGACCTCGGCGAGACAGCCGAATTTCCAGCATTTCAGGAACTTCACATTGCCGATGTCGGTGCCGTCCACTCTCAGCCCTAGCCCTGCGGGCAGCACGACGCCCAAGGGCGCGACGATGCGCAAGATCTTCTTGTCGCTGTCGAAGGCCCGCATGACGAGGATCGTCAAAAACATATTGGGGTGGTCTTCCAGCTTGAGATCCTGCACCAGCGCACATTTTTCCTGCTTGGCGCCGGCGAGCTGCGCACATTTCAGCTTCCAATTGCCATAGACGGCCTTGACCTGGCCGGAGCCGACTTCCGACTGAGCGCAAGCTGGTACTGAGGCGAAGCCAAGAAAAACGCAGGCCGCGATGAGCTTCATCGGTCGAAACATAGACGCTATCCGTTTTTTGGGGTGCGGGGCATTCAGACACCGCAACTCGGCAAGGAATAGGGCTAAATTGAGACTGGCACTCTTTATAGGCGTGCCATCTGGGTTGGCGCGCGCCGCCGGCGTTTATATCGCGCGGAGTTGACGAGTGTAGAGATGACACCGCACCAAAGCCGTCTTATGGTGCAGCCGGATTGGCACGCACCCAAAACTTTCGCGATATGATACAGTCTTGGCTTGAACGCTTTCCCGGCCGCGCGTGGCTCCGTCCTATGCGCGGGGCGAGCGGTTGCGTTGCGGACAGCGTCATCTTCGCCCCGCCGCGCGCAGGATGACAAACAGAGGGCCGGTGAACCCGTTCAGCCGGATTTTGGTATGATGTATGTTTCGACGCGCGGGAAGGCCGCGCCTGCCGGTTTCGAACAGGTCCTGCTTGCGGGGCTCGCACCCGATGGCGGGCTCTACATGCCGCAATCCTGGCCGAGGCTCCCCTCGCTCCCGGCCCTGTCTCCGGGCCACTATGCCGCTGCCGCGGCGTATGTGATGGCACCTTTTATGGGTGGAAATCCAGGTCATGACGATCTTTTCTCTATCGTCTCCGAGGCTTATGCGGGGTTTAGCCATCCGGACACCGCCCCGCTGACGCAAATCGGCCGCGACCTTTTCCTGCTTGAGCTTTTCCACGGGCCGACGCTTGCCTTCAAGGATTTCGCGATGCAGGTCCTGTCCCGGCTTATGGAGCGCACGTTGAAGCGGACCGGCGCCAGAATCACCATTCTGGGCGCGACCTCGGGCGACACTGGTGCTGCGGCCGTGGAAGCCTTCCGCGGGCGTCAGGACATCGAGCTTTTCATTCTATTTCCGCATGGGCGCATTAGCGATGTGCAGCGCAAGCAGATGACAACAGCTGCCGAGGACAACGTCCACGCCATCGCCGTCGAAGGCACCTTCGACGATGCCCAAAATATCGTAAAGACGCTTCTTGGCAACAAGGAGTTCCGTACCCGCCACGCCCTTTCCGCGATCAACTCCATCAACTGGGCGCGCATCGTGGCCCAAACCGTGTATTACTACACCGCGGCCGAAAAACTGGGGCCGGAGTCCTCGCCCAGCTTCACCGTACCAACCGGGAATTTCGGAGATATCTTCGCGGGCTTTGCCGCATCGAAGATGGGCCTTCCGATGGGAAAGCTTGCGATCGCCACCAACGAGAACGATATCCTGGCACGGACGCTTGAAACGGGCCGCTACGAGCCGCGCGATGTGACGCCCACCGATAGTCCGAGCATGGATATTCAAATTTCGAGCAATTTCGAGCGGCTTCTGTTCGAAGCGAGCGGCCGGGACGCGTCATTCGTAACTGGTGCCATGGCAAGCTTGCGCGACACCGGCAGCTTCGGCATTCCGTCTGAAGTGCTTGAGCCTATCCGGAAGCGGTTCTCCGCGCATCGCGTTACGCGAACCGAGGCCTCCGCCGCGATGGGCCGGCTGTTTAGGGACACCGGGATCATCATCGATCCTCACACTGCGGTCGGCCTTGCCGCCGCGCAGCGGGAGCAGGCCCGCACAGGCGGGCCGATGGTTGTGCTCAGCACGGCGCATCCCGCAAAGTTCCCGGAAGCCGTCAGCCGCGCCATCGGGCGCGAGCCCGAAGTGCCAGCAGCCCTGCAGCGATGCTTGGAGGGCCGGGAGCGTTTCGAGCTCCTGCCCAATTCAGCGGCGGGTGTGGCGGCCTATATCGACGCGCACGCGCCGGCGGGAAGTCCCCCCTCACCCCACCCCTTTCCCCGAGGGGGGAGGGAGAAGGCGGAAGCGCCTGTTCAGGCGTCCTCTCTCCCCATCGCGCTCGCTTGCGAGCGCGATAACATTGAGATGCAAGCTCGCCAAGGCGAGCTTGCGGGGAGAGAGACAGAGTGAGGGAGGCTTAGGCTCTTTCCATAGTGTGCAAAACAGACTCTAGCTTTCTTCAAGGTTCATACAATGACAGTTCAAACCAGCCAGCTCAGCAACGGCATGCGGATCGTAACGCACCGCATGGCGGGGCTCGAAACCGCAACCGTCGGCGTCTTCGTCAATGCGGGAGCGCGCGCTGAATTGGACAGCGAGCATGGGGTCGCTCATTTCCTCGAGCACATGGCGTTCAAAGGCACGCCTGCGCGCACGCCGATGCAAATCGCCGAGGAAATAGAAAATGCGGGCGGCGCATTGAACGCAGTCACCTCCTCGGAGGCGACGAACTATTATGCCCGCGTCCTCAAATGCGACGTTGAATTGGGCTTGAAGCTGATCGGCGACCTCCTCCTCAACCCTGCCTTCACCGACGACGAGATGGACCGCGAGCGCGAGGTGATCCTTCAGGAAATCGCGGCTACGCAAGACAGCCCGGACGACATCGTCTTCGACCTCGCACTTGCAGAAGCCTACACGAACCAGCCGCTGGGCCGGTCGATCCTCGGCACCTCCCGCACGATCTCGCGCCATGCAGCAGCCGATCTCAAGCGCTTCCGGAACGAGAACTATGCAGCCTCCCGTATGATCCTCAGCGCGGCGGGCGCCGTCGATCACGATGCCCTTCACAAGCTCGCGGGCGAGCTCTTCGGTGCCATGCCCTCCGAGGCTCCGCGCCCGGCTAAACGCGCCAAGTTCGAAGGCGGCCACGCGGTTTCGGATAAGCGGTTTGAGCAATGTCATGTGATATATGCCTTCGAGGGCTTTCCGAACGATCACGAGTCCTCGTTCGCCGGCCGGATATTTGCGGGGATTGCAGGCGGCGGCATGGCATCGCGCCTGTTTCAGGAGGTCCGCGAGAAGCGCGGCCTTTGCTACGACATTCACGCCTTCGATTGGGGCTATTCCGATAGCGGGATCATCGGCCTTCACGCGGCAACGAGCCCGCAGCAATTGCGGGAGCTGGCAACGCTCTCGCTCGGCATTTTAGCCAGCCTTGCGGAGGATGGTCCGGCCGCGCAGGAGCTTGCGCGTGCCAAGGCCCAGCTCAAGGCAGGGCTCTTCATGAGCCTCGAAAGCTGCGAGGCAAGAGCCGGCCAGCTCGCTTGGGATCTCATGGTATTCGGACGGCCGCTGACCAATGAGGAGCTGGTCGAAAAAATCGAAGGGGTCACTTGCGAGGATGTTCAGGCTGTGGGCTGCCGCTTCCGGACAAAGCCGGAAATGGTTTCTGCTACCGTCGGTGCGAGGGGAGCGTCCTCCGCTGTATCCGACGCTGCCGAGGCATTCCTCGCTGGCACTCTCCTAGCGGCGTGAGTTTAAGCCATGCTCGGCAGCGCGCGAATGTTCTTTTCGGAAAGCAAATCCCATGTCGAGGGCGATGGCGTCTTTCTGCGCGAGCCCCAAATGGCCGATTATAAAGCCTGGGCCACGCTTCGGGGCGAAAGCCGGGATTTCCTCGAGCCCTGGGAGCCGCGCTGGACGCGCGACGAGCTCGACAAGGACACCTACCGGCGCCGCATCCGCTATTATTCTAACGATGCGCGCCAAGATCTCGGTTATGCCTTTTTTCTGTTTAGAACCTCTGATAAAGCCTTAATCGGCGGTATAACCTTGAGCAGTATCCGCCGGGGCGTAAGTCAGAGCTGCTCCTTAGGGTATTGGATCGGCGCACCCTATGCCCGGCAAGGCTATATGACCAGAGGTGTCCGGGCAGTCACTTGGTTTGTTTTCGATGTCTTGCGTCTTCACCGGTTGGAAGCTGCCTGTTTGCCTGAAAACAAGGCGTCGGCCGCGCTTCTAACCCGGACAGGCTTCCAATATGAGGGTTTAGCCCGGCGGTATCTGAAAATTAATGGCACATGGCAAGATCACTGGCTTTTTGCGCTCCTCAATGACGATCCCCTACCATGACTTTCGCTGCGTGATAGGAGTTTGCCCGACACGGCCAGGGCGCTGGATCGCGGCGGCCCGGGTCCGCTGCCAGCGGAGTTCCCTTCACCTCGTTCTAGCGTTTGCCGCTGCGCTTTTTCTCTCGCTGGCGTGCCTCGGCTCCTCTGCGCTGGCGGTCGAGCCCATCATCATCGGTCCCGCCGACGAAAAGATCGACATTACACTTCTTGGCGAATTTTACGAACGCCGGGGCGACAAACTCAGCGTCGAAACCGCGCCGAGCGCGGACGGGATCGTTGGACGAATGACCGTGTCCGCCAAGACGCCCGGAACCAATCCGAGCTGGGTTGTCTTTGCATTGAGCAATCCTAACGACAAGCCAATTACGCGCTGGCTGACCGCGCAGAGATACGACATCGTAGGCTCCCGCGTTCTCAAGCCGGATCTCGACGCGCCGCGCATCACCAATGTCACGCCATCCTTGGGCTTCCGCCCGGAGCGAAATGAGGACTACGACCATCTCGACATTTACAGGCTATCGATCGAGCCCGGCACGACAGTCACCTTTATCGTCGAGCTGGCGTCGGCGTCGGTCCCAAGGCTGTTCCTGAACTCACCGGCGAGTTTCGGTAAACACCAGAGAGATATCAACCTCTTTCACGGCATCCTGCTCGGGATCACAGGGCTGCTTGCCATCTTCCTCACGGCAATCTTCGCAGCCAATCACAAGGCAATCTTCCCCGCTGCAGCTCTCGTTGCGTGGTCGGCGCTCGCCTATCTCTGTGTCGATTTCGGCTTTTGGCATAAGCTTTTCCAGCTGACATCGGAGGACAACGGAACCTACAGGGCGGCCGCGGAGGCAGCCTTTGCCGCAAGCCTTGTCGTATTCATCTACACCTTCCTCAATCTCAGGCTCTGGCATAATTGGATCAGCTTGGCCTTTTTCGGCTGGATCGCCGCACAGCTGGGCTTGATCGTTTTCGCTCTTGTGGATGCTCAGGCGACCGCGAGCTTAGCCCGGCTCTCCTTCATACCTATCGCGATCGCCGGAAGTGCACTGATCGGCTTTCTTGCCCTTCGCGGCCAGGAGCGGGCGCTGTCGCTCGTGCCGTCCTGGATGCTGTTCATGGTCTGGCTGTTCGCTTCGGCCGTCACCATCACCGGCAAGGTTTCCGGCGACATCGTCGTCTCTGCTCTTTCGGCGGGGCTCGTGCTTTTTCTCGCCCTGATCGGCTTCACCGTCACGCAATACGCGTTCCAGACGGCCGATCCCGGAGCGATCGGCGAGGACGCGGGCCAGTTCAAGCTGCGCGTGATGGCGCTCGAAGCTTCCGGCGCGAGCGTTTGGGAATGGGATGGGCGGCGCAACGAGATCAACACTGGTCCTGAGGTTGAGACCGCGCTTGGCATTCCTCCCGGTTCGCTCCGATGCTCCCAAGAAAATTGGCTACAATTCCTTCACGCCTCCGACCGCGAGCGGATGCGCCTAACCATGTGGACGATACGCGAGCGTCAAGGCGGCGACATCAATCTCGAATTTCGCATGAAGAGGCCCGATGGGGGCTATCTTTGGTACGAACTCAGGGCGGCGGTGACGCAGCAGCGAACCACACGGGCTCTTCGCGGCGTCGGTCTCATGCGCAACGTCACGGCGCAAAAGCGCGCGCAGGAACGGCTTCTTCACAACGCCATCCGCGACGGTTTGACGGGCTTGCCGAACAGAGAGCTGTTCATCGATAGGCTGCAGACCGCGCTGGCGCGTGCGAAAGACGAGAACATAAAGCCGACGGTCTTTTTCATCGATCTCGACGCTCTAAAAAACCAAGCGCGGTCCCCAGATTTCGCCACGAACGACGGCGTGCTCCTGACGATCGCCCGCCGGCTCACACGTCACATCTCACCGCAGGACACGCTCGCGCGCGTAAGCGCGCTACAATTTGCGATCCTGATTTCCGAGGACACCGAGCCGCGCCACATCGCCATGCTTGCGGAGCGCGTCAGACGCTCGCTCCGCACACCCATGAAGGCTGGGGGGCGGGACCTTGTGCTCACCGGCAGCATCGGCATTGCCATGTACGACGGAACCCAGGAGAACGCCGAAGATCTCCTCCGCGAGGGCGAAAGCGCGATGTATCGAGCCAAGCGCGCCGGCGCAGACAGAATCGAGCTGTTCAAACCTGAAATGCGTGGCGCGGCCGATGAGCGCTCGATCGTTCAGTCGGACCTGAAGCATGCCATCGAGCGGCGCCAAATCCGTGTCCTTTACCAGCCCATCATCCGGATCGGCGATGAACGCCTCGCGGGCATGGAGGCTTTCGTTCTATGGGATCACCCGGCGCTCGGACGGCTGAGCCTGCCGGAGTTCGAGGCAGCGGCGGAGGCCGCGGGACTGTCGGGAGAGCTTTGGGCCTATATCTTCGAGCGCTGCATCCGGCAGGGCGCGCGATGGCATCGCATTTTGCAGCGCGACGATCCGATTTACGTCAGCCTCAATATGTCGAGCCAGCAGCTTTTCCACCACGACCTTGTGCAGAATCTCCGGCTCATTATCGGACGTGAGACTCTACCGAAAGGGGCGCTCCGGCTCGAAATCGCGGAAAGCCTGGTCAATTCCAACCCTGAGCAAGCGATCGAGATCCTCGACTGGCTTAAGAGCTTGAACGTAAGCGTCGCGCTCGATGAATTCGGCGTCAGCTTTTCCTCCTTGTCGTATTGGCACCGCCTCTCGATCGACGCCATCAAGATCGACCGTTCGCTTGTGACTTTGAGCGATAAGGAAAGGTCGAGTGCGATGGTGCTCAAAGCAGTGCTGACGATCGCTCACGAGCTCGGCAAGGATGTCGTTGCCGTAGGTGTGGATACCGAGGAAGACTTGGCCTATGTCCGGGCCGTTGGCTGCGATTTCGGGCAAGGCTTTTTCTACAGCGAGCTTCTGACCGAACGCGAGGTCGTAAACCTGCTGAACGCTATTGCGCGCTCGGCGCGCCGCGATGACAGGGAACAAGAAAAAGAAGCAAAGCGCGCCGAGCGCAGAGCCGGAAAGGAAAAGGAGCGGGACGAGAGAGAGCGGGAGAAGGAGAGGGAAAATGCGCTCGCTCTGGCTGAAGCCGAGGCGAAGGAAACAGCCCCGCCCGCGCCTGCGGAGAAGCGCCCGGGAAGCAACGGAAAGCGGCGGCCCCGCTTCGGCCTGGGAAGCAAGCCGAGGCCAGATGCGAGCGGAGCGCCGTTGGAGCGGACGCAGGCCGAGGTTCCCCCGCCCTCGCGCGCGGCGCCTAGCCAAAGGCCAGCGCAACCAGCCGGAGCGGAGCCTTTACGCTCCTCGTTTCCTTTCAGCCGCCGGGAAAAATCATAGCTCGCTTGGAAATAAAATCCGGCCGATGCTCATTCATGGCAAAACGGCTACCGGCTGGGTTCGCCGGCGAAAGATGCCGTGAGCCAATCCGCAATGGGCTCGGCCGCATCGCGCCAATTCCCGTCGAGCATGACGGCATGAGCGCCGTTCTTCACGATCACTGAGCGCACGCCGTAATAGATCGCAGTCATCCGGACACAGCCCGAGGGGACAAACCAATCCCGCTCGCCACCTATGACGAAAACCTTTGGCATTGACCAGGGCAGCGGCGCAAAGGGCACCCACCCGAAGGCCTGCCGGCCCGCGGTCTCCGCTATTCCGTCCAGCCGCTCGAATAGCATCCGGCGAAGCTCGGGCGCGGGCGCGTGAGCAAACAGTCCGTTCTCGATCACCTCGAGGTCTGCCGCCTGCAATCCACGGGCGATAGCCTTGCGCAGCTCGTTCGCGAGCGGCGGATTTTGGGCAAGGAGAACTGCGGTTGCCCGGAGCAGGCCATGCGGGGGGACAGCACAAAACAGTACAATGCCGGCCGTCTTGCCACCGCGCTTTACGTAGTTCTGCACGACGGCGCCCCCTAACGAATGGCCCACCACCACAACGGGCGCGCCTATTTGCTTCACCGCCCAGTCCACGTCATCCGCGAAATCGCCGAGGACGAATTGGCGGATTTTCTCGCGCCCTGCGCTTTTACCGTGCCCGCGCAAGGAGAGCGCGTAACTATCGTAGCCAAGTCCGGCGAAGAATGGCAGGAAACTCCGCTCCCAAATCCAGGCGCCGGTGCAAATGCCGTGAACGAACAGGAGCTTGACGGGCTTTGTCTTGCCCTCGGCCGCCGTGTGGATGAGTTCGAGAGTCATGTAGGAGCTGGATTCCAAGGCTCGAAAGAGCGGGTCAAAGAGCTAAGTATAGCAAAGCTCTGCCTGGATTAAACCTTGAAATGCTCGAAGCCCTTGGCGGAAAGCTCGAGTTCCAGTCCGCCGGCGGTCCTAAACTTCGGCGTGCCCGCGCCGGCGCTTACGGTCCCAATGCGGGTGACCGGCACGCCAGCTTTGCGGCTTGCAGCCTCGAAGGCAGCCGCACGCTCTGGCGGGACGGCTGCCAAAATCTCGTAATCGTCGCCGCCAGTCAAAATTGTTTGCAGCGCGTCTCCGCCCGCCGGCGCTGTCAGCGTTCGTGCCGCGTCCGAAAGCGGGATCGCGGATACCGCGATTTCGGCCGAGACGTGCGACACCTCGCACATCCGGGACAGATCGAGGGCGAGGCCATCGGAAATATCCATCGCCGCCGACGCTTCGCTCGCGAGAGCGGCTGCCAGGCCAAGCCGCGGCTCGGGATAGAGATAGCGCGAACGCAGGAACTCTTGCTGTTCCACGGACAGAAGCGATCCGAAGCTTTCTCCGGGAAGGCGCAAACGCAGGCCGAGCGCGGCATCGCCGATTGTGCCGCTGACGTAGAGAAGGTCCCCCGGCTTGGCGCCGCCGCGTGGAACGAGCCCGCGAGATGAGGCCTCGCCGAACGCTGTAATGGACATCCACCAGGCGCCGCGCGCGGAAACGGTATCGCCGCCGAGCAGAGCGATGCCGAACTTTGCCTGCGCCCGCGCGAGGCCTGCGGTAAAGCGCTGCGCCCATTCCCCGGTTGGCGCTTCGGCAAGCGCGAGCGTCAAAGTATAGGCGAGCGGCCGCGCAGCTTTTGCGGCGAGGTCGGACACATTCACCGCGATCGCCTTATAGGCGGCATCGCCAGGATCGTCGTCCTCGAAAAAGTGCACGCCAGCCGTAAGCCCATCGGAAGTAATGACAAGCCCGCTCGCGGGAAGCGCTGTCAAAAGCGCCGCATCGTCTTTTAGGCCGAAAGCGCCCGGATGAACCGCAAGCGGTGCCAGATAATCTGAGATCAGGGCGATTTCGCCAAGACGCATAGGCTTATACCAATTGAGCGTTCCGCCCCTCACCCTGTCCCTCTCCCTCTGGGAGAGGGGACGTTGTTGCACGCTCAGCGGCCAATTCAGGCGTCCCTTCTCCCATGGGGAGAAGGACAGGATGAGGGGTGTGGGGCGGGGTCATAGCCGGATCCGATAGCTGAACAAGCTTTAAATTAAACCTGCCGTTTCGCCGCCTTGCGTCCGAACTCGTCCTGCCTCTGCTTACGTGCCACGCGGTCGAGAACGCCATTCACGACGGCCGGTTCCTCGCCGCCGAAGAAATCGCGGGCGATCTCGACATACTCGTTGACGATCGCGCGCGCCGGCACGTCGGGCTTTTCCAGAATTTCGTAAACCCCGGACCGCAGAATTGCGCGCAAAATGCTGTCGATGCGCGAGAGGCGCCAGCCTTCGGCCAAGTACGCGGCGATCTCGGCGTCGATCCGCGCTTGACCGTGAGCGACGCCGGAAGCGATGTCGCGGAAGAAGCTTCGATCCGCCCCGGCATAAATTTCGACGGTCTCGAAACGGTGCGAGACAAATTCGTCGAGAACCTCACTCAGATCGCGCTGCGTGAGATCCATCTGATAGAGTGCCTGCACCGCGGCCAGCCGGGCGCGCGTCCGCGCGGGCAGCGCAAGCGTGCCGTTCCCCGTGCCAGGTTTGCCATCGTTCTCAATATCCATCATCAAGCTTTCGGATATCAACCCGGCGTGATCGACACTACACACGAACTCAGCGGGGCCGCTTTGCAAAATCGCGCTTGACGCGAAGGACTTCAAGGCAAGCCTCAACTGCATCGCGCCCCTTGTTCTTGCCGTTCACGGCCGCGCGCGCAACTGCCTGCTCCTCGTTTTCGACAGTCAAGATGCCATTCCCCAAAGGAATGCTGTGAGTCGTGGCAAGCGCCATGAGGGCGCGCGCGGACTCCCCTGCGACAATCTCATAGTGGGAAGTTTCGCCGCGTATGACGCATCCGAGCGCGACAAAGCCATGGAACGGGTTGGCTGCGGTTTCGCTGAACATTCCGGCCTCGATCGCGAGCGACAGCACTTGTGGGATCTCAAGCGCTCCCGGAACCATCATGACCTCCCAGGTGGCGCCCTGCTCTCGCAAGGTCATCTCGGCTCCGATAATCAGCTGATCGGAGATGTGGTGATAAAAGCGGCCCTCTACGACGAGGATGTGGATGGGGTTTTTCATTGGCCGTCTATCGGGCGGCGGGACACGAGGTTCAGACCGTATCCCTCCAGGCCCACTATTTTGGGAGTTGGCGAGTTCGAAAGCAAAACCATGTTCTTGATGCCGAGGTCGATTAGGATTTGCGCGCCGATGCCGTAATCGAACAAGCGCTTCTCGCTCGTCTCGCCGCCGGAGGCGTGGGGCAGGGCCTCGGCCAGGCGCGCCCTGATAACTCCCTCGCGGACATCGCGGATGATTACGATGACGCCGCGCCCTTCCGTGCCGATCCGGCGCATGGCGCGCTCGACGAGCGAGCGGCGGCCGCCATTGCGCCCCATCCCGAATAGATCTTCGAGAATATTGACAGCGTGCATGCGGACGAGCACCGGGTCCGGCGTGGCGACATCGCCCTTTATGAGTGCGAGGTGCTCCGTATTATCCACGGAATTGACGTAGACCCTAAGCTTGAACGGTCCGCCATGCGGCGTGTCGATCTCCCTCTCCTCGACAACGTGCACGAAGCTTTCATGGCGGCGGCGGTAAGCGATCAAATCCGCGATGGTTCCGATTTTGAGCCCGTGCCGCTGTGCAAAGGCCAAAAGATCGGGCATGCGCGCCATCGTGCCGTCGTCGTTCATGATCTCGCAGATTACGCCGGCGGGCAAAAGCCCAGCCAAGCGCGCAAGGTCGACAGCTGCCTCCGTATGGCCGGCACGGACAAGCACGCCGCCATCTCTCGCCACCAGCGGAAAAACGTGCCCTGGGCTGACGATATCGCGCCAATCCTTCTTGGGATCGATCGCCGCCGCTATGGTCTTCGACCGGTCGTAGGCCGAAATACCTGTCGAGATGCCTTCCCTCGCCTCAATCGAGACGGTAAACGCCGTCGAGTGGCGCGATTGGTTGGAGCGGGCCATGGCCTGAAGGTGCAACGTTTCGGCACGCTCCGGCGTGATGGAAAGGCAGATGAGCCCGCGGCCGAAACGGGCCATGAAATTGACGGCATCGGGTGTCGCCATTTGCGCCGGGATGACGAGATCGCCTTCGTTCTCGCGGTCTTCGGCGTCCACGAGAATGAACATCCGGCCTTGCCGCGCATCCTCGAGAATGTCCTCGGTAGGCGACAATTGCCGATGAATTTCGGACTGATCGATAACGCGCAGATTTTCGCTTTGCATGGGTTCCAGCCTATTGTCCCAAAAGCCTTGCCACATAGCGCGCGATCAAGTCTACTTCCATGTTCGCATTGCCGCCGGGCCGGGCCCCGCCCCAAGTGGTAACCTCAAGCGTGGTTGGGATGAGGTTGATGGTGAACACCGGGCCGGAAACTTCGTTGACGGTCAGGGATACGCCGTCGAGCGCAACGGAACCTTTGGGAGCGATATATTTGGCGAGCGCTTCGGGGGCGCGCAGCTCGAAAACCTTCGAGAACCCGGATGGCGTAACGCTCAAGATCGTGGCGACGCCATCGACATGGCCCGTGACAATATGCCCGCCCATCTCATCGCCCGCGCGAAGCGAGCGTTCGAGATTGATCTCGCGGCCTTCCCGCCAGCTACCGAGGGTCGTCTTGCTGAGCGTCTCGTTCGACACATCGAGCTTGAATTGTGCGCCGCCCGGAGCCGGTTCCACATGTGTCGCGGTGAGGCAGCAGCCATCGCAACAGATCGATGCCCCGAGAGCGATGGACGCCGGTTCCCACGGGCAGGCGATCGTGAAGCGGCCGTCCCCCGCGGCAGTGACAATTCCTTTAGCTTGTACAAGACCGGTGAACATCGAAATCAAGCCTGCCAGTGAGCGGTGGTGCGGTAGACGTGGACGGTATCGGCGCCAGCCTTCCGGCACGCCGCCAATATATAGGAGCCTGAAGAGGATATCAGCTCCAAACCTTGACCTGCAAAGGCCGGCATGGTCGAGCCCGGATCGAGGCGGACCTGGCCTTGCATGACGATCACCTCATCGGCGAGGCCGGCGTCTAGGAACGCGCGTGAAGTGGTTGGCCCGCCCTCGACGAGGAGGCGCGTGATGCCTTCCGCGGCAAGCCGCATGAGCACGAGGCGAAGACTGAGGCTTCCGCTGGATGAAGCCCCGACATCGAAAACCTTTACGCCGGGCCGGCCTATGAGAGCCCCGCATTTCGAGGAATCGCCGCAAACGATCCACACGGCGGGGGCGCCGGTTTGAAACAGGCGTGCCGTCATAGGAACATCGCAGCGCGGCGCGAGCACAACCCGCACCGGCGAACGCCCTTCGAGGCCAGGCAGCCGGCATGTCAGTTCCGGGTCGTCGGCTTCGATGGTCCTTCTGCCAATGAGGATCGCATCGGCTTTCGCGCGCAGGAGATGGGCTTGCGCGCGGGCCGTCTCGCCTGTAACCCAAACGGGTTTGCCCTTGCCCAGGGGTACGCGCCCGTTAGCATCCACCGCCAGCTTGATCTGCACGAACGGCCGCCGCTCGGTGACGCGGAGCGCATGCCCGAGATTGATCCAATCCGCGGCTCCTGCGAAATCGCCGCGCAGGACTTTAACGCCGTGGCTCTCCAGCCAGGCGAGGCCGCGGCCGGCCACGCGCATATCCGGATCGAGCGACCCGTAGACGACGGTTGCAACCCCCGCATCGGCGATGGAGTGCGCGCAGGGCGGCGTTGCGCCAAAATGGCTGCACGGCTCGAGTGTCGTGAACAGGACCCCACCGCGCGCCTTTTCGCCCGCCTGCCGGAGCGCCTGCACCTCCGCGTGCGGCCGGCCGCCCGGCGCTGTGACCGCGCTCGCGACGATCTCGCCCGTGGCGGCGTCCGCGATAACCGCGCCCACAGAGGGGTTGGGCGAGGTGACGCCAAGATTGCCCTCCGCCAGAAAAAGCGCGCGGGCCATCAGCGAGGCCATGCGCACGGCCGCAAACGGCATGCCCGCGCCTTCAGCGGCACTAAAGTGGGGTGCGGGCATGTCTATCATACAGTCTCCGCTGTCATACCTTTTCTGCGCGGAGGCATTCCGGCAGCAAACCCCGCTGTCATGGCCCGACTTGATCGGGCCATCCAGGGAAACAAGCAATAGTTTCCGTATGTCAGCTGGATGGCCGGGTCAAGCCCGGCCATGACAACGGGCGGTTGGGCAATTTCTTCACACGCTCCTTCGCGGGAATGACAGTCCATCGGTCACCTAACATCCGCTGGCATCATTCATTTTTCGCTGGCGCACGAGCGAAGGAATCGCCCAGCTCGCCGAGCACACGCTGGAAGTCCCTGGCTTCGCGGAAATCGCGGTAGACGCTTGCATAGCGGATGTAAGCGACGCCGTCGATAGCCTTCAACCCTTCCATGACAAGGCTGCCAACGTCCTGCGAGCTAATCTCGGCATCGTTGCGGTTTTCTAGTGTGCGCACGATGGAGTTGACAAGCTGCTCCACGCGTTCCTCGCTAACCTGCCGCTTCCGCAGCGCGACTGCGATGGATCGGGTGAGCTTGTCCCTGTCGAAAGGAACGCGCCGGCCGTCTCTCTTCACAATCGTGAGCTCGCGAAGCTGGACCCGCTCGAAGGTCGTGAATCGCGAGCCGCATTCCGCGCAGGACCGGCGCCGGCGGATCGCGGCATGATCCTCCGAAGGCCGGCTGTCGCGCACCTGCGTATCGAGAGCGCCGCAATGGGGGCACCGCATCTTAGGTCAGCTCGATTTCTGCGGCTCCGCTCTGCCGCTTCGTCTACGCCCTACTGTTTGTATAGATCGGGAATCTGTTGCAAAGGGCAAGGGCCTCAGCCTTTACAGCTTCTTCGGCATCCCGCACTTTGTTATCGCCCCGTTTCAGCCCATCGAGGACTGCGACGATCATGCGGCCGATGGCAGAGAATTCGTCCAGCCCAAATCCGCGCGTTGTCCCTGCTGGCGAGCCGACGCGAATGCCCGACGTGATCGTTGGCTTCTCAGGGTCGAAAGGTACGCCGTTCTTGTTGACGGTAATGTGAGCGCGCCCAAGTGCCGCCTCGGCGGCCTTTCCCGTCAACCCCTTCGGCCGCAGGTCGACAAGAAGCAAGTGCGTGTCGGTGCCGCCGGATACGAGGTCGACGCCGCCGGCTTTCAGGCTTTCGCCCAGGGTTTTGGCGTTGTCTACGACGGCTTGCGCATAGGCCTTGAACTCGGGGCGCAAGGCCTCGCCGAAAGCAACGGCCTTCGCGGCGATAATATGCATCAACGGGCCGCCTTGCAGGCCCGGAAAGATCGCGGAGTTGATCTTCTTGGCGAGGTCGCCGTCATTGGTGACGATGAGCGCGCCGCGCGGGCCGCGCAGCGTCTTGTGCGTCGTGGTCGTCGCGATATGCGCGTGCGGGAAGGGGCTTGGATGCACCCCTCCCGCCACGAGGCCTGCGAAATGCGCCATATCCACAAGGAGAAGCGCGCCAACGCTGTCGGCGATCTCGCGGAAGCGCTTGAAATCGATTATGCGCGCATAGGCCGAACCGCCGGCGATGACGAGGCGCGGCTTATGCTCTTTGGCCAGCCGCTCCACCTGCTCGTAATCGATGATGCCTGTGTCGCGGCGCACGCCATAATGCACGGCGTTGAACCATTTGCCGGAAAGATTGGGCGCCGCGCCGTGGGTAAGGTGGCCACCCATGTCGATTCCCATGCCGAGAATGGTGTCGCCCGGCTTTAGCACGGCGAGAAAGACGCCCTGGTTGGCTTGGCTGCCGGAATGGGGCTGCACATTCGCGAATTCGCAGTTGAAGAGGCGTTTCGCACGGCCGATAGCCAACTCCTCCGCAACATCGACGACGTGGCAGCCGCCGTAATAGCGCCTTCCGGGATAGCCTTCGGCATATTTGTTGGTGAGGATGGACCCAGCCACTTCGAGCACGGCGCGCGACACATAGTTCTCGGATGCGATCAGCTCGATCTCGTCATGCTGGCGGGTGAGCTCGCTGGCTAAAACGCCTGCGATCTCCGGATCCGCCTGATCGAGCGGGCCTGAGAAAAACTTGCCTTGGAGGGAGTGCGGATCGTGCTGTGATTGGAGCTTCGCGGTTACGGGGGACATCAGGCCTCTGTTCGATCGGATAGGCATTTGCGCGCAGTATAAAAACTTCGCGCAGGAATGCAATCGAAGGCGCCGCAGCTATGCGATTTTGCGTGGCACGCGCCGGGTTGCTTCACACGACCGGCGTCGACAGGCTGGCGTGGTTCACCTCCGGCTCTTCCTCCGGCTGCGCCGCAAGCCAGGTCTGATAGGCTTCGGACGCAACCACAACAGCCCACTCCTCTTCGGAGCAGAGATCGGCGAGAATCTCTATCGCGATGCGGTCTTGCTCGCCGCGCGGCAGGTCCACGAGCCGCAATATCGCCTGATCGAGCAACTCCGAGCGGTTTTGCCCCATGCGCCGTCCTTCCCTGGCGTGTGTTGTTAACGGTGCGCGGCTTGCTGCCGCGTCTTCGTTTCACGATGGTGGAACATTAAGTTTAGGGTTGGCGCGGCAAAAACGCCAATTTTGATTGATTTCATGAGCAGGTTTACACCTTATCCACAGGCTGTCCCCGCACCGCTGCTTAAACGGCAATCGCCCTCAACAGGCTAAGCCGGTCGGACTCGCTCGCCCCGTCACCCTCGAAAATGATGCGCCCGCGTTCCACTGCACAGATCCGGTCGCAAATCTCCATTCCGCGCCGGACGTTCTGCTCCACCAACAGGATCGCGCGCTTCTCCGCCTTGAGCTGCGTGATGATAGCGAAAATCTCGCCCGCGACGATGGGCGCGAGCCCTTCGGTGGGTTCATCGATGAGAAGGAGTTTCTGATCTCCGAGCAAAACCCGGGCGATCGCCAGCATTTGCTGTTCGCCGCCGGATAGGGACGTTCCCAACTGCCTCCGCCGTTCCTTCAGCCGTGGAAAAAGCGTAAAGACACGATCCAACCGCGCGGCCTTCTCCTTCGCGCGCCGGCCCGGCGTTTGCAAGAAGCCGAGGTGTAAATTCTCCTCGACCGACAAGCCCGGAAAGATCCGGCGATCCTCTGGAACGAAGCCGGCGCCTAACCGGCAGATTGCGTCTGGAGCGAGGCTGCCGATATTCTTGCCTGCGAAGCGGATGGTGCCGGCGGTGGGCCGGAGCCAGCCCGCTATCGTGCGAAGGATCGTCGTCTTGCCGGCGCCGTTACGTCCGAAAAGGCCCACAGCTTCACCCTCTCCCACGGTCAGATCGATGCCCTGAAGGACGTGGGAGAGGCCGTAGTGGGCGTGTACGTTTTCGAGCTGAAGCAGCACTAATGCCCCCCAAAATAGGCCGCCTGAACCTCAGGGTTCGCGCTTACCGCGGCTGGCGGGCCTTCCGCCAGCTTTGAGCCTTGATGAAGCACGACAACGTGTTTCGATAGGTCCATCACCAGTTCGATGTCGTGCTCGATCAGGAGCACCGTGAGCTCACCGCCGAGCGACTTGATCAAAGCCTTCGTATCCTGGGTGTCGCCATGGGACATTCCCTGGGTGGGCTCATCCAGCAGCAAGATCTGGGGCTCGGACGCCAGAGCGGCAGCGATTTCAAGGCGCCGCTGCTCTCCATGCGAAAGCTCGCCCGCGAGCCGCTCCGCCCTATGCGCGAGATCGAATCGCGTGAGCAGCGCCTCTGCTTTGGCTTCGGCTATCGAGGACATGCGGACCGGCAAAAAGCCCCTCGCCATCGGCTCCAAGATCTGGGCAGCGAGGCGCAAATTCTCGAAGACCGATAATTGCGGGAAGAGGTTCGTGATCTGAAAGCTGCGAGCCAAGCCTTGTGCGCGAAGCTTCCAGGGAGAGGAGCGGGCTGGCCGGCCGTTTATGAGAATTTTGCCCGAGCTTGGCCGGATCGCGCCGGAAATAAGGTTGAAGAACGTGCTTTTGCCGGCGCCGTTGGGGCCGATGATCGAGGTGATGCCGCCGCTTTCGATCGCCACGCTGACGCTGTTCACGGCGCAAAGGCCGCCGAAATGCACGCTGAGATCCAGCGTTTCAAGCACAATGGCGCCGCGCTTTTGAGCGCCTGAAGGCTCCGGCGCCCGGTTTGCCATCACTTGGTTACCCCAATGTTTCCGCTGGTATGGGATCCGCGGGGGTCAATTTCCCCGCAACGTCGTCTCCGCGAAGGCGGAGACTCATGTAAGCCATTGCGATTACTCTAGAAATAGATTCCCGCTTGCGCGGGAATGACGCCGCAGAAAGACGGCAAGCGCACTCAAACGCCACAGCGGAAACATCCGGGTAATCAAGTGTCATCATACCGCATCCTTTTTCGGGCCGCCGAATTGAGCCTTAACCACTCCGGCGAGGCCTCGCGGAAAAAACAGAACGGCTGCCATAAAGAGGGCGCCGATGACGATCTGATGATACTCGGTGAAGGTGCCGGCGATGCTCTTGCCGAAAATTAAGAGCATGGCGCCGAGCAACGGGCCGATAAGCGTGCCCGTACCTCCTATGACAACCGCGATGACGGCATTGGTGGACATATCGAAATACATAAGCTCGGGCGAGACGAACCCGCGCAACATCGGGTAAAGGCCGCCGGCAAGGGAAGCGATCGCTGCGGCGATAACGAATGCGGCAAGCTTGATGGGGCCCGCGGGCCAGCCGAGGAAGGGCAGCCGGGATTGATTGATCCGCAGCGCGGCGAGAAGCCGTCCGTAGGGCGTGCCTGCAAGAAAGCTCAGCATTGCATAGAGGAGCATGGCCGCTACGAGGACCACGAGAAAGAAGCCCGCCGGACTGTCCGCCCCCACCGTCGTGAAACCAACCGGCACCTGAATAATCGGAATTCCTATGATGCCATCGGAGGCGCCTAGCTCGCGCGTGTTATAGATCACTTTCGCCACGACCTGAGCGAGGCCGAAAGTAATGAGCGCAAAATACACACCGCGGACCCGGCTCGCAATCAGGCCGCCCAGAAGCCCCGCCAAAACGCCGGTTCCGGCGCTCGCCGCGAGCGCGAGCCAGAACGATGGCTGAACATCCTTCATGACGAGCGCGGAAGCATAAGCGCCCAGCCCGAAATAGAGGGCCTGTCCGAGGCTGAGCAAGCCTGCAAAACCAAGGAGAATGTCGGCGCTGATGGCAAGCCCGCCGAGAATCAGCGCCTCGGTTGCAAGCCTAAGGTAAAAGCTATCGCCCGCCGCCCGTCCTATCGCGGCAAAGACCGCCAAGATACAGAAAAAGAGAAGCGCCAATCCATGTAAAGAGCGCGACGCCCTGCGCTCCTGCGCGTAAACGCGTTCCGCGGCGGCGCTCCGCCTCGCCTCAAGCATAGCCGATCTTTCCGAATAGACCCTGCGGCCGGAGCATCAGCACAAGAACCATGATGCCGAACACAATCGGATCGCTCCAAACCGGCGAGATGAACAAGCTCGAGACCGCTTGAATCTGAGTGAGCAGAAGGCCTGCCAGGACGGCGCCCTTGATGCTGCCGAGGCCTCCCACGATGACGACGGTGAAGGCAAGCACCAGGAAATCGTGCCCCATGGTGGGGAATACGGAGAAAACCGGCGAGAGCAGCACCCCGGAAAGCCCCGCCAGAGCTATGCCGAAGGCGAACGTGGCCGAGTAGACGCGCTCGACCGGCACGCCGAGCGATGCGGCCATATTCCTGTCATAGGCGGCCGCCCGGATCATCGCTCCAAGGCTCGTGCGGTAGACAAGGAGATAAACCGCCGCGATAATTGCAGAGCCAAGCGCGATCAGAAGTGCGCGGTAAGCCGGCAGGAAGATGCCGAGAAGTTCAAGACCGCCCTTGACCGGCGTTTCCGGTCTTACCGTGTTAGGTCCGAAAACCATCCTCAAAAGGTCCGCGAGGATCATCGAAAGGCCAAGCGTGAGCAGAAGGCTCAACGTGTGCCTGTCGCCCGCATTAAAGGCGCGCCGCACGAGGAAGCGCTGCACGGCATAGCCCAGCGGCAGCATCAGGATGGGAACGAGAGCGATAACCGCCCAAAAGGAAAAGCCAGCTCCGAGGAGAACGAAGCCACTGTAGGCGCCGATCGCGTAGAACTCCCCGTGCGCCATGTTGATCACATCTAGCAGCCCAAAGATGATCGTCAAGCCGAGCGCCATAAGGATAACGGACACCCCGAAAGAGAGGCCGTTCAACATCTGAGGGGCGAGGACAAACTGGATATATTCCATTCTCAGATCCTGGGGTGAGGAGAGGCGGCCCGATGGCTGACTTTCCCGGCTTCACCGGATGGACGCTGCCTTATACCAATCGCCGCAAACTTTGGCCGCTCCGCAGCGTCGTCCC
The DNA here is from genome assembly GCA_052145435.1 of Rhodomicrobium sp. Lineage (GTDB taxonomy): Bacteria > Pseudomonadota > Alphaproteobacteria > Rhizobiales > Rhodomicrobiaceae > Rhodomicrobium. The sequence goes on along the minus strand of JBKQOR010000198.1, from coordinate 43,041 downwards.
CGCGCAGGCGGGGATCCAGTAAACGTCTCGCTATGCCCTTGGTTTCGCTTCTCTTTATCGTCGAGAGTACTGGATTCCCGCCTTCGCGGGAATGACACTACAGAAGCCGCAGCCCTCTCACCGGGGTGCGCGGGTGCAATCGTGTTTCTTCTCCCCTTGGGGAGAGGGTTGGGGTGAGGGGGTCTTTCGTCACCGTGCATAGGGCACATGGTTAGAAGCGCTTGCAGGTCACGGGCCCAACGGCTTTATCGGCGGGGATTTCCGATAGGATCTTGAATAGGCCGCCCTGAACTTGCAGCGCGTACATATTCATAAGCGCTTGGTGATCGGCCGCCCGCATGATTTTCGTGCCCTGCGGAGTCCTCCACTCGATGCCGCTCATAGCCTGGCGCAGCTTCGCCGTGTCCACTGACTGCGCTTTTTCCACCGCGGCCTTGTAAAAGTAGATAAGACCGTAGCTGTCCGCGCCGTAGAGATCGGGGTCGATTTTGTATGCAGACTTGAACGCCTCGACGAATTTCTTGTTTTCAGGCGTATCGATAAGCGGCGAGTATCCGGCGCCGGTCACATAACCTTCGGCAGCCTTGCCGAGAGCGCCGATGTTTTGCGTTGTGACCGTGCCCGATGCGCCCGTGACTTGAAGCCGGCTGAGCATGCCATACTCGTCGAGCTGCGTCAGCAGGCGGACGGTGTCGTTTCCTGCAACCGAGGTGTAAAGCACCTGCGGTTGCGCCGCGCGGATCTGGCCGAAATACTGCGAATAATCTTTCGACCCGAGCGGAGCATAAACCTCGCCTACGGCCGTCGCGCCGATGGCTTCGGCTCTTGCCTTGAAGGCGGCAACCGTGGACCGGCCCATCTCATAGTCGGGGCCCAAATAGAAAATCTTCGCGTTCGGCTTTGCCTTCGCAATCCAAGCCGCCAGCGCGTTGGCTTGCATGTTCGCGGCGGCATTCACGCGGAAGACGTTGGGAGAGCACTTGTCGCCCGTTATGGCGTCCGAGAATGAGACCGTTGTCGCCATCAGCCTATCGTTGCGTTCGGCGACCTGGCCGACGGCGAGCGTGGCGCCCGAGTTGACCGTGCCCGTCAGAAAATCCACCTTCTCGACCTGGAAAAGCTTCTCGGCCTTTTGTGTCGCGACCGCAGGGTTGGCTTCGCTGTCCTCGAAAACGAGCTTGAGCTGCCGGCCGAGGATGCCTCCCCCTTGGTTGACCTCCTTCGTGGCAAGCTCCAAACCCCAGCGTACCTGCTGGCCGATCGGCGCGTAGGTGCCCGACAGAGGCGTGAGCACGCCGATTTTTATGGGCTCCTCTGCGCGCGCAAGTCCGGCGCTCAGCAGCGCGACCGCCGCGCTCAGCATGAATAATCCGATCTTTTTCATTCTATGTTCCCTCTAATACAAACTATTTGCCGGTAAACTTAGGGCTGCGTTTGGCGTCGAATGCCTCGACGCCTTCCTTGAAGTCCTCAGAGGAGCGAAGGCGGCTATAGCAATGCCCCTCCAGCTCGATGGCGATGCTCAAGCCCGCATCCTCCGTATCGTTGAGAAGCTTTTTCGCGGTTCTTTGCGCAAGCGGAGAGAACGCGCGCAGCTCATCCACAAGTTCGTTGGTCGCGTTTTCGAGCCTGCCGTCGGGGACGCATTCGGTCGCAATGCCCCAGTCGTGGGCCTGACGCCCGGTGATGCGGCGCGAACGCATCACAATATCCTTCGCCCGGGTTATCCCAACCATCGCTTGCAGACGCGCCGATCCGCCAGATCCGGGGATTTGACCGAGTTTTTGCTCCGGCAGCGCATAGAGGCAGGTCTCCGAGACAATGCGGAAATCGCAGGCGAGCGAAATTTCGAAACCGGCGCCGAAGCAATAGCCGCGGTTCGCCGCGATGACCGGCTTCGAGCAGCGCTGCGGCGCGGCGACGTTCCAAGCCAGCTTCGAAACATGCTCAGGACTGGATTCCAAGAAGCCCTTGATATCGCCGCCTGAGGAGAAGTGCTCGCCAACCGCCCGCAACACAATGACGCGGACGCGCCCGTCAAGGTCGAGAGCCTCGAACACAGCCCTCAGCTGGTCGCGCTGAGCCATTGTAATCACGTTAAGCGGCGGCCGGTCCAGAACGATGTCGGCGCGCTCTTTTCCTTCGTCGATTTCGATGCGAAAACCCTCAAGAGCTGCGAGATGGTCCGGAGGCGGTGCAATGAACAAAGCTGTGTCTCCTTTTACTTGGAGGAGGTGGGATTTCGTCCCTCCACCTCATACTCCCCTTTTATCAGCAAACGGCGCAAAATTTTACCGACCGGCGACTTCGGCACCTCGGCCACGAACTCATAGGCTTTGGGCCGCTTGAAGTTCGCGAGGCCCGATGCGCGGCAATGCGCGTCGAGCTCCTCCGCCGTGACCGGGCCGGACCGCTTGATGAACGCCGTGACGCGCTGACCCCACCGGTCGTCGGGCAAGCCCGCAACGGCCACCTCCGCAACGCAAGCGTGGAGCGACAGGACCGACTCGATCTCCACGGGAAGGATGTTCTCGCCCCCGGTAATCATCATGTCGTCGACCCGGCCTGTAACGAAGAGATCGCCGTCCTTGTCGAAATGGCCGATGTCGCCGGTGAAGTACCAGCCTGCGATGAGCGATTTCGCGTCCGCGTCCGGCCGCTTCCAATAGCCTTCGAAAGATTCGTCGCCGGCCAGCGTGGCGATGATCTCGCCCTCCTCGCCGGGAGCGAGGCTGGCGTCCGGATCGCGTGCACCAATGCGGACGGTGCGGATTTCGGTGTTGATGCCGGCTTTGCCCGCGCTTCCGGGCTTTTTTGCAGCCTGCTGATCGATGGTGAAGGTGTAGATCTCGGACGATCCGTAATGATTGACGAAAAGCTCAGGCTTGAACGCATCCTGAAGCTTGAGCAGCAGACCGTCGGTCATTGAGGCCCCAGCGAAGCCAAGCTTTCGCACCGATGAGACGTCGCGCTTTGCAAAATCCTCATGCGCCAGCAAATCGTGATAAAGCGTCGGCACGAGATAGAGATTGGTGATCTTCTCTTTTTCGATCAGCTCCAAGGCCTTGCCCGCATCGAACCGCGGCAAGCATACGAACAGGCCGTTGATAACCGCCATGGCGAGGAGCGAGCGCACGCCCATCGTGTGGTAAAGCGGCATGACGCCAAGCGTCGCCTCGCCATAAAGATAGGCATTTTGCGCGGCATGGGCCACCGCTGCAGCGCGCTCGGCCCGATGGCGGCGCGGAACGCCCTTTCCCTGGCCGGTCGTCCCCGACGTGTAAAACATGAGCGACCAGTCTTCGGCGGATGCGTGCGAGCGGGCTTCTTGCGCGGGAAGAGCCATCAGATCGGCGAATGCATGCGTGCCGCCTTCCGCGCCGCCAACAGCGATACGCGGCAAGGCTTGTGCGATGTGCGCCCCCGCGACGGCGGCTTGAGAGACGGGCTCGAATATTACGGCGCGGGCGCCGGAGTTTCCGGCAAAGAAATCGATTTCTTCCGCCTTCGCCCGCCAATTCACCGGCGTGACGATTATCCCTGCGAGCTGTGTGGCCCAGTGCACCATGGCCATTTCGGCACGGTTTTGCAGAACCACGAGCAAATGATCCCCGTGCGATATGCCGAGTTCGCCAAGCCCGCTCGCGACCCTGAGAGATCGCTCAAGCAGCTGCGCGTATGTCAGCCGGAGTTCCCCTTCGGCAAGTGCGAGGCGGCCCGGATCGCGGGCGGCCGCCGCTAAGAGGGTGGTGCCAACGTCGAACATTCAGCGATGCTCCTCCGCCGTTGAGCGCAGCTTAACGAGGTCCAACGCCGCTTGCACGATTCCCGTGTAGCCCGTGCAGCGGCACAGATGCCCAGACAGCATTTGCCGGATCTCTGCCTCGCTCGCCTGAGGTTTCACCTCCAGGAAGTGATCGAGCGACATCAAAATGCCAGCCGTGCAAAAACCGCATTGCAAAGCGTGATTGCGCCGGAACGCCTCCTGCAGCGGGGACAGCCCGGCCAGTCCGCCAGCAAGCCCCTCCACAGTATCGACGCGCCTCCCGTCCGCTTGAACGGCAAGCGTGAGGCATGCCCGCACTGCCTCGCCGTCGAGCCGCACGGTGCAGGCACCGCATACGCCGTGCTCGCAGCCCACATGCGTTCCCGTGGCCCCGAGCTCGTGGCGCAGAAAGTCCGACAAGAGCATGCGCGGCTCGGCATGGCCGCAGCGGATTTGTCCGTTCAGTGTAAGCGCGATGCGATGCCGCTCACGCCGGCCCAGCTTATGCCAGCCTTCACCGATTTTGACCGGAAGCCCCCCCTCACCCCAACCCTCTCCCCGAGAGGAGAGGGAGAAGTAGCTGCGGCCCTTTCCCAGAGGTGAGAGCGAGTTACTGGCGTCCTCTCTCCCTATCGCGCTCGCTTGCGAGCGCGATAGCGTTGAGATGCAAGCTCGCCAAGGCGAGCTTGCGGGGAGAAAGACAGAGTGAGGGGGGCTTGACTCAGCGTCACCAAAGGCCGGTGTCAGGCGTGCGCATGCCTCCATGATGGCGTTCCGCCCCAGCACGCGCACGAGATGGCGGCGGTAGCGGGCATCGGCCTGCACGTCGTCCTGCATCGGAAGCTCCCAGGCAAGCGCATTCAGCGCATCTTCCAGTGCCTGGCCCTCAAGCATCGGCCAGTCCCGGACCTCCGGGCGCTCGGCGCTCCCTCCGATGCCAAGGGTAATGGAGGATGCGGTGACGCGCGCGGCCGCCGCGATGATGGCAAAGTCCCCATGGCGGAGCGCGAACTCCTTGAAGCCGAACGCCTCGCCTTTCCGCGCGGCCGGGAAACGCACGGCGACGATCAGCTCATCCGGCCGCCGGGCCGTCTGCAAAAGCCCCGTAAAAAACTCGCGCGCGGGAACGGATCTGCGGCCCCATCTCCTTTCAAGAACGGCATGCCCGCCGAGAGTTGCGAGGCAAAGCGGCAATTCGCTCGACGGATCTGCATGAGCGATCGAGCCGCACACCGTGCCCTTATTTCGCGTCTGGAAGTGCCCGAGTTGCGGCAAGGCGTTTGCCACGAGCGGCAGCTCCGCGCCAAGGGAAGGCCATCGTTCGAGCTGAGATTGCGTGACGGACGCGCCGATCTCGACCGAGCCGTCCACAGCGCGGATAGCGCCGAGATCGGCTGCGCGGCTGATATCGATCAAGAGCTCAGGCGAGACGATCCGCATATTCATCATCGCGAGCAAAGACTGGCCGCCCGCCAGAACGCGCGCTTCATCCCCGTGCCCATTCAGGCTGGCAATGGCTTCGGCCCGGCTTCCAGCCCGGACATAATCGAAAGGAGCCGGTTTCATGAGCGTGCCCCCAGTAACGAACGGAGCCACTTCATGAACCGGGCGAAATACGGGGTTCGAACGGCAGGCGGTTCGGCCTTGCGGGCCAGGCGCTTCAGCGTCTCGCCGATGATGACGCGCGAAGCGCCTTCGAGCATGCGTCCGCCGACGGCAGCCACTTTGCCCGAGATATCGGCACCATAGAGGTAGTCCACCCGCGTCGTTTCGCCGTCCGGCGCGAGGTGTATTGCCGCCTCTCCGTTCGAGCTACCAAGCGGGCCCGAGGCCGAGCCCGCCAAGCGGAGGCTGCGAGAAGGATGGAGCTCGGAAAGGCGAACCTCCGCGGTGAAAAGCCCTTTGACGATGCCCACACCCATCTCGACATTGCCGCGATAGGCGTTTTCGCCCAGCCTTTCGAGCTGTTTGCAGCCGGGGATGATCGACCTCAGATGCTCCGGATCGAGCATGATCACCCAGATCGCTTCGGGCGAGGCATTTACGCGGGCGCTGCCTTGCCCGACGATCGCGAAGTTCTGGCGCGAGAGGGACAGCCGGTCCACGGGCTGCGCCGCCCTGGGACTCTTAGGCTCATCGAAGCCGATCAGTGACATGACGCGGGCCGGGGTGAGCGGCAGCTCGATGCTCTCCACGCCCAGCGCATCGGCAACCGCGTTGGCGATGCACACCGGCGTCGACATGCAATTGCCCTCGCCGATGCCTTTTGCTCCGAGCGGCGTTACGGGCGAAACGGTCTCAAGATGCAGGATCTCGATGTCGGTGACTTCGGCTGCGGTTGGGATCGTATAGTCGGCGAAGGTGCCCGAGAGAAAACTCCCGTCCGGGCCGTAGGAAAATTGCTCGAAAAGCGCCGCACCGACAGCGTTGGAAAAGCCGCCGCGCACCTGTCCATCGGCCAGCGCAACATTCAGGATGCGGCCCGCATCGTGGACCGACACGTATTTGTCGATGCGGACGCGGCCCGTGGCGCGGTCGACCTCTGCTCCGCACAAATCGAAAACGAACCCGTGCGCTGCCGAGGAGTTGATTTCGTCGAGCGCGTTCGGCGCGGTTAGCCCAGGCGGAGACCAAAATGCCGTCTCGCGGATGACAGGCTCGGTTCCTTGCGGCAGCGTGCCCTGCGCCCAATGCGAGGTGGCGCCGAGCCGGCGGAACGGCATCGCCTTTTCCGGAGATTGCTCGCAGAAAACTTGGCTGCCGGAAAACCGGACCTCATGCGGCTCGCAGCCGAGCACCGGCCCCGCGATGAGGGCGAGCCGCTCCTTGAGGCGCTTCGCCGCCAGATATGCGGTCCCTGCGACCGCGCCCGCGAACCGGCTCGAATAGTTGCCGCTTGCGATGGACCAGGCATCGCGGCCCGTATCCAATTCGGTGATCGCACGAACGTCCTCCGGTTCGATCCCCAGCTCGCTAGCGACGATTTGCGCGAGAACGGTCTTATGCCCCTGCCCCTGCGGACAGGACGAGACGTGCACGCTGACCGCGCCGAGCGGATCGACGGAGACGGTCGCGCTGGCAACGGCCCCTGCCTTGGGGCCGGCCTTCTCCCTTTCCGCGGGCGTCAGCACGGTGGTGATATATCCCACATTGGAGATCGATGGCTCGACGATGGCGGCAAAGCCGATGCCATAGAGGCGCCCCTCGCCGCGCGCTTTTTCCTGCCGCGCCTTGAGCCCAGTCAGCACGCCCCTCTCCTCGGCCAGATCGATGGCGCCTTCGTAGTTTCCGGAATCCAATATGCCGCCGGACGCAGTGCGATAGGGGAAGGCATCCGGCGGAACGAGGTTGCGCCGGATGATGTCGAGATGGCCGACGCCAAGCTCGCGCGCGATTTTGTGGGTCAGCCTCTCGAGCGCGAAATAAACCTGCGGGCCGCCGAAGCCGCGCACAAGCCCGGTCGGCGTCTTGTTCGTCAGTACGATCCGGTTCCTGACAGCGAGATTGGGAATCCGGTAAGCCCCTGTCAGGTTCCCGTGCATCCGGTAAATCGTGGCGGGCTCGGGCGCGCGAAGATAGGCGCCGCAATCTTCGAGTTGGTCGTAATCGAGTGCCGTAATAATCCCATCCTGGGTTACGGCCGCCTTAAGGACGCTGACCCGGCTCGTTGCCGAGGTCGCGGCGGAGAGATGCTCGAGCCGGTCCTCGATCCACTTCACCGGCCGCCCGGCAATGCGGGCCGCCGCCGCAAGCGCAACGGCATACGGAAACACGGCTTGTTTGGTGCCGAAGCTGCCGCCGCTGTCCGGCGGCGTCTTGATCCGCAATTTATGCCCCGGCACCTGTAGCGCGAGCGCCATGACCGGATGCAGGGCGAAAGGCCCCTGAAAATGCGTGGTGACGTCGTAGGCGTCTTCGCCAGGCGCGTAGCTTGCAAGCACGCCGAAACATTCGATCGGCGTGACGGAGTTGCGCGGATAGCGTGTCTCGATCCCGATGACCCGGTGAGCGGAGGCGAAGGCGGCTTCCGGGCCGCCATAGCGAAAGCGCCGCTCGCTTACGACGTTCGAGCCGGCTTCTTCGTGCAAGAGCGGAGCGTCCGGCAAAGCCGCCCGCTCAGGATCGACAACTGCCGGCAGCGGCTCATACCGCACTTCGACCCGCGCCGCGCCATCCTCGGCGATATAAGGCGTATCGGCGCAAACGATGGCGACGGGTTCGCCGGTGTAGCGAACGCGATCCTGTGCCAATGCCCAGTGACGCATCGGCGCCTTGACGCCCACCGTGAAGGGTTTCGTAAACTTGGCTATATCCGGCCCGGTAATCACGCAGTGGACGCCGGGCACTCTCAGCGCCGCGGCACTGTCGATGGAGCGGACGATGGCATGAGCGATGGGCGAGCGTACGAACGCCGCGTGCAGCGTACCGGGGCGCGTTCCGAGGTCGTCTATGAATTGCCCTTCGCCGCGCAACAAGGCCGCGTCCTCAACGCGGTGAGCTTGCATCATTCTGGCCCCGCGCAGCATCGGCTAACCCGCAAAACAGCCTCCAGCTACGCTTCAGGGGTGGCAAACGCCAGCCCGTTCCGTCTAACGGGGAGCAAATTTGCTGCTGCCGGAAGCCTGCGAAACATGGTTTCTATTAATCGCCTTTAGAAAGCTGCCTTACCCGATTGTATACAATATTATCGCATAGTCCAATTTCGGGGAAGGTGCCTTGAACGAAATATACCAGATCCGGCCAATCGCTTCACCGTCCGTTGTCATCTCGCGCGATGACGCAAAGGCCCGGTGAACGCGCGTTAAATCACCTCGGGCACCATGGCGATGGCGGCGCAGGGGCATTCCTGACCGCAAATGCCGCAGTGCCTCGCTTCCTGTTGTTGCTTTGGGTTTCGGAAATACACCCCTGTAAGCATATTTTTGCAGTTAACCCTTCGAAACGGACACAACCTCGAAGGCTGAACCTGGACGCCGCAATCGTGGCACCCGCCCCCGGGTCCCGCTGCCGCGCAGTGCCGACAAGGCTCGCGCCCGAGACGGTGCCGTTCTTCATCAGCCAGTCGGCAACCGTGCCGCCGCTGTTCTGGAAAAGAATATCGCTGATGCCGCTGCCGGTGAAATCGCCGGTGCCGGCCACGGTCCAGCCTGAAGCGGTGCCGAGAAAGTTGAAGCCGGGGGAGTGTGCTTAATTAACGGTTGTGGGCTCTATCTCCAACCGGGTAAACTCAAGCTCGGAGTGTCCACGGTAGATCCTGATCTCTAAGGGTGGCAATTCCTCAGCTAACTCAAATTGAATTCGACCATCCGATGGCCAAATGCCAGACGCAATGATCCGTTCGCCATCCAAGCAAACATCATATCCAGCATCAAGGCAGATCAAAGTTGTTTCACCCGGGGTTATAAACCTTGCCGTGTAAGAGCCAGCTGGAAGTTGTATGTAGGGCCCATACACGGCGAGTGTCTGTCCCAAAAGCTCCTCGCGTGCAGGAATGTACCCAATTGTTTGCCCTTGCGCAGAGTTATATAAAAATGCCTGGTGTGGAACGTAGTAAAAATCTGTTGGATCAGACATATATATCGTCTCACCAGCCATTTCCCGAGCTGCTTGCTTCAATAGGGTATCGCGCACATCTGCGGAAAGTCCCTTGCGGCACGTGAAGGTCTTTCGATCTCCGGACACATCTTGCCATATCTGTGAATAGTTGTACCTTGCCTTGCCGCTCCCAGCATAGTGCACCAGAAAACCAAAACGCCAATCTGTACTCAAGAATTCCGCATCTGGGATGTAATTGAGATCAGAAGTCAATGGAAATGCAGGAATACCAAGAAGTTCCTGGCAGTAATTTAGGAAGCCTTGCTCAAATTGGGGATGCCCAAATATAATCTCATCCTTCAGCGCTTGAAGGAGTCGATAGTGTGGCCGTGACAACACCATCACGCCGGCGTTGAAGTAGCTGCGAGGCTGCAATGGCTGCTCTAACGGATAAAGAGCATTGAGCTCGGAGCAAGTCCCCTCCCTTGGAAATATTTCGCCCTCAAACATAACCCCCACATGCGTCTCTGGCACGATGCTGAATAATGAAGGGGTTTGCTCTCTGACGAGGATATCGCAATCGGCCAGGATCATTCGATCGTACTTGCCGGCTACCTCAAGCGCGCATGCCTTGAGCCGATGTGCCGGAAGCGTGGATGCCGATCCTACGACGACGAAATCTGCGCCGATCGACTTGGCGTATCTTTCGAATGATGGGCGAGTTATCCGAAGTTCCCGTTCGGCACGAGGCCCGCGTGCCGCCGCCACGACAGCGAGCTGGTGTTGGTCGCTTTGCCGCGCGTTGCTTCTCAGCACCGCCTTCTTGGGACGCAGCACGAGGAATTCGGTTCCCTCCCTTTCAACATTGAAGATCGAGAGCACACCCTGATATCGGCTGCGGCGCCAATCGTGCAATATTACAATGCCGTTGTCGTTCAGGCATTGCGCGGCCGTAAGTGCGCATTCCATTCGTCGCCGACCATCAATGAATATCACATCGAAGGTCAGGCCAAGATAGAGTGGGTAGGAGGAATAGGATGGCGAAAGATCGAATTGAGAATACGATGACCCCTCGAGATCCAGCGTTCGAAGGTGGAGGAATGGATGCTTAGGGACGCCCGCAGCAACCTGCCGCTGATAACTGGCAGTGTGGTCAATGGAGAGCACGAATGGGCTAGTCCTCGTGCGGGCCACTTCGCACAGGATCGACGTTGTAACCCCACTCCCCCATTCGAGGAAGCGGCTGGCTGTGGGATGCATCGTTTCCAGCAGGGCTCGAAATTCTGCCCGATAAGGAACTCCATACTTTTCAGTTATTTCCAAACGCAACGTCCCCCATATCATTTACAAGAATTTTCAACGAGCGCTAGCATTGGGTGCCTAGCTAGAGCGCGGCAACGCTGTCTCCGTCTTCGAGAGACTTACCCCCGATCCGCGAGCGCCCTCGCGTCCTATTAGCCCTAATCGGGCTGTTGGGATACGCCGCTTTCGCACAGTCCCCGTGACCTTTTGCCTGGAAGCCGCTTGTATAGCATCGGTCTAAGAAATAACGCATATGGCACAATAGCTGGTTTCCGCTGAGCATATCTAAAGCAGCTGCGTGTGGACGCTTTGGCTGTCAAGTTGACGCCTCTCTTTATGCCAAAGGCGGCTGACTAGAACAAAGTTGTGGAGAAACGAAAGCTGCGTTTCGAGCGATTAATCGGCACCGGTCAGGAACAGCGGCTCAACCGCCAACAGCAGGCACTCTCGGGAATATGGCGATGGTCAGCTTTCGGCCCCAAGCGCTATATGGTGCTCGATTAGGCCGGTGGCACAAACTCACGGATTTCGCGGTTGCAGCAATTCCTTCGGCTGCTAGAGGATGGGCGGGCACATTGAAATCGCTTGCAAAAAACGACGAGGGTTGTTCAGTCGAAAATACGGCCACCGCCGCCACAGTTTTTTCCCATTTCCGCCTCAGTGTCCTCCCGGCCGGGGAGGGATTAATGTAATGGAGAGTAGTTTTATGAAGACCATTTTTGCGGCGTTGCTCGGGCTTTCAGTTGCGTTCGCTGTAAGCGCAACCCCTGTGAAAGCGCAAGAAACTACGGAGCAAAAGATCGAGCGTTTGAAACACGAGGGTAAGGAATACCTTGAGGCGAAGGCAAAGCAAGCTGCCGAAGCTAAAGAACAGCTGAAAGCTGCGATCGCCGAAGTGAAGAGTAAGTACGATACCAAAGAAAAGCGGCAGGCGGCGATTGCCGAAGCCAAGCAGAAATACGCCGAAACGAAAGAGCGCCTTGAAAAGGCTCACGCGGAAAAGTGCGCGGCGGTTCGTGGAGATTGCACCGCCCTGTATCCCGATGCCAAGCTGAAATACCGGGGCTGCCTTATTTGGCACGGATGCTTTCGCTGATTTGTGAACGAGGCGGGCGAACCCGCCTCGTTTTTTCTGCTTCAAGAACGCCGGTTCATCCCTCAGCGGGCACACTCCGAAATCGGCCCGATGTCCGCAGCCGGACTACACTGGCGCTTGCATCGGTTGGCGCAGCGGCCGCGGCTAAATCGCCTCGGGCACCATGGTGATGGCGCCGCAGGGGCATTCCTGAGCGCAGACGCCGCAGCCCTTGCAATAATCGTAATTGAAGCGGAAGCCCTGGCCAGGTCCAAGCTTGATCACCGCGTTGTCCGGGCACACGCCGTAGCAATTATCGCATTCGAAGCAATTGCCGCAGGACAGGCAGCGCCGCGCCTCGTAAAGCGCGTTGCTTTCGTCGAGGCCTTGCACCACCTCCTCGAAGGTTGAGGTGCGCCGGGCGATCTCCAGCACCGGCCGGAAGGTTTTCGGGGCTTCGCCGTAATACCAGGTGTTGAGCTTGTCCGCGGATGCGACCTCGTGCTTCGGTGGAGGCGCATAAGCTTCTCCGCGCAGCCACGCGTCGATGTGGCGCGCGGCCTTCTTGCCATGGCCCACGCCCACCGTGACCGTGCGCTCCGACGGCACCATGTCGCCGCCCGCGAAGATGCCGGGGGCGCCCGTCATCATATTCGGCCCGACCTGAACAGTACCGTTCTTCACCTCGAGCCCCGCCACGCCTTCGAGCAGCGACAGATCCACATCCTGCCCGAGAGCCAGAACAACCGAATCGGCTTCGAGCGTCTCGAACTCGCCGGTGGGCTGCGGGAAGCCCTTGTCATCGAGCTGCATCTTCTCGACGGTGATGGAGCCGGCCTCGACGTTCTTGATGGTCGAAAGCCACTTCATCATGATGCCTTCTTCGAGCGCTTCCTCCAGCTCGAAATCATGCGCGGGCATCTTGTCGCGTGTGCGCCGGTAGACGATCACGGCCTCCTCGGCGCCGAGCCGCCTTGCCGTGCGCGCCACATCGATCGCCGTGTTGCCGCCGCCGTAAACGACGACGCGCCGGCCGAGCAGCGGCTTGTCCTCGCCCTCCATCGAGCGCAGCACCTGCACCGCATCCAGCATTCGAGCTGCCTCGCCCGCGGGAATGTAAGCGCGCTTGGCGATATGTGCGCCAACCGCTAGGAAAGCCGCGTCGAAGCAGCCGGCCGACATGGCGTCTCCGATATTTTCGACCTTGGCGCCATATTCGATGACAACGCCGAGAGCGGTGATGCGTTTGACTTCGGCGTCGATCACATCGCGGGGCAGCCGGTATTTCGGAATGCCGAAGCGCATCATGCCGCCGGGTAGCGGGCCTGCCTCCTTGATCGTGATGGAATGCCCAAGGCGCGCGAGGTGATAGGCCGCGGACAGACCGGAGGGGCCTGCGCCTACGATCAGCACCTTCTTGCCGGAAGCCGAAGAAGGCGCGGCAAAGCGCCAGCCCTTGTCGATGGCGAGATCGCCGAGAAAGCGCTCGACCGAATTGATGCCGACGGCTGCGTCCAGCACAGCGCGATTACAGGCGCCTTCGCAAGGGTGATAGCAGACCCGGCCCATGATTGCGGGCAGCGGATTGTTCTGCGTCAGCGCGCGCCAGGCCGCTTCGTAATCGCCGCTCTCGGCGTGAGCGAGCCAGCCCTGGATGTCCTCGCCTGCGGGGCAGGCGGCATTGCAGGGCGGCAAGCGGTGAACGTATTCCGGCCGCAGCGTGCGCCAGGAGCCGGTATGGTTGACGAGCGAGGTGCCGGCATCGAGCGTGATTGCAAAGGGAAGTTCCATTGCGCTAGGTCCTCACTCTTCGCCGCCGGCCGCGCCGGCCAGCCCGTATTCGGCGATATTGGCGTCGCAGATGGCCTGCAGCCGCGCGACGCGCGCGTCCTCCTTGCCGTCGCGGAAAAGGTGCGCGAACCGGCGTTGCGGCTTCAGGTAATCCTGAACGGGAACTTGGCGGCGGATCTTGCGGACCTGCGTAACCTTGCCGTGCTCCGCCTCGAAAATAGGGAACAGGCCGCATTCGATGGCAAGCCGCGCGAGCCGGATCGTGTCCTGCGAGGCCGAGCCCCAGCCGAGCGGGCAGGGCACGTGGATCTGTATGTAGCGCGCGCCATGGATAGACATGGCCTTGGTTACCTTGCGCTCAAGATCGTGCAGATCGGCGACCGACGCGGTTGCGGCATAGGGGATGCCATGCGCAACGGCGATCTTTGGCACCGATTTTCCGGTCCCGAAAACGTTGCCGGGCTCAGGCCCGACGGCCGGAGTTGTCGCCGTGCGCGCGGCCGGGGGGGTGGCGGACGAGCGCTGGACGCCTGTGTTCATATAGCCTTCGTTATCGTAGCAAATGTAGAGCACGTCATCGTTGCGCTCGAACATGCCCGAGAGGCATTGGAAACCGATATCGGTTGTGCCGCCGTCGCCGCCCTGGGCGATGACCCGAACCTCCGGCCGTTTCTTGACTCGCATGGCAGCGGCAACGCCCGTCGCCACCGCGGCGGCGTTGCCGAATAAGGAATGCAGCCATGGCAATTGCCAGGATGTTTCGGGGTAGGGCGTCGTGAACACCTCGAGGCAGCCAGTGGCGTTGACTGCGATGAGATTGTTGGCGCAGGCGCGCATGGCGGCGTCGATGGCATAGCGTGCGCCGAGCGCCTCGCCGCAGCCCTGACAGGCGCGATGGCCGCAGGTCAGCGCGTTGGAGCGATCCTCCGAAGCTTGTACGGACCGCTCTTCCTCCGCCACGAGCCGGTTTCCGACGGTGAAGGTCCCCTTTTGGTAGAATTTCAATCTCTGCACGGCTTCGCCGGGCGGGAGCGTTCGGGCGGGTCTGGTCATCGGCATCTCTCTCACTTACCGGCCAAACGGGCGGATATGGCCATCTCACGCAGAATGTTTTCGGCGGTTGGTCCGGAGCGGCGCTTCTTGCCGGTGCGATGGATCTCGCGGCCGACGACGCGCTCGTTCAGATCCAGAAAATGCGTGCCTTCCCATGGCTGCACGGCGGCCTGCCGGAACAAGCGATGCAGCGAAGCCTTCGTGATGGGGCGTCCGCCGAGGCCCGCAACCGCCGAATGCAGGCGCGGCGCGCGCGGCAAATTCCGCAAAGAGACGTCGACATTGTTGGCGAGCGGGCCGCCCACGCCGACCGAGACGCTTTTCTCCACAACCACAACATCCTGCGCACCCGCGAGCGCGCTGCGCAGGGCATCGACCGGGAAGGGCCGGTAGGAGACAATGGTCACAAGGCCAATGCGGATGCCCTCGTCGCGCATTTCGTCGATGGTGTCCTTGATGGTGCCGCAAACTGATCCCATCGCGACCGCCAGCATTCCGGCATCCTCAGCGCGATAGGTGCGCAAGAGGCCGCCGGATTGCCGCCCGAACGCTTCGGCAAATTCCGCGGCTAGCCCGGGGATAAGGAGAAGCGCTTTGGTTTGCTTATAATGCGCAAGGAAGCGCACCTCGGTGAAGGCCTCGGGGCCGACCATCGCGCCGATCGAAACCGGCTCTGCCGGATCGAGCACCTGAACGGGATCGTAAGGCGGCAGATAGGCGTCGGCCGCCGCCTGATCGGGAATGTCGATGCGCTCCACCGCATGGGTCAAGATGAACCCATCGACGCAGACCATGACCGGCATCGACAATTCCTCGGCCAGCCTGAACGCCTGGATATGCAGATCGACAGCTTCCTGGTTCGTCTCGGCAAAAAGCTGCATCCAGCCGGCGTCGCGCATCGACATGGCGTCGGAATGGTCGTTCCAAATATTGATCGGCGCGCCGATGGCGCGGTTGCCAATGGTCATCACAATAGGAAGCCCGAGGCCGGAGGCATTGTAGACCGCCTCGGCCATGTATAGGAGCCCTTGCGACGCTGTGGCGGTGTATGCGCGCGCGCCTGCCGCCGACGCCCCGATTGCCACGGAGAGCGCGGCAAACTCGCTCTCGACATTGATGAATTCGCAATTAGCGAGGCTGCCCGTTTTCACGAGTTCGCCGAGACCTTCCACGATGTGCGTTTGCGGCGTGATGGGATAGGCGCAGACGACCTCCGGACGGCACAGCGCGATGGCCTCCGCCATGGCGTGCGACCCTTCGATTTGCTTCAGCATGGGCGATCCTCAGGCTGCGCTGGCGGCGCGTTCTTGGGACTTTACGAATTCGTGGGCTTCGATAGCCGCCGCGATGTTTGCCGCACCGATCTTGCCGGGAAATGCCTCGCCAATCGCGCGTTTGACGCTATCGAGGCGAACGAGCCCGGTCAGGGCGGCAAATGCCCCAAGCAGAGCAGCGTTCGGCAGCGGCCGGCCGACATGCTTGCGCGCAAGCTCGCTCGCAGGAACGGTGACAGCATGGCCGGCCGGAAGCGCGCTCGCGATCTTTTCGATTTGAAGACCGGCGAAGGTCTTATTGGTGTTGACCATCAAAAAGCCGCCTGGGCGAAGTCCGGCGAACACATCGATCACCTTGAACAGGGTCGGATCTTGCACGATCAGGCAATCCGGCTCAAGGATCGGCTCGCGCAGCCTGATCTCGCTGTCCGCTATGCGGCAGAAGGCAACGACCGGCGCGCCCGTGCGCTCAGACCCGAAACTCGGAAAGGCCTGCGCGTGGCGGCCTTCAAGAAAGGCCGCTACAGATAGCATTTCCGCACCGGTCACAACACCTTGGCCGCCGCGGCCATGAATGCGAATCTGGAACATTTGTCCTCTTTTTCAGAGACTATGCCGATTTACGCAAACACTCTTAGGCTGGGTGCGGCCATGGCGGATGGGAAGCACTTCCCGGATTGCGGCCGCCCTCCTATCGATGTTCCTCTCATGGCAGCCCGATGCTCTTCTTGCCGGCCGTTCTGAACTTCCGGACTGACGCCAACAACAATGGACAACTTGCTAACACCCGTCAAGCCGGGCCGCGAAGCAGAGCGGACAGAGGCGCAGGCGAGAACCTTGCCAGCGTAAACTCTCCGCCTCGCGCCGGCGGCGGAACGAAGTTTCCCCGTTGTTTCCGGACCTGATGCCACGAAAATCCGGCGGTAAGAAAGCAGGAGCCGCGCCAAAGGCTAGACGGAAAGTGGTCCTGCGCGTCTTTAGCCAACTTCCTTCAAATCTCAAAAAGAATCGATGACAGCGGCAAGCCGCCGTGAATTTGACGTTTTCCTGAAAATTCATGGGCCTCAAATCAATGAGAGATCGTTGCATAAGGGGCGGCTGAATCATGCTCGATGAACGCAAAGTTTTGAAGTTTTTCAAGACCACCCGATGGCTGAAGCAATGCGCCATCGGTGCCTTGATAGGGGCTGCCTATGTCCCCCTCGCCTTTGCGCAGGGCGGTCAGACCGAGGTGTCCAAGACGACTCCGTCCAACCCGCCCGCGCCGGCCGTGCCGGCGCCCGCGACCCCAGAGCCGGCTCCTGCTCCCGCGGCCAAGCCCGTGAGCCCCATCGGATCCGGTGGAAACTGGCAAGCCAACGTCGCGCAGCCCCAGCAAGCCGCTCCGGCGCCGCTGCAGGAAAGCGACGCCCAGGTGGTGACCAAGGTCAACGACTATTTCAATAAGCTGACGGACCTGCAGGGCATTTTTCTTCAGACCGATCCGGACGGCAAGCAGAGGCGCGGCAGGTTTTATTTCCAGCGCCCCGGCAAGGTGCGGTTCGATTATGCGGCACCGAGCAAGCTAAGGATCGTATCGGACGGTAGAAACCTTGCAATCGAGGATCGCGATATGAACACGTCCGAGAAGTATCCCTTGGACGTGACCCCATTCAAGCTCTTGCTATCGGAAACGGTGGATCTCGCTGTCGACGCCAAAATAATCGGCGTCGAGCAGGGACCGGATGCATACCTTCTCACGGTCGAGGACAAGAGCGGCGACAGCTCCGGCCGAATCCGGCTGCTCTTCAACAAGGCCGATATGAGCTTGAAGGAGTGGATCATCACCGACGCGCAAGGGCTCGACACGCGCATAGAAGTTTCGGACCTGGAGCGGGATAAGAAGGTGGCCGAGAACTACTTTATAATTTCGCCGTTCGGCCTTGATCGCGATTGATAAGGCAGCCACGCCGGGCGGCTTCGCTCCCCGTGCCTCTGATGGCGGCGTGCGGGCGGGGGGGGCCCGGCCTGACTTGAAAGCCGGCCGGGCGCGGCGTAGAAGTTTCCCTTGACGATGCGATCGCCGCGGGAAGCAGCGCATGACTCACATTGATACCATTATCGCCGGTGCCGGGCCTGCGGGGCTGGCGGCGGCGTTCGCTTGCCAGAATATCGGCCTGATGCCGCTAGTCGCCGATACGTCCAAGAGTGCGACCGTGAGCGCAGCGAAAGGCAGAAGCGCGGCTCTTTTCAACAAATCCGTCGAGTTCTTGCAAACGCTCGGCGTGTGGCAGGCATGTGCAGAGGCGGCGGAACCGTTGCGCACCCTGCAATTCATCGACGACACCGGCCGGCTTCTGCGTGCCCCCGACTGCGCCTTCGAGGCCGCGGAGATCGGCGAGAGCGCATTCGGCTATAATATCAGCAACGCAGACCTCGCGCGCGCCTTCAAAGGCGAAGCGGAGCGGCGCGGCCTTCGCGTCATCTCGCCGGGGCGGCTGGTGAGCCTTGACAGCCGCAGCGCCGAAGCCATCCTGACATTCGAGGACGGGACGAAGCTGAGCGTGCCCCTCGTCATCGGAGCCGACGGGCGGGCATCCGCCACGCGCGAGGCTGCCGGTATCCGCTCGTTCACTTGGTCTTACGGCCAAGTCGCACTTGCCGGCTCGTTTTCGCACGAACGCCCGCACAATGGCGTCTGCATCGAATTTCACCGGAGCGCAGGGCCTTTGACGCTGATTCCGCTCCCAGGCAACCGCTCCAGCTTTGTCTGGAGCGAGCGTAACCCCGAGGCGGAGCGGCTTCTCGCTCTCGACGACACGCTTTTCGCCGCGGAAGCTGAGAAGGCGTCCCGCTTCGCTCTGGGCCGCATCTCCGGCCTCAGCGCGAGAGCAGGCTTCCCGCTTGCCTCGGTGGTGGTGCGCGAATATGGACGCGCGCGCGCCGCCCTCGTTGGAGAGGCAGCTCACGCCGCTCCGCCCATTGGCGCGCAAGGGCTCAATCTCGGCTTCCGCGATGCCGAGACCCTCGCCGCGCTCTTGTCGGAGGCCCGCAGCCGCGGCGAGGACATCGGAGGCGATAAGCTGCTTCGCGCCTACTCGGCGGCGAGAAGGGGCGACATTATGAGCCGCACGCTGGGTCTGGACCTGCTCAACCGGAGTCTGCTTTCCGGGTTTCTGCCGCTCCAGGTAGCCCGCGGCGCCGGACTCTACGCCCTCGGCACCATCGGACCGCTGCGCCGGGCCTTCATGCGGCGCGGCATCGCGCCCGCGGCCATGTTTTAATCGCTTGACGTTCCTGCGCACGCTTGCAAGACAAGCTCACCTCGCGCGCAAACTCATAGCTCTGGGCTCATGCTTCTCGATCTCCGCCACCGGCTAGAATTCGGCCTTCTGCTGGCAGTTGTTTACTTCGTGCGCGCTATGCCCCTCGGCATGGCGGCACCGGTTTCGGCGCGCATATGGCGGCTAATCGCGCCGAGGACTCGGCGTCACCGCCGGGCTCTGAAGAACCTTGAGAAGGCGATGCCGGAGAAAACGCCGGCCGAACGTGAGGCCATCGCGCTTGGCATGTGGGAAAACCTCGGCCGGGTGATGGCTGAAACGGTTCTCTTGGACCGCATATTGAAAGACCCATCGCGGATCGAATACGAAAATCCGCCCCTCATAGCGCGATACAAGGACAAGATGGGCCCTGCGGTGTTCGCAAGCCTGCATACAGGCAATTGGGAGATCGGTATCTCGCCCGTGAATGCCATCGGCGCCCGGCCTGCCGGCGTTTACCGCATCGTGGAAAACCCTTACGTGGACCGTTACATCCGCAGCCTTCGCGCCGCACTTTATCCCGGTGGACTTTTCGCGAGCAAGGGCGGCGAGGGGTTCAACACCGTCATGCGTATTGCTGCTTATGTGCGGGGGGGCGGCGCAGTGGGGGTCTTGGCCGATCTCGTCGATTGGCAGGGGGTTCAAGTTCCGTTTTTTGGGCACATGATGTGGGCGACAACCGCCCCAGCTTGGCTTGCGCGCCGGGCCGGAACCCGGCTATGGGTCGGGCGTGTCGTGCGCATCGGTAAACAGTCGCGTTTCAAAATTACGTTCAGGGAGCTGAAAGTTCCGCGCACGGACAAGCCCGACGAAGACATCCGCGATTTGACCGCCGCCATCCAACGTCAATTCGAGGCATGGATTCGCGAGCATCCCGAACAATGGATGTGGTCGAACAAACGATGGAAGAACCACGATATGCCTGGGGGGACGCAATACTGATGAGAATGTCGGTTCTGCAGCACGTGCCGTTCGAAGGGCCCGCGGCGATCGCGGATTGGGCCGAGGATCGCCGCGTCCGGATGACGGTGGCTTCGTTGCACCGGGAGGAGCCGTTACCGGCGCTCGATGCCTTCGATATGCTCACGGTGATGGGCGGGCCGATGAGCGCCAACGACGAGGCGCGCTATTCCTGGCTCGGCCCGGAAATCACGCTTGTCCGCGACGCCATCGGCGCGGGCAAGATCGTCCTTGGCGTTTGCCTCGGCGCTCAAATCATAGCAAAGGCACTCGGGGCCAAGGTCTATGCGGCTCGGCATAAGGAGATCGGGTGGTTCCCGGTCCGAAGGACGCCAGCCGCGCACGCGATCTTCGAGGGCCTTCCCGCGGAATTCATCGCCTTCCATTGGCACGGCGAGACTTTCGATTTGCCGCCAGGTACGGAACGGCTGGCGGAGACGGCCGGAACGCCTAATCAAGCCTTCGCGTTTGCGAAGCGCGTTCTTGGCTTGCAATTCCATATGGAGGCGACGGAGATGAGCGTGAATGCCCTCATCGAGCACGCTGCGGGCGAAATTGGTGCCGGACCTTTCGAGCAAGCGCCAAGCGCGATTGCGGCTGGAACCAACTATTGCCTCGGTCTCAAGCCTCTTCTCGGCCGCGCGCTCGATAACTTGACCGGTCCGGAGGGCACACTCAAACGATGATTTACACCAGATCCGGTTGAGTAATTCGCGGCCGTCATCCTGGAAGCCGCTTGGCCCGCTATCCGGGATCGTTGCAAATGCCGCGCCTTTTAAGATCCCGGATACGGCGCGAGCGCCGTTCCGGGATGATGTAGTGGAAGCATTCAACTGGATCCGATATCACCTAATAATCCGGCATTGTTTCGATCGTGAAATTCTGAGCTAGGACCCTCGCCAATCGGGGCGTCGATGGTTACTGAGAAGAACCCTCGGGACTGGCCGAGATGCCCCCGAAAGAGGGGATCGCCCTCGCATTCGAGTATAACGTTCTGATCTGTGCCGCTTAGCTCGATAGTATTGCCGGCCTTGAGCCGCAGAAGTTCGCTTAGTTCCATTTTCTTCCCGTCAAGCACGGCTTCTACAGAAACCTCCGTGTTAGAGATCCGGTAGTTAAGAGCACTCATCCATCGCGGATCGTTAGGCGATGGCACTGGCTTGCGTTCGCGCCCGAGCTTTTGGCGGATGGGCTGCATGCTGCTCTGCGGGATAAGGATGAACATCAGGCCGCCGTGATCCAGCACCTGAAAAAGTATCTCCGCATGGATCATAATCATGCTGCTCTGGCCCAACGTCATAAATTCCAGCGATGCCTCGGTCCTTTCCGGTTCAAGTGAAACCTCGCAAATTGTACCGAACGCCGATTCCAGAGCTTTCGCAGCAATTTCGCAAACAATCCGTCCGATTCGCATTTCCAGAGAGGTGAATGGCCGTATCGCTTCAAAAGGAAGTTCGGTACCCTCTCCGCCGAACATTGCTTCGATGATCGCGAATACAAATCGCCGTTCGAGCCCGATAACAATGCGAGCGTCCCACTCCCGGCAATAGAAGACAACGGAGATGCTATCGGATAATGATTCCAGAAGGTCCCAAGAATCGCCTGAAACAATTTTATTGACGAACGCAGAGAATGCGGCTGAGCAGTAATCACGCAATTGCTCCGCGCATGGGGCTGCCATATTCTCGAATACAGTATTAAGCACGGGCAGTTTATCGATAGATAATTTAGCAGTTGCTTTTATCCGTTCAGATATGCCGGGATTGCTTGTATTAGGAATCATATACCCTCCGAATATTATTCTTCCGTTCCAGCAACAGTTAGATTGATGACGCCCTGATCTGCCAGCTGTAATGCGATATCGGCAATTTCCCGCTGCGCTTTTTCAATTTCCTTATCGGACAACGGAGGGGTAAGGGCCAGGTCTTGTTCTATGGCCCTGCGCGTTCGCGAAGGTACCGACGATAGAATCAGCTCTTTGAGGCCAGGGTCTGCGCCGCTGAGGGCGGGGATAAGACGTTCGGCTTCGACGTTTTCGAAAAGCACGGTTCGGGTCTTCTGTGTAAGCTTCACTATATCGTTGAACGTGAATAGAAGCCCGCGAATGATCTCGGCCGCCTTTGGGCGGGTGGCACCCAAACTTTCGAGAACTTCCTCCATCTCCCGCCGCCCAAGCTTGTTGATAATTTTTGCGATACGCGCGTGCGCGTCTTCACCGCTCGCCCTTGCGAACTTCAGCAAAAGTTCATCGCGCAAGACTTGCTCCAGAAGACGTTGGGCTTGTTGCGTGACGAGCTTGTTTGTGAGCATTCGCCTCATCACCTCGTTGCGCAAAATGGGCGGCAAAAGCGTCAGGACCTCCGCCGAGAGCGAGGTTGTTACTTTGGACAATACAAACGATATTGCTTGAGGGTGCTCCTTGTTCAGGAATTGCGCGATAGCTTGCGCAGGCAGCTCTACAAGGCGTGGCCAAACGGCCTCGTTAATTCTAGAATGGACGTCGGACATGATCTGCCGCACTTGCTCTGGAGGCAGAATGTCATCGAGAAGCTCTTGAACCTGTTCGGCGGAAACGTGCAGGCCGCCACCGAGGCCTAACTCGGCTATAAATTCACCCGCGATATTGTCGAGCGCGGTTTGTGGAACGGAGCCGAGGTCTGGCGCCGATTGAGCGATCGCTCGAATTTCTTCCTCGCCGAAGTGCGCGAGAAGCCGCGACGCGTTTTCCTTTCTCATGGCCAGCAATAAGACGGTAGCTTTTTCCAAGCCCTTGAATTTTCGTTGCGGATTCGACACAGTGATGTTTGTTTCTGTCATGCCCAAACCGATGCCGGTTAACATATTGAGCATGAACAACCGCGATTCGACTTGCGCAGAACTCGTGAGCGAGCGGGAATCGCGGCATATTCGCAGCTCCGCATCTAGCGCCGCGCCGTACCTGCCAAATCCCGCTTTACCGCCGTAAGCTTCGCAAAAGCTGCTCAGGGAAGGGTGGGGGCCGTTACGCTAGACTCAGGACGTCTTATATTGGCCAATCAGATCCGGGTTCTTGTGGTCGACGATTCTGCTTTTATGCGGAAAGCGCTTTCGCAGGAGATTAACGCGGATGGGCGTTTCACCGTCGTGGGCACTGCCAGCGACGGCCGGGAAGGCGTTCAAAAGGCGTTAGAATTACAGCCAGATGTTATAACTCTCGATGTCGAGATGCCTGTGCAAGGGGGGCTCGAAACTTTGCGGCAGCTTGCCGCAAAGTCTTCCGCGGCAGTGATCATGGTTAGCGCCCCCACCGAACGCAGCGCCGAGATTATGTTGGACGCCTTAGCCTTAGGCGCTGTCGATTTCATTCCAAAGTCGCAAGGTACAGTCCTTCTTCGCGAGAAACTTCTCGTGGCAGCGAGCGTCCGGCGGAAACGAAGCACAGGCGCATCCGGTCCGACTGTGCCAAGCGGACCGGGTAATGCAGTTCTGGGTGAGCCTCCTTCGTTGCCAAAGGACTTCTTCCCAAACGCCATTGTGATTGGAAGCAGCACGGGCGGCCCGCAAGCGCTCACTGAGATTTTCACCGTTCTGGCGAGCCCGTTGCCGGTGCCGGTATTTATTTCGCAACACATGCCGCCTCCCTTCACCGCGGCGCTTGCGCACCGCCTCAACGCGCAGACTGGGCATAATGTCCTCGAAGCAAAAGACGGTGACGCGATCGTGGATGGAACGGTCTATGTCGCACCCGGCGGCCTGCAGATGAGAGTCAAGGAAGGTACTGTGAGCGTGCGTCCGGATACGGGGGAAAGCCTATATCAACCCAGCATCGATGTCCTAGCAGCGAGCGTTTCCGAGGCGTACGGCAAAAACGTCTTGGCGATAATGCTAACTGGCCTTGGCCATGATGGAACCAAGGAATTCACAAGCTTAAAGAATGCAGGGGCTTGGACAATTGCGCAAGACAGTTCAAGTTGTGCGGTATTTGGAATGCCAAAGTCTCTAATCGAGGCCGGCGGCGCTTGCGAAAGCGTTCCTTTGCGATCGATAGGCCATCGCATCGCAACTATTCTAGTGTCCCGTCTCCGAATTACCGCACCCATTGCCGAGGGCTCGCACGGTAATTCAGAGACATAAGGGACACTAGCAGAGTCAAAGAGCTAGTGTGGCTTATGTCTCGCAATTGCCTTCGCGAGGATAGCCACGAAGGGTGAAGGCAATTGCGAGACGCCACACTAGCGGGAAAATGCGGGAGCCATGCCGTTGACGTAACGTGACACTACATGGAGATTCGGAGCGCGACAGACCGGCGGCTAAATTAGATGGGATTGAAGTGACGCTTCGAACGATCAAGCCGGGATATCGAGTTTTCAAAATTGCCATACGGTTGGCACAATGGCGTGGAAGCCGGCACGCCGCCGGAATTCAACTAAATGAGGCAATACACCCGATGCGATCTCCCTGGGCCCACACGGCTGTCCGGTTTAATTCCGCAGCCATTTCAACATAGTCATCCCGGAACTTGATAACTCCGGTGGGTGAACCATTCAACCGGATGTGGTATGATGCCCGAACGTGAATGGGCGTGCCTGTTCGCGCAGGCCGGCCTTTAGACTTCCGGCGCGCTCTCCGGCGGATTTTCCGGGCCGTCTCGCGCCGGGCCGCGCACTTCGCTCATCGAAAAACGGTCCGCTGTGTCTTGGAGCATCGCGACTCTCTCCTCTCCTTCGGAGCGGGAGCGCGATAATTCAGGCTGCGATTTCCCAGCGGCAGCCGCAGCCGCGCGGCCGATCAGAGCGAGTGCCCCGTTAACATTCTGAATGCGCTGCGTTACAGTGTCTTGAAATTGCATATCGGCAAGCGCGCCGGAGATGGCTTGCTCCATTTCCTCCGAGGAAATGGCCGTCTTCTGCAATATCCCGGCGACAGCGGCATTTTGACTAACAAGGCTACCCATCATGGCTTTGATGCGTGCGTAAGCCTTCAGGTTCTCCTCGGACATCTCGATGGCTGAGATTTCTTTTAGCAGGGCGTCGCCGCGCCTGACCCCGTCGGACACCGACGTAATTTGCCGCTTGACGGTATCCGAGAGTGTGTTGACGGCACGCGCCAGATCTCCCACCTCCGTCGCCACCACGGCAAAGCCGCGCCCGGCATGGCCGGCACGGGCCGCTTCGATTTTCGCATTTAGCGAAAGCAAATTTGTCCGCCGGTTGATCTGTTCGATTTGTGCGATTGAGTCTTGCATGGACTTGATCTCGCCCTGCACGTCGTCCAGCGCATAAACCATCGCTACGCTGCGCGAGGATAGATTGATGATTTTTCTAACAAGCAGCGAGAGCGTTTCGCCAAGGCTCGCCGCCAGCTCCGATAGGGAGACGGATTCCCCATTCAGGTCGATCGACTTAAGGGACGTCATCAAGCCTTGCACCGTCTCGGTCTGCGTCCGTGCGGCCAAAGCAAGATGCTGGAGCTTGTTCGAAACGCCCTGGACGCTGCTTTCGACGTCCTGCGAGGTCCGGGAGAGCTCCCTTGCAAGCGCTTCGAGATTCACTTGTGCATCGGCAAAGACAACCCATTCCTTAGCGGAACGCGGTACGCTAGGGTCGCTGCGCGCCGATGACCCGGCTCCAGGCGGTATTTCTTTATATTTGCGGGGCGTGGTCACGGGTTAAGCTTTTGATAAATGGTTCGGCCGCTCAGTTTGAAGCGGGTCTGATGATCGAGCAGCGATTCCGAGTGGCCGACATAAAGCCATCCGCCGTCGTTGAGGACCGAATGAAACCGTTCGACGAGCGTGGCCTTCGTCTTCGCATCGAAGTAAATCATGACGTTGCGGCAAAAGATGACGTCGAAGCGCTCGCTCGCAGGCCACGGTCCAAGCAAGTTCAGCTGCTTGAATTCGACCAAGCTCTGAGCGGCCTTCGATAAGAGAACGCCACCGGCATTTCCCCGGGGAGGCATTTCGAAAAACCGCTCGCGCATGCGCGCAGGCACATTATCCAAGGAGTCTGCCGGATATATGCAGGCCTTGGCCTTCTGCAGCATGGCCGTGTCAAGATCGGTGGCGAGAATATGCAAATCCCACTCCCGGCCGATCTCTGCCCGCGCCGCTATGGCCGCCATGGCAATGGAGTAGGGCTCCTCTCCCGACGAGCATCCGGCGGACCACACCGTGATGCACGGCCTTTCTCCTCGCGTGGCGTTGCCGAGTTCAGGAAGCGCAACGTTCTTGAAATGGTCGAAATGGTGCGGTTCGCGGAAAAACTTTGTAAGATTCGTGGTAATCGCATTGACAAGATAGCCAACTTCGCCGTCCCCATGGGAGCTTGTTAACAGCACGCAATAGTCATGGAACGAACTTAGCCCCAAGGCACGCAGGCGCTGCACCAGCCGGCAGTACGTCATGTCGCGCTTGTGCGCGGCCAGGACGATGCCGCTTCGCTCGTAGACAATACCGGCGATGATTTGAAAGTCCGCCTGAGTGAACGGAAACTCGAGGCTAACGCTCCTTGAAGAGATTTGGCTAACCGGGGTCATGGTGCATGTACCTCGGTAGCGGGGGAGGAAAAGCGGAGCTTTGCAGGCAAAAACTCCGTCCGCTCCGAATCGGGCAGGTGCGATGCGTAAAGGGGTGACGGCCTGACCGATGCCCCGTTCATGCCTTGTGCGCGCGCTCCGTTGAGCTTCGGTTCTGGCAGCGCGAGCATTTTCGCTCCCAGCCGTGGTGCAACCTTCATATTGGATGCCTCTTTCTTCGCCGTTCTTTCTTCTACACAACCTGCGGCATAACTAGCATGTGGGGTTTAATAGGCAGTTCGCGCGCGGCTTAAGTTTGTACGCTACGGTTTAAATCGAAGATGAGCGCGGGTGCCGTTCCCTGGGGCGCGCGCACTCCTCCGGTCTTGGAGCCGGGGAGCGGCTAAAGCGTGCACGATTGCGGGAGCGTCCCCGTCTCAACGGCGATATAGGCTTCCGGCGCCGGCCTCTTGTTTGCTCAAATAATGCAATTCCTGTATAAAAACCTCCCCTGCAAGCGCAGCGCCCGCCCTGTTATTAATATTTTCCAAGATCTTCTTCGACATAGCTGAAAGATTTTGTTTATTGATATGTCTAAAGTCGACCTGTTCCTCAGCATAAATTGTTCTAAAAACTTCGTCAGCTAAAACGAGATCGGCGGGATTTGGCAGGGCCTTGAGTAGATCTGGCTTCGCTGAAACGCTAATCTGGGCCAGGACATAGCCTTGTATTGCGCCGTCAGCGATCACCGGCACGGTCATGGATTTCAGCGCAATCAATACCGGCGCCTTTGCGTCTGGAGCCGTTTCAGGCCCGGCATGGCCGGCCTGCATCTCGGTTCCAAAATACGCCGAGGCAAGCGTCAGGAATATAATCCAGATTGAAATTATAAGATTACGTATCACCCAAACACCTTCTTGGTGCCCGCAACTCTGGAGTAAGTTCCATCGGACTCCGCGTCGCGGATCACCGACATAATCACCGATGCAATTTCCTTCGCCGCTTCAAGGTGGAGAGCCAAGAGCCAGCGATTCAATTCCAATTTTTGCAAGAGGGTCTGAAACCGCGCACGCAACTCTGGGGAGCCAGCTTCCCTGACGGAAAGATGACCCGGCCTTTGCAACTCCAAAAGGCACTGGGTCTTGACGCGGCTAAACTCTCCGAGATTTCGGGAGCCGGAGCCGGATAGCGCGGCATTCTCCTCGTCCAATACTTTTTCGAGTCTCGTTAGTACGGCCTTGGTACGTTCAGCGAGCGCCGCCACATAGGCCTCCATTATGAAGCGTTTTTCGGGAACGCGCGGATACAACCAAAACGCGAATTGAAGGCGGAGCATAGACGCCGGGCGCAATCGCCTAAGATCGTGCAGCCGCTTAAGCTCTAGATTTTGCACGCTGCGCTTTTGCTTCGAGTTCACGCGCAATGCCCGTGATATTTGCTTTGCCTGCCTCGGTGGCGAGCGACTGAGCGAGCATGGATTTCCAGACTTCGCCCGCAAGCCCTGAGCCGAAAACGGAATCGGCTTTGTGCGGAAGCGCAAGTTCGAATAGGGACGTCAATATCGCGGCTTCGAACTGCTGGTAAGGATTACCGGCTTTGCCAGAGGCGAGCGCACGGTTTTCTATACCACCCGAGGTCACCGGGAGCTTGGACGCTCCGGTTTGCGGAACCGGCGATTGCGACACAAGCACCTCACCGAACGCTAGAGGGCTGGAGCCGTCTTCCGCGGCTAAGCTCGCAAACCTGTCCGCGGCAGTTTTGGCCCGCTGCGGTTCAGCTGCTGTCAGCGCATCGGCAAGAAGATCGGAGCCCGGATTTATTGCCATAAGGTGGTTTCACCCTCTCTGCCGCGAACCTTCCCCCCAGCAAACCGCCCCGCTGCAACAGCAGCTCCCCAGGGGCCGGGGTGAAAAAAGCAGGAAAAGACTCGCGCGCTTGCAGCCTATATCCGCCGAAGCTTGCTTGGCGCTTGAGCTGGGGGTTACGCCTCCGCCGCAAGAGTAAGAAAATCCATTGCCGGAGGCAGAGTCCGTGTACCTGAAAAACCTGCTTGGCCACATCTAAACCGATTATCCTAATCTTCCGCAACCGGCCGGCAAATCGATCGAGCGAATCCGGTCAAGACGCAAAATCGAAGAGACGCGCGACGTCGAGAATAGGAATTAGCCTCGACTCAAACGCGTAAAGATCACGCGTGAAGCGGCATTGCGCCGGATCGCAATGACGAGGGATCTCGACTCTAGCCGATTCAGGAATAGATAAAACATCGCCGACCCGGTCGACAAGAAGAGCAAAGTGTTCGTTGTCTTTCTCGAGCCCGATCGCTATGCTTTCGCGAAGCTCACCGGTATCGGGGGCTCCGAGCCTGCGGCGCAGGCTGACCGCAACAACCACTTTGCCTCTCAGGTTAATGAAGCCGGCAACTTCCTCGCGCACGAGCGGGATGGGCGTGATATATCCGGCCTTGAAGATCGTTTGTGCTTCTTTTACCTCCAAGCCAAAGGCATTGTCATTGACGAATACGATAAAAAAGCTTGTCTTCTTCATAATGTCTTCGCCGGCTGGGTGCCCGTCTTTACAGCAACGAGCTTTCGATTCTGCGTTTTTCATGATTACACCTAGCCGCAACTGACGTTCTGCCCAGACTGAGCCAGGTTTAGGTTCGCAGCTTTGGGATTGCTGGAGGGTAACGTGTCCAGGTGGTTAGAGATTGCTTTGAGGAGGCGGTGACGGTCAAATCCGCCGATAACAACGCCATCCTCGTTCCTGGCATCGGCGGGCCGATTGCGGCTGTCATCGAGAATCAAGCAGAGCACGCCGGGCCGATGCAAAAACTCAGCTTCGCCTAAGGCGGCATGAGATTTCGAGTCCAAAAGGATCACGCCGAAATTCGTATGGCGCAAAACCTCATTGGCTTGCTCCACCGTTTCCACGGCGGTCACTTCGTACCCGGCCGAGGCAAGTATTGGCGACAGTATATCGTGCGCACCAAGCTCACCATCGATAATAAGCAGATTGATCCTGGCGGTTCCGGAAGCGTGTTGCGCATACGGGTAAGCCATGCGATAGTAATATCCCGCATCGATGAACTCTACGGCTTCTTCATGCAAGTCCATAATTCCGATTACGCCGGGTGAATTGCTTATTAATTGGAGTTTATCCGTGTTCTCGATAATATCCAACACTTCCTGAACCCGAAGACCAAATGTCTTTCCGTGCAAGGATATGACCAGGATCAAGCAGCTATCCGAGTCCCGGCCGGCATCATCCACGGAAAAAACGGGGATTAGCCTGTCTTGATAACGATAAAGACAATGCCCATCGGCCTTAGAGATTGCGCCCGCTGGGGCCCGCACGATCCTGGAAACCGCGGACTGGGGAAGAACCTTGGCGGCGCCGGAGCCTGCCTTGAATAGAATTAGATTGGAACCAGCGGCGCTCGCACTCTGCTTGTCCCTATACGCAAGAGCGGCCTCCGAATTTTTTTCCACTTTCAAGACCTCCGCAACCCCAGCCGGATCGATAATCAAAATCACGGAGCCGTCGCCGAGTATCGTGTTGCCGGCAAAGACCTTTAGGTTTGCAAAGAAAGGGCCGAGAGGCTTGACTACAATTTCCCGTAGATCGGCAATCTCGTCGACGATGATGCCGAATTTTTTGCCGCGCAGGCCTAAGACGACGACAAGTTTATCCCCACGAATGTTTGATTCCGGTAGCTCCAGAATTGCAGCGAGGGCAGCAACTGGAATCAATTCATCTCTCAGCTGCAATACCTGCGCGTTTTGAATTTTTTGCAGCGCGTGCGAGTCATCGTCCACATTCACGGCTTCGACGACATATTGCTGGGGAACTGCAAATCGCTGGCCGCCCGCGCTCACGACAAGCGCAGGCGCGATCGCAAGCGTTAGCGGGATCTTCAAGATAAAGGTGGAGCCGCGGCCTTTGGCCGATCGCATGGAGATCGTTCCGCCGATCGCTTCGATGTTGGCGCGGACCACGTCCATTCCGACGCCGCGCCCTGAAATCTTTGTAATGGCTGTCGCCATAGAGAAACCTGGCTCCAGTATGAAGCGGAATACTTCGTCCTCGCTCATTTGCGCGATCGCTTTGGGCGTGCCTAGGCCTCGCTCGACCGCCTTCTCGCGGATCCGATCGGCATCCATCCCGCGCCCATCGTCGGCTATCTCGATGTGGACCTGTCCGGACTCGTGAAAGGCAGCTATCGAAATCTCGCCTTCCTCGGGTTTGCCCGCCGCAATACGGTCCTGCGGGCTTTCAATCCCATGGTCCGCGCAATTCCGGACCAGATGCATAAGCGGATCGCGGATAGTTTCGATCAGCTGCCGGTCAAGCTCGGTGTCCGCGCCGTCCATCCGCAAATTATATTTCTTTTGAAGCTCCACCGACAATTCGCGGATCATCCGGGGCACGCTTGCAAAAAGGCGCGCCAGCGGTTGCATGCGCGCTTTCATGACCGCATCCTGCAAATCCGATGTGACTGTCGAAAGCCTTTCCAGCGGCGTCTTCATCTGGCCGAAGTTACGGTGGTGCGACAGCTCCATAATTTGATTGCGCGTCAGAACCAGCTCGGAGACGAGATCCATGATGCGTTGAATAGTCTCGACCGAGATCCGGATCGTGTCCGGGGCTTTTTCCTTGGCAGCTGCTTGCCCGGCCTCCTTCGCGGTGCGAACGCCTTCTTCGCGGGCAGGCTCCGCCTTCGCTGGCTGGACCGCGGTGGCAGGGTTTTCCCGGGCACCGGCAGAGTGAGCGCTTTTGCGCTCCGCCCGCTTCGTTCCTTTGGCTCTCTTAGTCCCGGCGATGTCTTGGCTTGCTTCCGCCGGGGCGCTGGGTGCCAGTTCGGGCTCATGCGAGCCAGTGCTTTCGCCGCCGGGCTCGCCCCGCAGATAGGCTGCGATCTTATCGGTCACATCCCTGTCGTCGCCCGCCGGTTCCGCCTCTAGCTCTCCGACCCGCGCAACCAGGTGCTTAATCCGGTCCATAGCCTGGAGGAGCAGAGATACCGCCGTTGCGGTGGGAGGTGCGCCTTCGCGCAAGGTATCTATCAGGGTTTCGGCCGAGTGCGCTATGCTTTGAAGGCGTTCCAAACCGAGAAAGCCGCATGTGCCTTTAAGCGTATGAACGAGGCGGAATATCTGCGTCACCGCGTCCGAATCGGCTGGGTCACGCTCGAACAAAATGAGGTACGATTCGATGCCCTCAATATGCTCGGCGGTCTCGCTCAAAAAATCGTTCAGCAAGTTGTCCATGTGCGTTCTTCTGCAAGATGCCTACTTTCAGACTTGCATAAGCCTATCTGCCATTATCTGCGCCGGTTCCGAAGAATGCTCTGTCATATTATTAACAAGGTTTGTGGCTATATCTAAATCGCGCCTTAGATTTATTGAAGTTATCCGGCAAAACAACTCTATGTCTTCGGCGACAACCGCATCATGTTCACGCTTGTGCTTTCCTATTACCTTAATAATCTTATTGGTTAACTTATTTATCTTCGCGATCCGCGCCTCGAACTTCTTCCGGAAGCTCTTATCGAGACCGTGGTAAATCTTTATAGCAATTGCGCTTCCCGGCAAAGGAGACAATCGGAAGTACTCATCGTACGTCTTTGGCTTCCAAGCCAGAAGTTCCTCGACCATTTCTGGGAGAAGAGAGGGCAAATTCTCAACCAAAAGAAGAATTTCAATGTACTGATTCAGATAATCGTTTGCAATCCCGGAATTCGGATTAACAAGGTTATTGGTCTGCGCTAGCATCTCGCGCATATCGATTTCATGGCAACCGGGAATGCCGCGCAAGGTTGGATTGGGTGTCATCTTTCCTGATCCTCAGCGTAAGACTTTCAACTCATAGCGTGCAAAGCTTAATGATTCGCGTTCCGATTGAGGAAGGTTGTGGAAAGACCAGTGATGGGCAGACTGTACGCCGCGCCCCCAGAGAGGCTGGAAGAGGGTTTCCTACAAGGCGTGACACGTAGTAGCCCGCGGACCTGTTCTTCACAGGCCTAGCAAATAAAGGCGCGTGCCATAACAGTCGCTTAACCTGACGCAGTCATATATGCGCTGTCACAACCTGAAGTTTAGGATGCTTGTATGCTCGCGCGCCTGAAAATCGCAACGCGTGTCAATCTGATCCCCCTCTTGGTTACCTTTGGTGTGGTCGCATCTTCGGCGATCGGGCTTTGGACGCTGCGCTCGCAGATGATGGAGGACCGCCGGCTTCAGCTCCGCAATGTGTTGGATTTAACCCTCTCGATAGCCCGAGCTGACATGCAGGCTGCCGGAGGACCGGCGAGCGATGCAGGAAGAAAGGCATTTTTGTCCGCGCTTCGCTCGGCCCGCTTCGGCAACGAGTCGGAAGCCAATTATATATTCGCCTATGACAACGAAGGTAATACAGTTAGTCACATAGACCCAAGGAAAATCGGCCAGAACCGTCTCAATACCGTCTACGCTAATGGGGTCAATGTTGTTCAGAAATTCATAGAGATCGCCAGAAGTTCTTCCGGCACCGGCTTCATCGAGTATCCGATGGAAAAAGGCGCCGGCGGACCTATTACGCCAAAGCTTACACTTGTGCAAAGCGTCCCGGAGATTGGCGGTGTGGTGGGAGTTGGTGTTTATATCGACGATATCGACACGATTTTTCTCCACAGACTCCTTATCGAGGCGTGCCTGCTGATCGCAGTGCTGGTTGTCATCGCGGTCTGGAGCTATCACATTGGCCGCTCGATTTCCCGGCCGCTTTCAGACCTTGCAAGCAAGATAGCCCGGCTGGCGAGGGGGGATTTGGACATCCCTTCGACGGGAACGGGCGAAGCAACCGAACTCGGCGCCATCGCGCGCGCGGTCGAAGTCTTGCGTCAGAACGCGATTGAGCAGAGGGCGTTACAGGAAAAAGTGAGCCAGGCTCAAGAGCGTGAGCACAAGCGGCAGCATCACTTCGAGTCCCACGTTCAACAGTTTCAGAAGATCGTCACTGCCATTGTCGCCACCTTGGGTGAAGTGGTGGACCAGCTGCGGGTTTCGGCCGAGACACTTTCAGAGGCCGCTGAAACCGCAACCTTCGAGGCGGCAAGCGCGGCCAACGTGTCCGCTAGTGCGGCCGATAATTCCAACGCGGTGGCTGCGGCGACTGAGGAGCTGAGCTGCTCGATTAGGGAAATCTCGCAACAGGCGCAGCGGACAAACGCCGTCGTCGAAACTGCTACCGCCGAGACAAGCCGGACCAACAAGGACGTTGCAGGGCTTGCCAGCGCCGCGGAGCAGATTGGCTCGATCGTCGCTGTCATCCGCGGCATCGCCGACCAAACCAATCTTCTTGCGCTGAATGCGACCATCGAAGCCGCGCGTGCGGGCGAAGCCGGCCGCGGCTTTGCGGTGGTGGCTGCCGAGGTGAAGGAGCTTTCGGGGCAAACCTCCAAGGCGACCGACGCGATCGCCGAGCAGATCCATTCGATCCAGGGCTCGACGAGCAAAGCGGTTGGCGCCATCCAGTCGGTTGCGGGCAAGGTGGCCGACATTCAAAGCTTCACGGGGGCGATTGCGGCGGCCGTCGAGCAGCAGACGGCGGCGGCGCAAGAGATCGCAAACAATGTGGCGCTCGCTGCCAGCAGCAGCGAAAAGGCGGCAAAAAGCTCAAGCAAGGTCTCGCAAGTGGCAGGCCAGACCAAGCAGCAGGCGGCATCGGTCTCGAAAGTGTCTTTGCGGCTTTCTGCGGTGGCCGGGCAGCTTTCGACGGCAGTGACGGACTTCGTAGCCGCGCTTGGCGGGGATCTGGCCAGAGCCCGCATAGTGGGTTTAGAGGCGCCAGGACTAAACGGGCAGAGCGCGGCTTTCGCAAAAGCGTCCTGAGCCGCGAGTTAGCTGCATCGATTGCCGTCGACGTCATCCACCAGCGCCCGTTCATGGACGACAAAGCGCCGCGAAGCATTCAACCGGATTTCGCATGATCCGGTGAGAGGCGGAATTTTTTCAGGTTTTTCTGGGGAGAAATTGCGCCCCGGGCTTTGGCGAGCTTGACGTAAGCCGGCGCTGCTTAGTCTGCGCTTTCAGCTCTCAAAATAGGGGGAATCGAGCCATGTCTATCTCCGGGATTTCGGGCAACCCAGCAAGCTTCTATGCTCAGCGCCGTCAAGATTTCCAGGCGCTTGCGAGCGCGGTAAATGCGGGCAATATCGGCCAAGCGCAGCAGGCTTTGGGCGCGCTTCAAGCAACGGCGCCGGCAAACCAGACGGCTAGCGCATCGGGCAGCCAGACTTCTTCACAGGTCAGCGGCCGGGGACCTGGCTTCCAGATCAAGACGGACTTCTCCGCCTTGTCGAGCGCGGTGCAATCTGGAGACATCGCCGGCGCGCAGAATGCTCTGGCCTCGCTGCAAACCGGCTTTAGCGGCGCGAGTCAAGGCGCGGTTGCCGCCTCCCAATCCTCTCAATCGCAGTTCTCCCAGGATCTGAGTTCGCTGTTGCAGGCCGTTCAATCTGGAAACCCCTCCGCTGCCACACAGGCTGCGACAGCGGTGCAAAACGATCTGCAGAATGCAGGGGTTGGAACAGCCACGCAAAGCGGAAGCCAAACTTCTCAAGCGCATCACCATTACCACCACCACCACGGCGGGGGAAATGAAACGGCTGGCTTGACTAGTCCGGCAAGCTCTAGCGGAACGGCCCAAACGGGCACAGGCGCTAGCTCAACTTCTTAAATCATTAATCAGTGCTGTGATATCGCTCAATGCGAGCCAGAACACGGCTCTGACCTGGGGATCATGAACCAAGCGCGCGACCGTACCTGCCTCGGAAACAGGCAGGAGCCCGGCGGCAAGTGAAAGCGGAAGCATTCCCGCGGCCACGCGTGAATTACGCCTAAGTTAGAGTGACGAAAATGACGGCTTCAACTCTCAGCACGTATTTGCAGATCTCGAACAATCTAACGAAGTGGCAAAACCTGACGGCATCGCAGCCGGAGGTGCAGCAGCAAACTGCATATTATCAAGCCAACATCGGCAGTGTGAGTAGCCCCGCCGGCCTTGTCAACAATTACAGGCTCTTTTCATATGTCTTGAACGCTTACGAGCTGGGCGATATGAGCTATGCTAAAGGGTTGTTTCAGCAGGTCTTGGAGCAGGGCACGGGCAGCACAAACGATCTTGCTTACACGCTGAACAATCCGCAAATGTTGGCCTTGGCCCAAACCTTCGATTTCGCGGATAACGGCGCTTCCGCCACCTCGTCCGCGGCGGTTCAGACCGGGGTTGTGAATAACTATATCCAGCAGACCTTGGAGACCAATCAGGGGCAGTCGGACCCTGGCGTTCAGCTAGCTTTGTATTTTCAGCAGAATGCGCCAAATATAACGAGTGTCTACAACATTCTAGCGGATAAGAATTTACTGACTGTCGTGCAGACTGCGCTTGGGATTTCCCCATTAACCTCTGCAGAGCCTATCGATACTCAAGCCAATTTGATCGCGCAGAAGCTTAATATCAACGACTTCCAGAACCCGAAGAAGCTTCAGACCTTCATTGAGCGGTTTGCGGTCCTATACGACGAAAATAATGGCGGCACAAATGCCTCGCAAAGTACTGGAGTGCCGAACGCTGTACTTTCTGATTCGTCAAGTGGCAGCGGTTTCGGCGTCAGTCTTCTTTCCAGCCTGCAGGGCCTCAGCATCGGAGATGTGTGAGGCGGGTTTTGCAGGCAGGCTCCGCCCGAAGCCGCGCCCGGCGCGGTATGCCTCCCCCTGCGCGATGAAGCGGAAGGGGCATTCGCGGGCAGCAAGCCCGGCCCAAGGCTACCGGGTGCGGGGGCGAAGCGAGGCGATAGCCCGGTCGATCAACTCATTAGCGGCCGCCATCTCGGAGGTGGCGGCGGAATGATCGGCGGCTTTGCGCCGATCCGGATGGCATGCGCGCGCATAGCTGCGCCTTAGGCGGCGAAGCTCGCCGGCTGTCGTGGCCTTCCCGATCGAGGACGCCAAATCCGAAAGCGAGAGACGGGGAGCAATTTGCGGTTCATCCGGCACCTCTTCGTAGTAGGGCGTCTTGTGCGGCGAGCCGGCATCTGTTTGCGGCGCAAGGTCCAGCATAGTGAGCCCGACGCTGCTGGACACCCTGGAAAGCGGGCCGCCCAAGCCCGAATTTTTGACATCTTCCCGGCCATTGAGCTCGTCTAGAAGCCTGGCGAAGGTACCTGCGGACATGCTACCCATCCCTTGATGAACAAGCATAGGCGATAATGCTGAGCAAACTGCCAGTAAAAATTTACTACTGGGCAAGCATGGAGACAACATCGAGATTACCAAATGGTTAATTGCTTGGCTAATTTGAGTTAATTCCGGCGGAACCGTTGCAATTCTGCTACCGGATGCTCCCCGCCGCGGCCCGCGCAGGCTGCATTTTATCCCCACCTTTGGCGGCCTCTAAAACTTGAACGAAGCCTTTGCGGTTTTTGCAATCAGGCTCAGGCAAGCTATGCAAAGTAGCACAACCTAAACGTGGAGATGTTTGTGACGATTGCTCTGGGACTCGTCGTGACCCTTGGCTGCATGTTGGGCGGATTCGTTTTCATGGGCGGTCACATCGCGGTAATTTGGCAGCCGGCTGAATATGTGATCATCTGTGGCGCCGCCTTGGGAACATTCATTGTTGCTAATCCGGTTAAAGTAATAAAGGATGTTGGCAAAGGTATAGTTGAAGCGTTGAAGAATGCGCAGCCGAAAGAATCCGAATATCTTGCCGTTCTTGGCGTTTTGTACTCTTTGATGCGCGAGCTAAAGGCGAAGGCGAAAAACGAAGTCGAAGTGCATATCGAAAAACCGGATGAATCTCCAATTTTTGCCAGATACCCAGAGGTGCTGCGTAATAAGGCATTAACACAGTTCATTTGCGATTATTGCCGTCTCCATATTATGGGTAGCGCTCGCCCCGACGAGATTGAAGCGTTGATGGACGAGGAAATTCAAACTGTCCGCCACGACACTTTGAAGGCTTACGAGGCCCTTTCCAGCATTTCGGAAGCTTTCCCAGCGCTTGGTATTGTAGCGGCGGTTCTCGGTGTCATCAAGGCGATGGCCGCGCTAGATCAGCCTCCTGAAGTATTGGGTGAGCTTATTGCCTCAGCCATGGTTGGTACATTTTCCGGTATCTTCCTCTCGTATGCAGTCGTTTCACCCATTGCAACAAAAATAAAAACCGTAAGAGAAAAGAAGATGCATCTATATCTACTTGTGAAGCAGACAATTCTTGCCTTCATGAATGGCGCCATGGCGTCGGTCGCCGTCGAGCACGGCCGCAAAATGATCTCTGCATATGAGCGACCCAGCATCGATCAAGTGGAGGCGAACTTAATGGCCTCAAACGACGCTGGCGCTTCGAGCAGGAAAGAAGCCGCTTAAACCAGATGTGAGCCCCAGACAGATGCAAAATGCCGTTCCTCAGAATCCATATTCTCCCGAAGAATTACGCATGCAGCCGAAAACCGGCCAGCCTTCTCAAGCGCCGGCAGAGGCGCTCAAAACAGCGAACGTCGAGACATCGGTGGCCTCGCCGGACCAAGCGAACAGCAACCTCGATATCGTTTTGAGGATCCCCGTGACACTGAAGGTTCTTTTGGGTTCGGCATCCATGCCGATCTTCCAGCTAACCAAGCTGGGGCGGGGCGCCGTGATCCCGCTCGATCGCCGGGTGGGCGAGCCGGTAGACGTGATGGTCAACGGCCAAATCATCGCTCGCGGTGAGATTGTGGTGCTCGACGATGAGGGATCGCGATTCGGCGTAACCCTCACTGAAATGATCGATAACGCAAAGTTACAAGGTTAAGTGAGCGGGTTGGCGGAAGTTGAGCGAACAGCCCGAAACAGACAATCAGACCGAGGAAGCCACCGAGAAGCGCAAGTCGGAAACTCTCGAACGCGAAGGCGGCCCCGTTTCGAGGGAGGTAAGCTCGGCGGCAACACTCATGGCGGTTGCAATTTTTCTGGCCGCGGCCGGCCCTGGGGTTGCCGGCGGGTTGGCGCGGCAACTCGCAGTTTTCATCGAAGATCCAGGCCGTTGGCGCATCGACAACGGTGCGGATGCGTTCCTGATTTTGCGAGCGGCCGGCGTGATGGTGTCCGGCGTGCTTGGAGAATTTCTCGCTTTTATTTGTATTGCCGCACTCGCTGCATCGCTCGCGCAAAACAGACCGAGATTTGTGTTCAGCCGCGTTGCCCCGGATTTCTCCCGGCTTTCTCTCTCCGCGGGACTTAATCGCCTTTTCAGTGCTCAATCGCTCGTGGAGCTACTAAAGGGCTTGACTAAGATCGCGGTAATGGGCTTCGCCGCCTTGGCTGGGCTTGGCGGGCTCGCCACGGGCTTTCTCGCCATCCATAGCACGCCCGACGCCGCGGGCGAGCTCATCTGGCGGCTCGCTT
Organism: Rhodomicrobium sp.; assembly: GCA_052145435.1. GTDB lineage: Bacteria > Pseudomonadota > Alphaproteobacteria > Rhizobiales > Rhodomicrobiaceae > Rhodomicrobium. The sequence continues at coordinate 4,063 of JBKQOR010000198.1, read as the reverse complement.
CGCGGATTTTCCTCCTTTGCGCGATCATGGCGTCTTCAATAGCGGCTGCCGACCTTTTCGTTTCGCGGCGTAATTGGCACCGGCGCATCAGGATGTCGAAACAAGAAATTAAGGAGGAGCTCAAGCAAGCAGAGGGCAACACCATGCTCAAAGCGCGCCTGCGTTCGATTGCCCGGGCCCGCATAAAGCGCCGCATGATGTTGAACGTCCCGAAAGCAACTCTCGTCATTGCAAATCCGGTCCATTACGCTGTCGCACTGCGCTACGTGAGGGGAGAAGACACGGCTCCGAGAGTGCTTGCAAAGGGTCAAGACTTGATAGCTGTCAAAATCCGGGAAATCGCCGAAAAGCATGATATTCCGATTATAGAAGACAAGACGTTGGCTAAAGCGCTGTTTGACGCGACAAATATAAATCAACTCATTCCGCAGGAGTTCTATAAGGCGGTTGCTGAACTTATCATTTATATTAGCTCCAAGTCGCGGCCCTCGCCGCGCTCGCGCGGCAAAACTTTGCCCGGTATTTCAGGCAGGCCTTCTTCTGGCCGATAAGCCTGGCGTAAGTCGAACAACCTAGACAGCGGATAAGTTGCCGGTGTTGCCCGGCAAACCTCTCAGCAAATGGATGCTGATATGATAACAAATGATGTCTTCGATCTTGCGGCCCGCCAGGCGTCGTGGCTTCTGGCGAGGCAGAGAGTGGTCGCGCAAAACGTGGCGAATGCAAATACGCCGGGATATAAGGCCGCCGATCTGAAGCCGTTCGAGGCTACTTTGCAGACGGCTTCCCTGCAGCTCGCATCGACTTCGCCCGCTCATTTCAGCGTTGACGAAAGCCAACCAGAGTCCGCTGCCGAAGCTGCGGAGAATGCCGAGACCTCTATCACAGGCAACGATGTCAGCCAGGAGCAGGAAATGGGGAAGGCCGGTGCGATATCCCGCGCCTACGCGCTCAACACATCCATTGTGAAAGCGTTCAACGGCATGGTCTTGCTAGCGGCCAAGGGCTAAAGGGCGATGGATAATCTTGCGGCCATATTTTCCGTGGCGAGTTCCGCGCTCAGTGCTCAGTCACAGCGCATTCGCATCGCCACTGAAAATCTTGCCAATGCCGAGTCGACCGGCAACTCGCCGGGCGCTGACCCTTACACCCGCAAAGTCATCACCTTCGAGTTACAGCTGGATCAGGCAACAGGAGCAAGCCTCGTTACGGCTGACGGCGCTGAATTGGATACATCGCCATACCGCATCGAAAAGATCCCAGGCCATCCGGCTGCCGACCAAAACGGCAATGTAAAATTGCCGAACGTCAATATGCTTGTGGAATTGGCCGACATCCGGGAAGGAACGCGGTCTTATGACGCGAATGTGCAAGTCATGAAGCAGGCGCGTGAACTAGTGAATATGACCATCGATCTTTTAAAGGCATCGTGATGCAGATCAATTCTCTCTCGCCGGTCAGGGATATTGGCTCTCTTGGCAGCGGTCAGCTCAACGGCGCGGGGAGCTCTGTGGCCCAGGCTACGGGCTCCGCCGATTTTTCAAGCGTTCTGGCTAACCTTGCCAGCCAAACGGCATCGGCCGTTAAGACTAGCGAGGACATGGCGATCAAGGGCATTCAAGGGCAGGCGCCGGTACAGGACGTCGTTCAAGCCGTCATGCACGCGCAGACGTCGCTGCAAACGGCAATGGCCATCCGCGACAAGGCGGTCTCGGCCTATCAAGATTTGATCCGCATGCCGATCTGATAAGGAGGAATTATGCGCGCACTTACCATAGCGGCGACCGGCATGTCGGCGCAATCGCTCAATGTCGACGTCATCGCGAACAACATCGCCAACACCAACACGGCCGGCTACAAGCGATCCCAGGCTCAGTTTTCCGATCTCATTTATCAGGCGGAGCGCTCAGCCGGGGTTCCGAACCAGGGCGGGGCCGGAGCGATTCCCGAAGGGTCGCAGGTAGGGCTTGGGGTTCAGCCGGTTGCGATCCGGACTTTGAACCTGCAGGGCCCGCTGAATAGCACAGGCAATCAGCTCGATTTGGCACTCAATGGCCGAGGCTGGTTCCAAGTTCAAGGCCCGAACAATCAAATATTGTACACAAGGTCAGGTACATTCAGCCAGAACGCGTCTGGGCAGCTGGTAACGCAGAACGGAAATCTGGTCATTCCGAATATCACCTTCCCAGCGAATACTGTCAATATTCAAATCAATCAGACGGGGGCGGTGTTCGCCGATCCGGGAACGGGCGTGCTAACGCAGGTTGGTCAGCTCACCATCGCGAATTTCGCAAACGACGCCGGGTTGCAGGCATTGGGCAGCAACCTTTACCAGGACACCCCCGCCTCCGGTAACCCCCAAGTGCAGAATCCGGGCAGTACCGGATATGCGACAATTCAGCAGGGCTATGTCGAAGGCTCGAACGTCGATCCCGTGCAAGAGATAACCAACTTGATAACGGCCCAGCGGAATTACGAGATGAACTCGAAGGTCATTCAGGCTGCGGACGATATGTATCAAACGATCACAAAGAATAACCTTTGAGCGCGGGTGCAGGAATGCGAAGAAAACTGCTTCCTATCGGCGCCATGATCGCGCTTTGCTGGCCAGGAGCCGCGGCGGCTTTAGATGCCGGCGGCTCTGGCGCCATTCCGGCCGTTAAGGTCACTGTCTATCCGGGTGAAATTATCACAGCGGAGATGATCGTGCTCAGAGCCGGCGTACAGCTTCCGGGGCTGGGGCCGGTTGTGACCGACCGGCAGAGCTTGATTGGAAAAGCCGCCCGCCGGACGCTGCTGCCAGGTCTGCCAATCCCGAAAAATGCGATACGCGAGCCCTACGTTGTCCTGCAGGGCAAAACGGTTTCGCTCGTTTTTCAATCTGGAAACATCACGATCACCGGTGTCGCCCTGGCGCTGGAGTCGGGAAGCGCGGGCGATGTCATCAACGCGCGCAATCCCGATTCCGGTGTCGTTATACGTGGCTTAATTCAAGCGGATGGCAGTCTTAGGACGCAATGATGTTTAAGGGCCTTATGCTTGCGCTTCTCCTCGCCGCGCCGTCACAGGCGGCAACGCGAATAAAGGACATTTCGCTCGTCAAGAACGTAAGGCCGAACCAGCTGATCGGCTACGGCATCGTAGTCGGACTGAACGGGACCGGCGATACCCTTAGCGGCTCGCCCTTCACGAGCCAATCCATTCAGTCCATGCTTGACCGCATGGGCATCAATATCCGCAAGAGCAACACCGCAACCAACGCCAACACGGTGCAGACGAAGAACGCCGCGGCCGTCATCGTAACCACCGAGTTGCCGCCGTTCGCAGGCGAGGGCTCGCGCCTCGACGTAACGGTTTCGTCGCTCGGTAATGCAACATCGCTTGCCGGGGGGACGCTGATGCTCACACCGCTCTCCGGCCCGGATAACGTCATTTACGCCGCGGCACAGGGACCGGTGAGCATCTCTGGATTCTCGGCAAGCGGGCGCGCCGAAAGGGTCACGCAGGGCGTGCCAACCGCGGGCCGGATCGCGAATGGGGCCTTAGTCGAGCGAAAGCTTGCAATGATCCTCGAAAGCGAAAAATCCCTCACGCTAGAGCTTCTTAACCCGGACTTTGCAACTGCTGCGCGCGCTGCCGACGCCATCAACGCCTATACGCTTGAACGTTACAACGGGCTTGCAGCCCGCGCTGAGGATCTGCGCTCCATCACATTGTTGAGACCGCCTCACTTGGATGCCGCCCGGTTTCTCAGCGAGATCGGCGAGCTGCCCGTTGAGCCAGACACCCCCGCTAAAATAATCATCGACGAAAAAAGCGGGACGGTCGTGATCGGCCGCGATGTCCAGATTACGACGGTGGCCGTTGCCCATGGGAGCATCACCGTCCGTGTTACCGAAACTCCAAAGGTTGTCCAGCCGCTCCCATTCTCAAAAGGCGAAACGGCTTTGGAGCAGCGCACTGCAGTCAAAGCGAGTGAGTCCGGGGGAAGTCTTAACATGCTGGACGGGGATAACCTCCAAACGCTCGTCACTGGCCTGAACCGGATGGGACTTAAGCCGCA
>JBKQOR010000197.1:0-8838 GCA_052145435.1 Rhodomicrobium sp. | reverse complement strand
ATCCGGTTGATCCTAAAACCGGCAGTTGGCGCCAGCCGCAGCGTCGTACCCGCGAAGGCGGGTACCCAGTAAACACTGCGCTATATCAATAGCTTCGACCGCCGGGATTACTGGATTCCCGCCTTCGCGGGAATGACAATGCACCGGTCACTATTAATGTCCGCTGGTATAAGATCCCGGATACGGCGCGAGCGCCGTTCCGGGATGACGTGCGCGGAAGCATTCAACCGGAGCCGGTATCAAGAGGACGGTCCGAGCTTTTGAGTCAGGTTTTCAAACTCGCGTTTCAAGTTCTCGTTGCGGAAAATCTGCTCGAACCCAGGAGCCTCCAAGCGATGCAAGGCATCGAAAGAAGTTTTGGCATCGTCCATCAGCGCCTTCAATTGAAAGCTTTCCTCAACCGTCTCATAGGTATTGTCGGCAACGCGTAAATCGAAGAGAGTCTTATTTCTGGTTTCGGCGAGAAGCCTCCGTTGTTTTTGCAGGTAGTCTCTGTAAAGCGTTGAAACCTTTTGCGAGGCTTCCTGAGCCTTGAGGTTCGCCTCGAGCACCTTGCGCTGATCTTCCCGTGTCTGGGATTGCAGGAGCTGCCTCGTCTGGGCGCCTGTTTTGGCGATATCGCTTATAATTCCATCGAGGCGAACCAGGTAAACCGTGTCGATGCGCTCGATCAGGAGCTCTTGCGCTTCCACAAGCATGGCGAAGAGAGCCGCGTGCATGGCGAAGTAGCGCCTTGCGGCCTTGAGGTCCTCGCTCGATTGGTTGACCAAAGTAGCGAGCCTTTGGTCAGCGACCTTCGACACCTCAAAGGCTGTCACCAGTTTCAGAAGATCGCTTCCAAGCACGCTATCGAGGAGCAGATCGAGCTGGTCGTTCGAGAGGCCGATGCCCGCGGCGGTGAGAGACTTGCCGATGTCCTGCTTGATGCGTGCAATATCGGCTTCCCGGCTCTTCATATCGTCCTGCAGGGTGGCGACGGTCTTGTCGATCGAGCCTTGCGTGTCGGTCAAAATGCCGGGCATCAGGCCCGATTGAGGCGCCTCCAAGCGCTTTTCGCGCAAGCTGGCGATCCGTTCCTTCGAGGCCGCGATTTTCTCGCGCTGCCTTCTGATTTGGTCCTGAAGCTGAAGGATCGGGGCATCGGTCACGATGGCGAGCGCGCTGTCAAGAAGCTGGCGCACAGAAGACTCGCGTTCCTCGCGCGTCTCCGTCCAGATCGGCGGAAACAAAAACTTTTCGCGTACGGGCAGGGTCTTTGCGGCTTCGCGCTCAGCGGCGGCGCGTTTCAAGATTCTATCGATCGCGGACAGCAACGCTTGAGACTGCAGGCCGCTTGTATCCGGCGGCGGCAGGTTCTGCTTCGCTTGGCCCTCAGGTGTCTGCGGCGAGGGCACGGCGTTGCCCTGTGCATCCTCAGCGGATGCCGGAATTGCCTGCAACAGCAGAGCCACCAACAGTAGCCGCAAAAGGCCGCCTGCCCGTTCGAACGTCATGGTGCCTTACCTCCGCTTTCGCGTTATCAGCAGCGCTGCGCTCTGGTATTGATTCTGCGTATCTATGCCGTCCCGAATACTGGATTCCCGCCTTCGAGCGTGTGAAAAAATCGCCAAACCCGTTGAAACGCTTGAAATCCGGGCCGCACCGTCGTCCCCGCGGAGGCGGGGACCCATGCTAAGAGCATGTTCTGGCACGATAAATGGATTCCCGCCTTCGCGGGAATGACGTTCGTAGCTTATACGCTGGCTTCGCATTTCGATTTTTTCACACGCTCATGCGCGGGAATGACACTGCAACGATCATCGTGAACGCCGCCCGGTATAAGAAGTGAATATTCCGTTTCCAAACTTCCAGCGTTTTATCGATGCCGGCTGAGGATAAGTTTCGTAGTTGCGCACGAGTCTTGGCGCCGCGCCGCTCCTTGTACAGCTTTTTGGAGGCAAACTGTCGCGCTTGCTTGAAAAGGCTTTTATGGATGAGCCGCGCTTTTCGCTTGCGGCGAAGGCCCGGTGGCACTAACCAGAAGGAGGGGCAGGAGAAGTTATTTCCGGTGGCGGAAGCCGGAGGTACCGCTAATTTTAGAGAATGCCGCCTATGGCCACCGACCAAATTGCCGTTTCCGGTCATGCCGTTAGCCTCGACGAGGCCCAAATCAAGGAACAAAAAGAAAAGGTGCGCCGCTTCCGGAAGCGGTTGCAAGCCCGTGAGACTTTTATACTTCCCGAGATTTGGGACGTCGTGTCGGCTCGGATCATGGCGGACGCCGGATTCGATTTGATAGGCGTTTCCGCAATCTCGATTGCTTGGGCCGAGGGCCTTAAGCGGGATGAGCGCCTGCCAACCGCTGCGCTCGTGGCTGCAGCTGAGAAAATCGCGCGTAATTTCGCGGTACCGGTCAATGCGGACCTTGAGGGGATCGCTGGGCGGGCCTCTGAAGAGATCGGGCGCGCGGCCGAAGCGGTCATATCGGCTGGATGCATTGGCGTTGTAATCGGCGATGGAGGCCGTGGCGGCGCTCACGGCATCGTTCCAGCCAAAGAGATGGCCGCGGCTATTCACGCGGCAAAGACGGCAGCGCAGGAAGCGAAAATTCCGGCCGTCATCACGGCTCGCACCGAGGCTTTTCTTATCGAGCCGCCGCAGCACTCTCCATTCGAGACGGCCGTGGAGCGCGCCGAGGCCTATTTTGCAGCCGGTGCCGATTGTATCTCAGTGCCCGGAGCGCAGCACATTCAACTGATCGAGCGGCTCTCCGGGCAAATCGACGGCCCGCTTTGCGTGACCGTCGGGCTAACGCCTGCACCGGACCTCAAAGCGCTTGCCGGGGCGGGCGCGGCATGCGTGGCGCTCGGATCGGCGCTTATGCGGTCTCTGCTCGGAATGCTGCGCTATAAGGCGGAGGAATTGCTGGCGTTCGGCCAGTTCAACAATCTCGATAAAGCCATACCGGAGGATGCGCTCGATGAGCTTCTGCGCTAAGCAGAGTGTGCCAAAAGCGGCCACGGGTTTTGGGATCTCGCGCGCCTTAGTCTTATAACAGCCTTCTGGATCGCCACGGCGGCCAAGGCCGCCTCGCGATGAAGAGTGGGTGCCGGAACGGTCTATTTTGATGTTCTACCTATCCAAAATCCTTTGGGGGCTGTTTCAGCCCTCGTCTCTGATCGTCCTTCTCCTTGCCGCGGGGGTGGTTTTTGCAACGGCCGGCCGGAAGCGGGCTGCTTTGCGCTTCTATATAAGCGGCGCCGTTCTTTACGTGATTTTCGGCTTCTCCCCTTTGGCCCATTGGCTGCTCGCGCCGCTTGAGATGTATGCCAGTTCTGTGGCGGCAAAAGATCTCGACGGCGCCGCTGGCATTATCGTGCTCGGCGGAGCGATCGAGGACGCCTCGGCGCTCGGGGACGGGGCTCCGCATTTGAACGAGTCCGCCGACAGGATGATTGAAGCCGTCCATCTCGCGGCCCGCTATCCTTCCATGCCAGTGCTTTTTTCCGGCGGAAAGGCCGGGCTGTTCGAACGGCAGGATACCGAAACGGAGGCGGAGCTTGCCCGCAGGTTCTTCCAGGCGTTCAATCTTACGCCGCCTCGCCTCATGCTGGAAAGCCAATCGCGGAATACGCTTGAGAACGCAAGTCAGTCTGCGAAACTTTTGCGGCCGGAACCAGGGCAAAAATGGATCCTCGTCACTTCGGCTTTTCACATGCCAAGAGCCAAGGCGCTTTTCGAAGCGCAAGGCTTCGCCGTTCTCGCGCGGCCCGTGGATTTCAAGACGAACGGCATCAAAAGCTGGTGGTACTTTTTTCCCAAAGCCTCGGACGGTCTCAGACGTCTCGATTTGGCCGCTAAGGAATGGGGAGGGCTCGGGGTCTCGTGGCTGCGGGGAGATATTTCACGGCGCTAACACGGCATTCCCCGCGCGAGGGAAATTTTAAGAGCTGGATTAAGCCATAATTTTTTATTAACCGGGGTGCCGTCACGCCGTTTTGGCTCTAAGTTCCAGTCCAAATGACCTGAAACAATCCTCTGGCTTAGGCTCTGCTCCATGATTGCACATGATCCAAGCTTGGTGATTCTCTCCGTCACGATTGCTATTCTCGGTGCATTCACGGCCAGTGTCATGACTTCGAACATCGGTGCGCTGCCCCGGAACGAAGGGCGGATGCGTATCGTCATGGCGGCCCTGACGCTTGGCGGCTCGATCTGGGTGACGGACTTCGTCGGCCTGCTCTCAATAGAGGTGCCGATAAATTTCGCTTATCAGCCGCTGCTGCTTGGGCTTTCCGCGGCGGCAGCGTTTACCGGCACGGCGGCTGCACTATTTCTGCTATGGCGAAAGCGCGAGGAGAACAGCGTGCGGCTGCCGGTCGCGGCTGCCGTCTTGGGCGTCGCGATAGCGGCGGCCAACTATCTGGGGATGGGTGCGATCGCAGGCCGCGGCCTGGAGCTTTCGTGGTTTCTCACCTCGATTTGCGCCATGTTCTCGGTGCAGGCGGGGCTGATGGTCCTGTGGTTCCTCTTCCGGCCGCGCGGCGTTATTCTGAGCTTGGCCGGAGCGATTGCGCTCGGCCTGCTCCTCACCTCTGCGCACTACCTCGCGATTGCGTCCTCGCAGAATCTGGACCTGACATTGCTTACCGTCCCGCGAGATACAAGCGGAGTCTCCGAGCGCTATTTGGCCTGGGCCGCAACGATCATGATGTATCTGATATGCAGTATTTGCTTAAGCGTTTTTGTTATTATGCAATTCCGGGAGGAAATGGAATAGAACGGCCCGGTCATGACAGTGGAAACCTAAATCGATTTCTTCAAACGCTCGTTCGCGGGAATGGCATTACAGGGCTCATCGTCAATGACCTTTGGTCTCATACCAGCGGACATTAATAGTGACCGGTGCATCGTCATTCCCGCGCAGGAGCGTGTGAAAAAATTGCCGGACTTTCCGAAGGCGCCGGAATTCTGGGCCGCAGCGTCGTACCCGCGAAGGCGGGTACCCATACAAGTGCCTGTTCCAACGGGAGAAATGGATTCCCGCCTTCGCGGGAATGACGCTGCGGAGCAGTCGAAACTTATGACCCTTGATATCACTCCTCCGTCGCGCCGGCGGTGACGCCGCCGATAAGGTTGCTGCTCAATAGCTGCTCGGTGGAAAGCCCGCCGCCGGGGGCGTGCTTGAGAGCCGCGGGGAGCGACGCCAGCCATTCCCTCTGCGCTTTCAGCAGAGCCACGGCCTCCTCCCGGCACACTTCCTTGAAACGCACGCTCATGCCGGAGACGAGCCGGCCCGCGGCAGCGATATCGGCGCCAATCACGGTCGCGATGCGCGGATAGCCTCCTGTGGTTTGCCGGTCCGCCAAGAGCAGGATCGGCTGGCCGCCGGAAGGCACCTGCATGGCGCCTGCCGTGGTGCCCTGCGACGGCAGCTCACCTTCCATGGCCCGTTCGAGGCGGGGGCCTTGCAGCCGCAGCCCCATGCGGTCGGAGGCCAGTGTGACCGTAAAGCTTGAGGCGAACAGCGTCTCTAAAGCGCAAGGGCTAAAGTACGCCTCGTTGGGGCCGCGCATCGCGCGCAGCACCTCGGGCGGGCGGATGTCCACGCTGAGAGAGACAGACTCGCGGGCGGACGAAGCCTGCCGCAGGCGCAGGCGGTCGCCGGCGCGGAGTTCGCGTCCAAGGTAGCCGCCAAGCGCCGCTCGCCGGTAGGTGGAGAGACTGCCAAGCGCGGGCATGAAATCGAAGCCGCCCTCCACCGCAAGATAAGAGACCGCACCGCCCTTTGGGGCGGGGATGCGCACGATGCCGCCGCGTTGCACGGTTACGCTCCGGAAGGGTGGCACCCGGATAACCGCTTTCCCGCCGTCTATCGTAAGCGGCGCAGCCGTGCCTGCGAGCGCGAGTGCGGCACTTTCGGCTTCCACCTCGAGGGCCAGGCCCGCGCCCAGGATTTCGATTGCCGCGGTGCAGGGCGGATTTCCGGTGAGGATATTGGCAACCGCCAAGCCGATTGCGTCGAGTGCGCCCGAGACAGGAACGCCAAAGCGCTGATAGCCGGTACGCCCGCAATCCTGCAAGGTTGCAGCCAAGCCAGGTTCGAGGATTCGCAAGGCAGGCGTCACGATGCCTCCAGCGGCTCAGGCTCCCAGCCATCGGCGGCACGTTTCCGGAGGTCCTCCGCCTCGCGGGCGCTCGCTGGCAGGAACCGCGCCGCGTCGCCCGGCTTCAACAGCGGCTCCTCCCGCCGGCTCATGTCCCAAAGCGCTATGGGCGTCGTCCCTATCAGATGCCAGCCGCCTGGGCTTTCCAGCGGATAAATAGCGGTCATATCGGCTGCAATTGCGACCGATCCGGCCGGCACACGCGCGCGCGGCACAGGCCGGCGCGGAAGCCGCAACGCTTCGGGAAGATCGCCGAGATAGGCAAAGCCCGGAAGGAAGCCCAGCATATAGACGTGGTAGAGCTGCGAGGCGTGGAGCTCTATCGCCCCTGCTTCTGACAGCCCGGCGCGCTGAGCTGCGTCCGCGAGATCGGGGCCGCCTTCACCGCCATAAACAACGGGGATCTCCCAAGTCCGGCCGCGCTTAGGACTGGCGGGCTCCGCATCGCACAGCGCGCCAATTTCCGATAGCAAGCGCTCTTTCGGAAGAAGCAATGGATCGTAAAACACGGTTAGCGACGAGAGCGCTGGAACGCTCTCCCTCACTCCAAGCAGCGCAGCGGAGGCAAGCCGCGCGCTCACGTCCAAAATCGCGACGCTAAGCGCTTTGCTGTAATTTGGCCCGAAATCCACAAGCAAGGCACTTTCTGCACAGTCGAAGAATGTGAAAGAGAGTCGCATTGCGGACCGGCATCTTTAGTTATACAGGTTGAGGTAAGCCCAAGACTGCAGAGTTACGGCCTGCCCGGCGGCCCGGGAGTTCGCTGCTTTCCGCTAAATTGCTTTGCTTTTGGCGGGACGTAAAGAGGGAGCAGGCCGCGCAGTGAAAAGCGCGCTTTTTGCATACCGCGAATGCGTCAGCCGCTTCGTCACTCAGCCAAGACGTCGATCGAGCTTTCCGGGGATGCGAGAAGCTTAATCTTTTTTTATATTGTGCTGCGCGCCGGGCCGCGCGCGCCTATTCCTCAGCTGCGTTCCCCCAAAGGAAGCAAGCTCCAACTATAGGATCATATCGACCTCGACAGGGATGCCCTGCTTTTCGTTCGCACCAGGCATTTTTTGCCATGGGTGAATTGGCCCCGTGCTCGCTATGAATATATGCGAGCGCTATACGTAGGGCTTCTTATGAAAAAAGCAGAAATTCCGAATGCGCAAAAGAGGCCATGTCTTTTGGGAGACACCCTGCTCTTCGAACTAAAGTAACACGCTTTTTTGTCAACAGATTTCTTGAGAAGTGGCGCACTTGTGATATATGAGATGTATTCCCCCTCAGACTCCGAAAGGCAAACGATTGTGAAACAAGCAAATAAGGTCAAGGATCTCGCTGGAAAGCGCAAAAGCGAAGCGCGCTGGCTTGACAAAACTGAGATCCAGGGCAATTCCTACAAGGCTTTGGAAAGTTCAGCTCAAGGCCGATCTAGGAGCCCGCAAATGATAGAAGACAAATTTGAAAATAACGAGCTTGTAGAGTTCACCACTCACATCGTTTCCGCCTATGTTAGCAATAACGCTGTAGTAGCGGGCGATTTGCCGAGCTTGATTGGCGATGTGCATGCTGCGCTTACCCGCGCCTCGTCGAACTTGATCCAGGCCCCGAAGGAAGAGCTTAAGCCAGCCGTGGCGGTGAAGAAGTCGCTGACGCCCGACTACATCATTTGCTTGGAAGATGGCAAGAAGTTTAAGTCGCTGAAGCGGCACCTGCGCACCCATTACAACATGTCGCCCGAGGAATATCGCGAAAAATGGGGGCTGGAGCCGAATTACCCCATGGTTGCCCCAAAATACGCCGAAGCCCGCTCCAATCTCGCCAAGAAGATGGGCCTGGGGCAGCGCAAGGGACGGTAGCGAGCCAGTCTTTAGGTATAGCGGATAGTCAGCCGCTTTCAAATTTCTGGCGGGGGCGTTTTGTTCGAGAGCAGGATTTGCACTTACGGGTGCGGGAACTGCTTGCGTTCTTTCGCCCAAATCACCCATAGTTCCGATGTCATGCGTTATGCCGAAGGCGGATCGGCACGCGGACTTCGGAGGGGGTAATGCCATCGGAACTCGCCTTCCGCGCACAGCTCATATTGCGCGAGCAGCGGGATTTGTATGGCTATTGGCGCACTTGCGCGCAATCGAAGGCGATCCCCTCCCGCTACGATATAGACCCAGTCGATATTCCCCATCTGCTTCCGGGGCTGAGCCTGCTCGACGCCGGAGTAGAGCTGGACGCGCTCAAATACCGGCTTGCCGGAACGCGCGTGCGCGAGATTTACGGCACTGAAATCACCGGGCGTGCCGTGTTCGATATCGGGCTGCAGCACAAGCGGGAGTACTGGGCCTCGGCTTACCGGAAGGTCATTGGCGAGCAAACGCCCATGCAGGGCGCGGTTCGCGGTCCCGTTACCGGCCGTAACCACCTTCTTCTCATTTGGATGCGGCTTCCCTTAAGCGGATTGTCCGGTTCGGTGGAGCGGGTGCTCGGTTACGACGCCGCATTGCCGGTGAGCTTCCAATACTCACCGGCAGAACCAGGAGCGGCAGAAGATTTCACGCTCGCCCCGCCGGCTTTTGAAAAGCGTCAGGCTTAGAGCGCCGCGCTTTAACTTGGATTTATCATTGCGCTGACGTTGAAACGTCATTGCGAGCTTAAGCTTTCCTGGATCGCCACGGCGGGTGTGTCCGGAGGGCAGCAACCTCATGTACAGGAT
>JBKQOR010000196.1:0-8942 GCA_052145435.1 Rhodomicrobium sp. | reverse complement strand
CGCGCAATGCGGTAGAGAGTTTCGCGCTGCTTTGCCGGCAGTGTGCTGCAGAGACTATCCTGTGGGATAGGGCAAGTCTCACGCGGTATACGACTCAAGTGATATAGCTAATTGAGGCGCTGAATGTGAGCGGATGCTTCGGCAGCGCCAAGTTCCTCTGCCTTCCGATACCAGTACAGCGCTTTGTTTTTGCCCGCGCTTACACCGCCCACTACGTTCAAAGACTTCAGATAGTTTTGGTCATAAGTTTCGCCCAGCAGCAGTGCGCCGCGCGCGCTTCCCCTATTCGCCAGGTGTTCAAAAAGCAGCCGCGCTGGGGCAATCTGGCCAAGCTTCAGCAGTTTATCGGCGCGCTGCAGATAGGTACTCTCCAGAACCGGATCGATGCGGCTGGGCCCTGACGCTGGACGGCTTTCGGTTAACGGAACGGCGCTTGCCATTGAGGAAACCGGATTGACCGTTGGAGAGGTGGCCGCGGCAGGAGCTGGAGTTTCGGTCTCGCTGCCATCAGTCTCGGAGACGTTCACCCCTGTGCCTGCAACTGCAATCTTAAGCTCGTGCAATTCCTTGATGTGCCGGTCTTTGTGTAGAAAGACTGCCGATAACATTGCTTCTGGCTGAGCGCTCCGGGGCACCATAATGGTGACTTTGTCAAAATCAGAGTAATTAACATAATGCTCGTCATCGATCCGAGTGCCAGGCGAAACGATATATACATTTGGTAAATTCTTGAAAACGAGAGTTCGCCATTGCAAATGCTCGTTCTGCTTTAGCACGATGATTGTCAAGTGGAACGGTGTACCCACCTGCCCTGTCGTGTGCGGTATGAAAAACGCTTTTGCGTCGTATTGGTTTTGCGCAAGATGAATGCGCCCTTGCTCAGACCGGGTTTGGCCGGGGCTATCTTGCTGGGATGGTTTGCCTTCCAGCGCGCTCGCGTTGGCTGGCAATAACAATGCACTCCACAAAGCGAAGAGATATGTGTTTGTAGACATCTTCACGCGGTGTTCTTGTGGAATCACCGCCTCCCACCGCTCGCCGTGTGCGCGGCAAACCAGACCTGAAACTGGTTCCAAAGTTCCCGCTGCTGCTCTTCGGTAAGACCCGCGTTGCCCTTGCTTGCGTACATCTCGATAAAACGTCCGAACGCCGTTCGCATTTCATCGGTCTTTGCGATCGATGCCTTGTGCGCATCAAGCCAATCCTGCGCCGCTTTCAACCGCGTCCATCCCGGAATTTCAGCGGAAAGATTCACTTCGCGCCACTTTGGATGGTGCGGCGGCTGCAAGAATCTATCGAAGTTATCGAAAAATTTGTTTACGAACTTTGCGGTCTTTTGACTTTGGGCAGTTCCTTCCGGCCAAACAAATGCTGCCAGAACGGCTCCACTGGCTACTGTGGGCACGGGCTTGCCAGGTTCGACAAGCAAAGGATAAGACTTCGAGTCGAGATTAGCGGGAAGAAAAACGTCCAAAAGTTTAGCGTATGTGCCTGCGCCTAAGGTTTCCTCATCTAAGGGCACGAAATGCAGATCTTGTGTGTCTTTGAGTTGAGCGTAACCTGATATGGGAGCTCCCGCCAGATACGCCGTAGCAGCTATTTCTCCATTCTTAAGCATCTCAATCGACGTTTCTAAGTCATAGTTAACGATGATCGGACGCACGCCGATAAGGTCGAAGATCGTCCGTCCGCCAATATCGCCTGCACTCATTGGCTTATAGAGATTGACCTTCTTACCTTCCAGATCATTGTAGCTCTTGATATTTTTCCGAGCTAAAAGGTGAAATTCGGAATCATAAAGCTTTGTGATGTAATGTATTCTCTGTTCAATATTCGTATACAAGATAGGATATTGCTTTTTTAGATAAGCAAAATGCTCTTGCTGAGCGATTACAACATCAATGCCTCTTAAGAATAGGAGATCGCTAAGGTTCTGTCCGCCACCGCGCCCGATAACGGGTATAACACGCAAGGTGTTATCTTTTGGATCATCAAGGATGTTCTGCAGGTCTTCCGCTATTGGGAGATAGGTTCCACCCGAGCCAGCCGCCTCCACCGTCACGACGCTTAAATTGGCTTCAAGCTTTTTTTGCACATAAGTTGATGCGGCTTTGCTCGCTGCTATGGCAAATATCGAAGCCAGAAGAGCGGGCAACAGGCTAAGAATGGGTCTACGCATGAGCTATTCCGTACCATTTGATGCGTGCTTGTCTTCTCCAGAGATAGGGCACGCCCTTTGACTTCTCGTCACGGCGCACTCTTGATGCAGCGCGACATCCGCATCAGCCGGGACACTCTGTTCAATTAACTCGTCGAGGAAGGCGATGAGGGTAAGAAGAAAGCCTACCGCGCGCGCTAGGTCTCTAGCTTCCTGTGTGTTTGGTTCGAACGCCATCAACACCGCAGGGCGGATCACCGCCCCCGAATCGAGGATCACTTCTCGAGGTACGGTAATGTCGCTCATTTTGTTCCACCCTTTCGTCGGCTTTTTGTTTTGGATGCCGACGTTTGAGCAGACACGTGCGCAAGGTTGATGCCAAAGCCTGCCGAGAGGAAAAAACGCTATAATGCAACGCGCTAGCACGACTCACAAACCCGCTATTTGGCAAATTCTCGCCATTTTTGGTGTTGCGCGTTGGCAAACTTTTGCCGGGCAGCGATAATCAGGTCCGGCCGCGTTTACCAGGGAAGATTGTGGCGGTCGATACCGTACCGGGCGATTTTCTCGCTCAGCGTCCGGCGGGGAATGTCGAGCGCTTCCGCTGCAGCTTCGACCGCGCCGCCATTTTGTTTTAGAGCGGTGACGATAAGAGTTTTCTCAAAGGCCGCGACACGGTCCGGCAGACTTGCCCCCGCAGGCGTTTCAGACGCGAGTATATCTTTAAGCGAAAACCCGCCCACCCTCAGCGCAAGTCTTTCGGCCACCGTTTTGAGCTCCCGGACATTGCCCGGCCAGTTATGGCACAGTAAGGTTGCCACATCCTCTTCCGCGAGCGCTTGCGGTTCCCGCTTCAGACGCGACGCCATCACCCGGGTGAAGTAATCGAATAAAAGCAGGATGTCGTCCCCGCGCTCGCGAAGCGGCGCGATCTGCAATTCCAGACCTGCCAAGCGGTAATAAAGGTCAGC
Source organism: Rhodomicrobium sp. (assembly GCA_052145435.1). Lineage (GTDB taxonomy): Bacteria > Pseudomonadota > Alphaproteobacteria > Rhizobiales > Rhodomicrobiaceae > Rhodomicrobium. The sequence goes on along the minus strand of JBKQOR010000196.1, from coordinate 5,813 downwards.
TCGAAACCGCTCGCCTGCTTTGTCCGGCCTCAAATCAGATTTTGTCGCGGCGACAATACGGACATCGATCGGAATGCTCTTGTTTGATCCCAGCCGCTCGACTTGTTTTTCCTCGATCACGCGCAAGACCTTGGCTTGCGCCGCAAGGGGCATGCTTTCAATCTCATCGAGGAGCAAGGTTCCGCCATGGGCGTATTCGAATTTCCCAATCCGCAGCCCAGGGGCTCCCGTGAATGCACCTGCCTCATAGCCAAACAATTCAGCTTCGACCATGTCCGCGGGAACCGCCGCACAGTTGATCGCAACATAAGGCTTTGTCCGGCGCGGGCTAAAGTCATGGAGGGCCTTTGCTACCACCTCCTTGCCGGTGCCGGTTTCTCCTCGAACAATAACGTTTACCGGAAGACTCGCCATTTCGAGGACAGCGTTGCGCAGGCGTACAATGGATGGGGCATTCCCAATCATTCGCGCTTCGATCCGCGACGAATCCTGCAGAAGATCTTCTAATTCCTTCACCTTCAGCTGTAGGCGCCTGTGTTCGGCGGCTTTGCCAAGGACCGCAATAAGGTGTTCGGGATCGTACGGGCTCTTCGTGAGAAAGTCGAAAGCGCCCTCACGTATGGCGCTGACCGCCATCGGGATGTCACCTTCGCCCGTGAAAAGCACAACGGGAAGGCCGGGATGGCCTCTGTGCAGGCGCCTCATGAGTTCCAAGCCACTGATCTTCGGCATTTTTATATCGGTCAAGACGACATCAGCGTTCTGGGTGTCCAAAATCCTCAACGCCTCTGCCGCGGAGGCAGCTGTTTGGGTTCTAAACCCCGAGAGGCTGAGCCATTGGTCGAGGGCGGAGCGCATATGCGCATCGTCCTCCACAATGAGAACGCAAGTGTCCATGCCACCGCTCATGTATCAATCTCCAAGATTGTAGGAGCAGCCTCCGATACTATGGAAGGAAACACGATTTTGAAGGCGGCGCCGCCAAGATCTGAGCGGCTATATGCAATCGATCCATCATGATCGGTTACGATCCGATGAACGGTTGCGAGTCCAAGCCCCTGTCCCCGGCCAGGCTCTTTAGTTGTGAAGAAGGGCTCAAACAGGCGGTTGACCTGGTCGGGTTGAACACCGGATCCGTTGTCTTCCACCGTCAGGATAGCTCGATCCTTCTGGGAAACAAGCGACACGCGAATATGACCGTCTTCGCGGCCGTCGAGTGCGTCCGCCGCGTTATTTAGCAGATTTAGCAAGATTTGATCGAGCCGGACACTATCACCGTGCACAAAAATATTGGACGTTACTTCAATGCTGAGCGTGATATCAAGCTGTTGCAAATGCGGCCGAAGCAGCGAAAGTACGCGTCCGGCACTTTCAGACAGGCTTGTCGCCTGAAATTCTCTCGTATCGCCGCGGACAACCATCTTAAGGCGGCCAGTCATTTGACTAAGGTGATTAAGCACGGCCCGCATAGTCTCGAGATTCGTAGCGGCCTCGGCCGTCTTCGCCTTTGCAACCAGATGTTGCGTGGATGCGAGATATGTCCGAAGCGCCGCCAAAGGCTGATTGATCTCATGGACAAGACCTTCGAGGAACTGCCCCAGGGCGGCGCGCCTTGCGGCCTTGATCAGGTGATCGCGGGTTTTTAGCAGATCCGCTTCGACTTTTCGCCGTTCTTCAACTTCAGACTCGAGACGAACATTCGCATTGCTGAGTTCGATTGTCCGCTCTTCAACACGCGTCTCGAGCTCGTTCTTCGCCTTGCGCTCGATCTCAAGCGTTCTCAGCCGCTCCAGGATCACGAACCCGCCCATAAAGACGGCTACGACGGCAAGCCCCGCGGCGGCGGCTGTCACGGCGGAGATCCGCTGAACCTCACTCGGATCCCCAAAATAGACTAAGGTCCAACCCAACGAATCGCTATGGTGCGCGAACAAAATACGCCTCTGACCGTCACTGTTAACAGCCAGGTTGAAGCGTATCTCCGTGCCGTATCCATACGGGCGTTCGCCACGCAGCAAAGGTTCAGTTTGCAAATCGGAGTATTGATTTGTTGCATATATTTCATCAAGTGACGGTGCCCCAAGTCTTCGAAGCGGACGGTAACGCCAGGCCGCATCTGATGACAAGAACACAACACCGCGCTCGTCGGCAACGGCGACCGGCTCCCCGGCTTTCTTCCATTCCTCTTCGAGTATCCTGAGGTCTATTTTTACGACGGCAATGCCCTGAGTTCGGCCGCTCTGCTTGATTGCCGTTGCGAGGTAATAGCCGGGAAGCAAGGTCGTCTTGCCCTGCCCATAAAACCGGCCCTCCCCAAAGCGCATTGCCTGGGTCCGGTAGGGACGTTCTCTGTACGACCCGCCGACAATAGACCTTTGCCTGTCGCGCCAATTGCTGCTCGCGAGCCCTGTTCCCTCATCGTCAAGCACGAAAAGTACCGCCGACCCTGCCTTGGAATTAACCCGCTCCAGATATTCGTTTGCCTCCTCAACGACGACCGGCCTCTCGCCGATCGCAGTGGAAGCGAAAAGCCTTTGTATTTCAGGAGCCAGAGCTATAACATCGGGAAGATATTTATATCGGCCAACTGTCGCATCCACCGTGCCCGCCAAAAGAGAAAGACTATTGATTGCTCGTTCGCTCAGCTTGCGCGCATTCCATTCGTTCGCATACTCATAAGTGAATGCCGACGCCAGCGTGGCTATCAAAAGACCAGCTATCGCGCCCCGCAGTAAACTCCATCGTTGCCGCGACCCTAGATTTGCAACTTTAGCCGAGCGCCCAGAGAAAGCCGGGCTATCTGGCGAGGAGTGCCGAAAGCTGTTGCGATGGAGCATCGATTACTACCGCCACGGATCTAACCTCCAGACGCGTTCTGTACAACAATTGTTATAGGACATCGCCAACTCAATCTGCAAGGAGGACGGAACCGCGCCATATAGGCGCCGTTCGCCTGTTCCATCACAATGGCGCCCTGGCGTGCCGTCGCCGCTGGCGATCAATGCCCGTGATTAACTCCGCGCAGCGAAACACACCTGGACCCTCTATCATCGACTCACGGTCAATTTCATCCCGGCTCATCATCCGCGATTATTACCCGCGACCTTGTTCTGGCAACATGGGGAGGAGGGCGGCGAGGAGATAGCCACCATCGTGCCAAAACGGACTGTCTCGATAGTGACCTTTCCAAACGCGCATTTCTGGGATGGCCGCGAGGCGAACAAAGCCAACGATTAGCGCCGGCGGCCCGCCGCCTGGCGCTCGAAGCTTTTAAGATTGATGGCCGCTAACTCAGTTAGTTATGGCGCTTCCAAAGGGTGCCACCCCGGCGCTTGAAGACAGCCTACTTTTTTTGCCGGGGCTTAACCCCCCCTTTTTGCAATGGCAAAAACTTGCCGGAATCACCTGAGGAGGCCGGCGGTTTTCTGCCGGTTTATGTGCTGAGTATCTCTATTGTCTTGCCTTTAACATATTGTATTTAAAAGGTAGTTTTCGCTAAAGGCGCACTGGCACTTTCCTTGCTCATCTTGTCCTCGGCCGGTGCTGTAAGCCGCTGTACCGACTGGTGGAGGAGGAAACAAAAATGGATGAAACCATTGACGCTGGGCGAGGTCAGAGCACGGGGACGACGGCCGCCGCGACCAACGCCGGCGAGCGCATGGAAGTCGAGGAGCAGATCAAGCTTTTGAAGCGCGAGGTCAACCATAGAGCCATGAATCTCCTTTCCGTTGTGCAGGCGATCGCCACTCAGATGGACCCAGGGGATAATCCTGAGAATTTCGTGGCAAGGCTCAATGAGCGCATCGCAAGTCTCGCCGCAAGTCACGACCTGCTTGTGAAGAGCGAATGGCAGGGCGTCGATATCGCCGCCCTGGTGCGTCGCCAGCTGGCTCAACCTTTTCGTTGGATCGGGTCGCGTATATTGCTTGATGGCCCCCCGGTTAAACTCCGGCCCTTCGCCGCGCAGTCCATTGGCATGGCACTTCATGAGCTTGTCACCAACGCCGAGGAGTACGGTGCGCTGAGCGAGGAATCCGGTGTCGTGCTGGTCGCATGGAATGCTGCGGACGATAACGGCCAGCCTCTGTTTACGCTGAAGTGGTCTGAGTCCGGCGGGCCGCCAGTTAAGGCTCCAGCCTTCCATGGTTTTGGCTGCCGCGTTCTCTGCGAGATTACTAAGTATGCTCTTGACGCTGACACAGGTCTAGATTTCTCGCCAACGGGTTTTATCTGGCGGCTGACTGCGCCAGCGGAACGGACGCTTTACAGCAGCGCGGCCAACAGGACTGATAATTGACCTAGTCCAAGACGACGAAGCTGCATTGAGTCCTGCGTCACGAGCGCCGTCGTGAGCATTCGCGGCGTGCAACTGTATGAGAGGCGAAGGAGGCGAGACCGGCAATGCAATCCCGCTAACACACCGCTACTGCCGCCTAATGGCGTCGTGCAGTGGTTTCTTCTTAGCTCCCCTTAGTGATTTCGAAAAGCAAAGGGCATTCCTATGTCACCCTTCCCGCAGGCCCTTGCGATCGCGGCGGCGATCGTAGCCATGACTTTCCCTTTCGCGGTACAGGCGCAGTTCCCCATCGTCATAAAATTCAGCCATGTCGTTGCCCCGGATACGCCAAAGGGTAAGGGCGCCAATAAATTCAAAGAGCTTGCGGAGCTGTATACGAACGGGAAAGTCCGGGTGGAGGTTTATCCCAACTCCCAGCTTTACAAGGATAACGAGGAAGTGGATGCGCTGCAGCTCGGCGCCGTGCAGATGCTCGCACCATCACTCTCCAAGTTCGGTCCGCTTGGCGCCCGTGAATTCGAGGCTTTCGACCTTCCCTATATTTTCCCCGACAAAGAGGCACTCCGCAAGGTGACGGACGGCCCGGTCGGCAGGGAACTCCTGCACAGGCTCGAAGGCAAGGGCATCCTCGGCCTGGCCTTCTGGGACAATGGTTTCAAGATTATGTCTGCGAACCAGCCGATTAACACGCCGGAGGACATGCTTGGCCTGAAAATGCGGATTCAATCCTCGAAGGTGCTGGAAGCGCAGATGAAAGCGCTCGGTGCTTTGCCGCAAGTTCTGGCGTTCTCCGAGGTCTACCAGGCGCTGCAGACGGGCGTGGTCGACGGCACCGAAAATCCGCCCTCGAATATGTTCACCCAAAAAATGTATGAGGTGCAAAAATATGCAACCCTTACAAATCACGGCTATCTCGGCTACGCGCTGATCGTGAACAAGAAGTTCTGGGAAGACCTTCCCGCCGATAACCGGGCTCAGCTCGAACGAGCGGTGACAGAGGCCACGGCCTTTGCCAACGAGATCGCCCAAAAAGAGAACGACAGTGCGCTTGAGGCGATGAGGCGGTCTGGAAAAACGGAATTTCACGACTTAAACGCCCGAGAGCGCAAGGCCTGGATCGAGGCGCTTAAGCCGGTGCACAGGGAAATGGAAGGCCGGGTTGGGCGAGAGCTTCTGCAACGGATTTATGCCGCAACCGGCCATCCGATGAACTAAGCATGCGCAATAGAGACGGCGCTGGCGTCATCGCGGGCAAAGCGAAGCGATTGAGGACGGCAAGCACAGTGCAGGATCGCGGCCAAGCTGGCTCGCGGTACGTAATGAGCAAAGGTCACGCTTGAGGGAGAAAAACCGATGTCCGCGCGTCCGTTCCTGCGAGTGCTGGACCATCTCGAGGAAATTCTCATCGGCACTTTGATCGCCGTCGCGACCGTTCTGATTTTCGCGGCGGTCGTCCAGCGCCATGGTATCTCAAACGCTGTCTGGCTCGCCCAGTTTGCAAAGTCCTACGGCTTAA
>JBKQOR010000195.1:0-5771 GCA_052145435.1 Rhodomicrobium sp. | reverse complement strand
GCGTTCACTCACGTTGCGGCCTGCACACTCGCGCTGTCACCAATTCGTGACACGCTAATCGAAGGCTTCAGTCATCTCGTTACCTCCATGACTGCTCCGATTGCTTCCGGCTGGAGCGAGTTCGCCGGGTGGGGCTTGCACCCACTGGAAAGCGCCGCCTTTGCACGGCGCACGCCAATTCCAGACAATTCGCTGCTATTTCATTCAGGCTAATCGCGAGTGCATGCGGTCTCCGCGCAACGCATCTTGCGGCGTCGAAAGTTTTATCGGCGGACCTTGTCTTCGTCATGCGCTTCGCCGCCAATATCGCCTCGAATGCTCCGCCATAGGCTGCCCAGGTTATCACCCCAATAGCGAGCCGAAAGCGGACCCGCGCTGTCGCAGGGGCGCGTGATAGCTGAGCAGCGCCGATCCGGCGAGCTTTGCTTCGAGCCCCTCGGTAGCACCCTTCGGCCGCGGCTGCGACTGGGGGATCTTCGGCAGGTTTATGTCGACCTTCTTGTAGGGGATGCTATCGAGCAGATGTCGGATCAGGTTTAGCCGGGCGCGGCGCTTGTCGTCGGCCGGGACGATGTGCCAGGGCGCTTCTGGCGTGTGGGTGGGCTGGATCATGCGCTGGTAGGCCGCCGTGTAGTCCCACCACCGCCGGACCGATTCGATGTCCATCGGGCTCAGCTTCCAGTGCTTGACGGGGTCGTTGATCCTGGCCTCGAACCGGTGCCGTTGCTCGCCCTGGCTGATATCGAGAAAGTACTTACGCAGGATGATGCCGTTTTGGACGACCATCTCCCGCTCGATCGCGGGGGTTACCAACAGGAACCGCTCGGACTCCTCTTCCGTGCAAAAGCCCATCACCCGCTCGACTCCGGCCCGGTTGTACCAGGAGCGGTCGAAGAGGATGATCTCGCCCGCTGCCGGGAAATGCGCGATGTAGCGCTGAGCGTAGACCTGCGTTTTCTCGCGGTCGGAGGGCGCGGGTAATGCCACGTGCCGGTAGACGCGCGGGCTCGTGCGGGCGGTGATCCGGCTGATCACGCCGCCCTTGCCTGCCGTGTCCCGGCCCTCGAAGATCACGATGATGCGTGCCCCCGTGGCTTGGACCCAAATCTGGAGACGGGTAAGCTCGACTTGGAGCTTCGCGAGCTCCTTCTCGAATACCTTGCCCCTCATTTTGCTGGATGCGGTCTTCGCCCGAGCTACGTTGTGCTTCTGTTGCTTGTCTTTTGCCATCTGGCAACGCTCCTTGCCACTACCCGAAACCAGAGCCTGACAACCCCCGCATTCCGCTCAGCTTTCAAAGTGCGGCGCTGCCTCGTGCCGGCATCGGGTTACTTCGAGTGGAAATCTGTGCTGGCACTTCGAACATCGAAGCCGCTGAGGTGGGTTTACTCGATGGATTTGCGTCAGCGTGTTGTTCATGCGGTTTTGTCCGGGTCGGCGGTCCTGGGAGGCGGCAGCCCGTTTCGGGGTTGCGGTTTCGACGGCAGTAAAGTAGAGCCAGCGGCAGGAGCGACGGGCCGCGTGGCACCGAGCAAGATCGACTTATCGGGCACTCGCATTTATCCTGGGCTGGATCGCGAGAAGCCTGACCCCACTGCTCGCACGTTTCAGGCCGAAACTGACGCTTGCCGGCGAAGTTTGAGACAGCTTGCTTGACCCCGCGGGCAATCAGAAAAAGGGTGAGACGGCATCTCCGGCTAAGCAGCTCTTAGTGTTCGCGGACGCGGGATGCGATTTGCGCCTACTGGCGCACCAACAGGGTATTAGATTATGAGGCGTTGGCGCATCGCCTGGGCAACCGCGTGAGATTGGTTTCGTACACCAAGCTTAGCCTTCAAGTTTTTCAAATGCGTCCGGACGGTTTCTTCCCCAATCCCCAATTGTTCCGCAATCTCTTGAGTCGACTTGCCCAGGGAAAGAAGGCGGATTACAGCGCGTTCGCGTGGCGTAAGCCGAGTATAAGCGCCGTGGCGTTCTGCACGGGTCTCGAGCAACTGCTCAAGACGCATGGCCGCAAAGCTTGCAGCCGCAAAAATCTCAATGCGCAGAGGCTCCGTCAGTACCGGTGTCAGGACCCTTGCCGACCAAAGGATTATGAGCCACCGGCCACCAACAGGGCATATGAACTCGTCGCGCATACCATATTTCATCGCGAGTTCGAATTCCCACCTGTCGGCTCCGATTGGCGCGAGCATGCGCAGCATTTCGGTCCTTGCGACCGGCGCTAAGGCTAAACGCGCCAGGAAATAAGCGGCTGGGTTGTGGTGCGGCGCCCGCTCCAGCCACTCCTCCCACCAGCCCTTCGGAGCGCTTTGGTGTACGAAAACCGTTGTGCCAAGCTGGAAAGCGTCCCAATTGCACACCTCGAGCGGAAGACGTCCGGCGCCAAGGAGGTTCAGCTTGAGAGCGGGACTCGTAATTCTATGGAGTCCGTTAAGTACCGCTTCAGGGGTTGTGAGCGATTGAACATCGGTGGCATAAGTAAGAAGCTTCTCGCCGAGGTCCAAAACACCTTGGATCTCTGGCTTGATCGCCTTCGCTAAAGCCGTAGCCTCGCCCACTTTCTCGCAGCTCCCCTGAAGGGCGTGAAGTGCTCAACCTAGCCCTTATGGACTTAGACATCACGCCTGCATTTTTTTTATCGCTAACGAACTCCTGCGAAATCAGGAAAAACGCGCTTGCGCTGGCGCGGTTTTCGCAACGGAAACCGAGATCGCTCGAGGACTGATGCCAGGGGGATGCAACCGGCGATCTCCCCATTGCTGGGGATGGATTACAAGGCGCACTGTATCTAGCTTGCATAGGCATGAGAGAGCGGAATAACGCCGTCGCGAAATATATAGAAGCTGAAGAAGAATGCCGCAACAGCAGCAACATTTTCGCCACGCTGAACGCGATCCGCTGCGAATTCGCCATCCGTAACGGACACGACAGCTATATCGCCCAGCGCAATGAAGGCGGCAAAAAGAACGTTCCCATAAACTGGAAGTGCCTCCAAGTGAAAGGCTTGAAGCGTCGGGTTTCCGCTGCAGGGTATAAGCAGAACAGGCTGAGCGCACTTATCGCTTACGCGCGGCGGGGGATTGAAAAGTATTGGAACCCCAGCTGCGCTGCCAGCACATGGGAAAAGGTGACACGGGTGCGGGAAAAGGAAAAAGGAGCCATATCCGCGGCTACTATTCTTGTGGTCGAGGATGAGACCCTGATACTGATGATGATTGCGGATCATCTCCGCGATGCCGGACTGACGGTGATCGAGGCAAAGCATGCTGGTGAAGCGCTTGCTATTCTTAGCAAGTCGGCGGCCATCGATTTCGTCATCACAGATGTCCGCATGCCGGGTGGTTTGGATGGGCTGGCACTCGCAAAGTGCGTCAAACAACAAAAAACGACAATCCCGGTGATCGTCGTCTCCGGCGACCTTAGCCACGCTCCTTCTCAAGAAATCGCAAATGCATTCTTTTCAAAGCCCTATGACCTAAATGTCGTTCTGACCCGCGTAAAAGAACTTCTGAATGTCACAAGACGTGATGCATCGCCGCGGTGGTCTTCGCAAACAAGCCTTCGCGCGCCCTAGCGGCGCCGCTTTGTGCAGCTGCCCGGACGACTTCGATCAAGGGATGGAGATCGGCCGCGGCAATCGTCATCTTCTCGATCGTCCCCTCCTCTCCGAATGCCATGTACAGGACCACCGGAACGGACGAGGCTTCGGCGTTTTCATTCGCCGGGCGAGCGCCCAGATTGCCCGGGCGGACAGAATATCTGCCGACGATTTCGGTGCACTGTCCTGGGCGTCTTGACTCCCCTCACGATCGCCGATCTGACGGCCGGCTCTGGACGATTCAATCTGGCGCAGGGTGTTGTCGGGACGATGTCTGGGTTGGGAGCTTCGGTCAGCACCGCGCTCTTCGGCCAAATAATCGGAACCTTCGGCCGGACAGCGGCGTTCATGAGCACGGCGGCAATGGGCCTCGCTGCCGTCCTACTGCTGTGGCTCCTGATGCCCGAGACAGGTTCGCTGGCCAGGAACCGGCTTTCAGAATAGGGAAACCGTCTAGAAAAGGGATGAGAGGAAAATCGCCACCAGGCGTTTCGCGCTACGTAAGCATGCGGGAGGATTCCGCAAGAAAGGGGCGAGATACTCGTGTTTGATGATTTCGAAGTAACGAGAGCCCGTTGCGCTTGCCGGTCTCGCATTTGGCGCTGTGCCCCGTCAGGAGACGACTTCGATGCGTGAAGCGCTCGAACCGACAGCAGACCCTGGCTGGATCATCAGCCATGAAGGATTCAACGTGCTGACGGAGAGCGCGGTCGAATCCCGGCTGGCCTTTGGCAACGGCTTCTTGGGAATGCGCGCTGCCCGCTCGGCGGGCCGCGGGCCGACTTGGCTGAGCTGGCTAGGCTGCGTCAGATGGCAATCCTGGCCGCGCTGTTACGTTGCAGGCCTTTTCGACATACCTAACACCGAGCCGGCGGTACCTGCCTTGGTGCCTGTCGCTGACTGGTCTCGAATACTCATCATGCTGGACGGAGTACCGTTACTGACGCGCCAGGGCCAAGTCCTCGCGGACACGCGCACACTCGACCTTCGCCGTGGCCTGATTTTTCCGGCCTGGACGCATCGTACCCCTTCCGGCATTACCGTTTCCGGCCATGGGCTGTGTCTCCTTTCGCTGGCGGAGCGCTCGACGGGGCTGCAATTGTTGCGTGCTGAGGCTCAAAGGGGCGGCGTAGACGTGAGGCTCGAGGCAACTTTCGCCATGGCCGGCCTCGGCATGGAGCCGATCCGGCTGGAGCATGACCTTGGTGCCTGGCGCACGGAGGGCACTGGCAAGGCTGTGGCGATGGCAGGTTCCGCGGCGCTGTGGTTGGATGGCGTGCTGCTGGAACCCAACCGGACGTTCCCTCTCCGGTGGGTCTGGCGCTGGCGCTCTAAAGCCGGGCAGGTGGTCGAATTTGAGCGCATCGTTGCGGTTGCGCGAGCCGATAGCCCTGAGGACGATCCGGCTGAGCGTGCCAGTGCGGCGCTCGAGCGCAGCCGCGCAGTAGGCTGGCGCGCCGTCCTGGCCGCGCACGAGGCAGCGTGGAACACGCGCTGGACCGCGAGCGATATCGTCGTCGAGGGTGACGATGCAACACAGATGGCGCTGCGTTTTGCAGTGTACCATTTGACCAGCGCCGCCAATCCCGGCGATGAGCACGTCTCGATAGGTGCCCGCGGCCTCACCGGCGACGCCTATTTCGGGCACGTCTTCTGGGACACTGAGATCTACCTGTTACCGTTCTATATCGCGACATGGCCAGAGGCGGCCCGGGCGCTTCTCATGTACCGCTTTCACACATTGCCGGCCGCGCGCGCAAAGGCGGCCCAGGCGGGGTACAAAGGGGCGCTTTATGCCTGGGAGTCAGCCGATACTGGTGAAGAGACGACGCCGGAGCATGTGGTCGGAGACGACGGCACCGTCGTCGAGATTTTGACTGGCAAGATGGAGCATCACATCAGTGCCGACATCGCCTATGCGGTGTGGCAATATTGGCGCGCCAGCGGCGATGACGAGTTCTTCCTCGGCGCAGGGGCGGAGATCCTGCTGGAGACAGCCCGGTTCTGGGCGTCACGCGCCATTGCGAAGCCGGATGGTAAGCGGCACATCCGCCACGTGATCGGGCCGGACGAATACCATGAGGATGTGGACGACAACGCGTTTACGAATGTGATGGCGCGGTGGAACATCGCCCGTGCGCTTGAGGCTTTGGAGCTGTTGCAGGCGAAC
>JBKQOR010000194.1:0-34131 GCA_052145435.1 Rhodomicrobium sp. | reverse complement strand
AACGCAAATCTATGAATAGGCTGCCGCCTCTCCCGATGGGAGAGGGGCCCTCATTGCAGCCGCCTGACGATAGCGAAGTCCTCGCCCGTGGAGCCGAAATGCGCCGACTGCTTGTCGTCCGTAAAGCCGCGAATGGCGACGGCTGCAACACCTCTGCCGTTCAGCTTGGCGGCGAGTTTCGGCACCAAGTCTTGAACATAAGACACAAGCTCCGAAAGCTCGATCACACCGTCCCCGTTGCTATCGCCGTTGTGCAGGGCGTCGATCAGCGCCCAGGTAAAGACGCCGTGGTGTTTGTAGCCTTCGAATGCCGGTTTGCCCGACGCCGCGGCCGTTAACACCGGGCGCCCGGTCGCCTCATGCAGACGCCCGATTGCCGCCTCCGAAGCCGGCGCATCGGTGCGCGACTTTGTGTAACCGCTGACGAGCGCGCCGGATTCGCAGGTGTCGAGAAGGATGAGCGCCTTCTTGGCCTTGATGCGATTGGCGATCCAGTCCTGCAGACGCTCCTGTCCAATAGCGCGGCTTGCAAGCGCCTTCGAATTGTTCCCGCCTTGGTAATCCTGCGGGATCAGATAGAAGCGGCCGCTCTCGGAGATGCCGTGCGCCGCTGCGAACAGCACGAAAGTATCGCGCGGATCGATGCTGCCGGAAATCCGCTGAACGATCCGGTCGAGGCCCGCGGCTGTCGCATCGCTATCGAGCGCTTGCGTGATGCGCACTTCGCTGTACATCCCGGCGCCCGCAATTTGCATCTCCGCGGCGAAGGCCTTTGCATCGGCAACGGCGAGACTGAGCGGGGGGAACGCCAAGCGTACAGAACTCCCCGGCGGGGTCCAGCCTTTGTCGGTATAGGCGTTGATGCCGATGGCGAGGATATGAAGTTTCGGCTTCACACTATCGGCGGGGCCGGTGAAATCGATCGTGGTGCGCGCCGGCAGCGAGGCCAAGAGATTGCGCCCGTTATAGGCAATGACCTCGATCTTGTTCTCGCCAGGGTCGAGAGCGAGCTGCTGTTTGACGTCATAGTCCCGCCTCGTATGGCCGGACACTCCGGTCACGCCGGCGGTTACGCCGTTGACGCGCCACTCGATGCGCCCGATCCCCTTGCCGCGATCCGTGACGCGCACGGCGACAGTCACGACGCCGGCGCCCGATTGGCTGCCTGGCGGGTGCGACGCGATCGCAACGGCCGGGGCCGGACCGCTATCGAGAATTTTTTCGAGGTTCACGGCCTCGGCGGCACGCCTAACCTCGCCGCCGGGATCGCCAACCAAAGCCTCACGCACGAGATCGGGATTGAAAAGCGACTGGTGAACCTGCCCGATCGTCGTGGCTTCGACGCCGCGGACAATCGAGAGCATATCCGTGTCGCGGTGCGAGGCGGAAAAAAAGCCGTCCGGTGTGATGGTTAGCCATTCGCCATCGGGCGTGGCCATCATCCGGGCGAGCTCCTGCCCGTTTCCGGCATCCCAAATGCGGGCCGTGCCGTCTCCGCTGCCGGAGAGGGCGAAACGGCCATCGGGAGAAAACGCCACCGACGAGACGGCGCCGGTATGTCCGCTGAAGCTGCGAAGCTCCTTGCCCGTGGCGGCATCCCACAGTTTCAGCGTGCCATCCAGGCTGCCTGACAGCGCCAGTCTTCCATCGGGGGAGAACGCAACCGACTCGACCGGCTCCGCATGCCCGGCGAAGCTTATAAGCTCGCGGCCCGACGCCACCTCCCACAGTTTCAGCGTCCTGCCCGCCCCCGACAACGCCAAACGGCCATCGGGAGAAAAGGCAACCGAGTGGACCCCGGACGCTTGCCTGGCGAAGCTTATAAGCTCGCGGCCCGACGCCACCTCCCACAGCTTCACAGTGTTGTCATAGCTTCCAGACAGCGCCAGCCTGCCATCGGGGGAAAAGGCAACCGAGTTGATTTGACCGGAATGTCCGCTGAAGGTGCGAAGCTCGCGTCCGGAGGCCACATCCCACAGTTTCAGCGTTTGGTCCACGCTTCCCGACAGCGCGAACCGTCCATCGGGAGAAAAGGCGACCGAGAGGACAAAGGCAACATAACCCTTATGCCCGGTGAAGGTACGAAGCTCGCGTCCGGTTGCCACTTCCCACAGTTTCAGCGTTTTGTCCCGGCTCCCCGACAACGCCAGCCGCCCATCGGGGGAAAAGGCAACCGAAGTAACCACGTCCGTATGCCCAGCGAAGGTGCGAAGCTCGCGTCCGGAGGCCGCCTCCCACAGTTTCACAGTGTTGTCATAGCCACCCGTCAGCGCGAGACGGCCATCGGGGGAAAAGCCAACGGAGCTGACCGGTTTCGTATGCCCGGTGAAGCTGCTCAGCTCGCGTCCAGTTGCCAACTCCCACAATTTCAGCATCTTGTCATCGCCGCCCGACAGTACCCGCTGGCCATCGGAAGAAACCGCAGCGGAGGCCACCCAGCCCGTATGCCCGGTGAAGCTGCGTAGCTCGCGTCCTGTCGCCACCTCCCACAATTTCAGCGTCTTGTCCTCGCTCCCCGACAGCGCCAGCTTTCCATCGGGAGAAAAGGCGACCGAAGAAACCCCGAGCGCATGTCCAGTGAAGCTACGCAGCTCACGTCCGGACGCCACATCCCACAGTTTCAGCGTCTTGTCCTCGCTCCCTGACAGCGCCAGCCTTCCATCCGGGGAAAAGGCAACCGAAGCAACACGGTATGCGTGGCCAGCGAAGCTTAGAAGCTCGCGTCCAGAGATCACATCCCACATTTTCAGTTCCGGCTTGTTTGCCATATTGTCACCGCTTCCCGAGAGCGCCAGCCTTCCATCGGGCGAAAAGGCAACCGATTCGACTAGACTAGTATGTCCGGTGAAGCTGCGAAGCTCGCGCCCGGATGCCACCTCCCAGAGCTTCAGCGCTTTGTCATAGCTCCCCGACAGCGCCAGCCTGCCATCGGGGGAAAAGGCTACCGATTTGACAGCGTCCGCATGCCCAGTGAAGCTTCTAAGCTCGCGCCCCGACTTTACCTCCCACAGCTTCAGCGTCTTGTCCCAGCTCCCCGACAGCGCCAGCCTGCCATCGGGAGAAAAGGCTACCGAGGTGACTACTCCCGTATGCCCAGTGAAGCTACGTAACTCGCCCCCGGAGGCGGCATCCCACAGTTTCAGCGTGTTATCGGTGCTGCCTGACAGCGCCAAGCGGCCGTCGGGGGAAAGGGCAACCGAGGTGACCCGTCCTGCGTGCCCGAGCTGTGTGACGACCTTCGCCCCGGACCCGTCTTCGGCGGACGCACCGAACGATGCCGCCCATGCAAATTCCACGGCCCCAATCGCTAAAATCCACAATAAAGCCCACAAACGCATGGTCTTCGTGCTCCCAAACCGTACACGTTGTCATCTCATAACACTTTTAGCGATCGTTTCTAGCCGCTTCTAACCAGCCTCCCCCATCGGCGTATGCGAATACGTTAATTGGTTTTCACGTGACGCGCCCCCGCCCGCCGGCTAGAACCCGCACAAACCGGCGCCCCGTACCTCACCGCATCCCGTGACTGCATGCATGTGTATTTACCCATTGCCGAGCTACCCGTAAATGCGCTGCTTATGCTGGCGCTTGGCGGCGCGGTGGGCTTCCTGTCGGGCATGTTCGGCGTTGGCGGCGGCTTTCTGATGACGCCGATGCTGATGTTCGCGGGCGTGCCGAGCGCGGTGGCCGTCGCCACTGGCGCCAATCCGCTCATCGCTTCCTCAATCACCGGCACCATCGCGCAATGGCGGCGCAAGAATGTCGACTTCAAGCTCGGCCTGATCCTGCTCGCGGGAGGTGCTGCCGGCTCGCTTTTGGGCGTCCACATCGTGAAGCTGCTCCGGGAGGCCGGGCAGTTCGATCTCACCGTCTCCTTGCTGTATGTCGTGTTCATGAGCGTCGTCGGCGGGCTGATGTTCATCGAGAGCCTGCACGCGCTGCGCAAGCATCGCCGGGGCAAGCCGGTTTCCATGCGCCGGCCGGCTCAGCACACCTGGATTCATGGCCTGCCGCTCAAGACGCGCTTCAAGGCCTCGAAGCTCTATATCAGCGCCATTCCGCCGGCCGCGCTTGGTATTCTGGTTGGCCTCCTGTCGGGCATCATGGGCGTGGGCGGCGGCTTTATCATGGTACCGATCCTGATCTATCTTTTGCGCGTGCCGACCAATCTCGCCATCGGCACCTCGCTGTTTCAGGTCATCTTTGTGAGCGCGATCACCACCGTGCTGCAGGCGGTGTGGAACCAGACGGTCGATATTGCGCTCGCGCTGATGCTCATGGTTGGCGGCGTGCTGGGCGCTCAGGCCGGGGCGGCGGCGGGCCAAAAGCTTCGCGCCGAGCAGCTGCGGCTGCTTTTGGCGATCCTGGTGCTCGCGGTGGGCTTGCGCCTGCTCGTGGGCCTCTTCGCTCCCGCCGAGCTTTTCAGCATAAGCCGGATTTGAGGCGCGATGAGAGGGCGCGCTTCAAACCTGCTCAATGCGCTTTTGGCTGGCTGGCTGGTTTTGCTGGCGCTGGCTGCGCCAGCCCCCGCGGAGATTCCGGATTCGATAGAAGCCGAGGCATCCCAGAACTATTTTTACATCGAGCCGAGCTACAACGGCTCCAGCATCGTACTGTTCGGCTCGGTCGATCACGACGCGCTTAAGGGCAAGGCGTTCGATATCGCGGTGACCATCGAGGGGCCGGTCAAGCCGGTCATGGTCTGGAAGAAGAACCGCCACGCCGGTTTGTGGATCAATTCCGAGAGCCTGACCTTCAAGGGCGTTCCGAACTATTACGCCGTGCTCAGCACGAGGCCTGTGAACGAAATCGCGCCCTTTGACGTGCGCAAGACGCGCGGCATCGGCTTCGACGCGCTCAGCCTTCCGCTGGAGAAGGACGGCTTGAACACGCCAGCGGCGGCGCCGCAGGAGTTCCAGAGCGCTCTGATCCGGCTGAAACAGTCCAGCGGCCTGTTCGTGGAGCAAAGCAAGGGCGCCGTGGAGCTTTTGGGCACAAGGCTCTTCCGCTCGCGTGTTTTTCTACCCGCCGCGGCGGGAGCGGGCCTATACCGGGCGAAGTTCTATATTCTGGAAAACGGCAAGATCGTTGGCGAGACCGGCGCCAGAATCCGTCTAAAGAAGATCGGCATAGAAGAGGAACTCTCGGCGGCGGCCGTATATTATCCTTGGCTCTATGGCGTCATCGCCGTGACGCTTGCGGCGCTCGTTGGCGGCGGAGCTTCGCTCGTCTTCCGCCGCGTGTAACCTGCATCGGTCATCGCGAGGCGGCGCATGCCCCCGCGGCGATCCAGAGCGGCAGTGAGCCGTTATTCTGGGTTGCTTCGCTTCGCTCGCAATGACGGCGGTCTCACCGGACATAGACGCGCAGGCGGCAGGCGTTACGCTGCCCGGTCCTCGATAAGCTGAGGCGGCGCGACGGGGTGAACACAGCCCTGGGAGATAAACCAAACGAACAAGCCGCCCTGCGCCAGAAACGGATCGAAGGCCGGATTGAGCACGTTCGTTCCAGCCGAGTAGTTGCCGATCGACGGCAAGACGAGCCGCATCCCGTTGCTAACAAAGCAGCGGCCGCGGATCGGATGGCCGTATTGCGAGACCCGCGCGACGGGGTGCAGGCCACCGGCGATCTCGTTCGCCACGGGCGCGCGGACGGCCTCCGCACGGAATTTAATGCCGCCCAGCGTCAGCTGCTGCACGGCGGTTCCGCCAATACCGTCCGGAAGCTCGCCTTGGTGCTGGCCGGTAACCCAATACCAATCGCGCCCTTCCATCATGTCGAGCAGCCAATCCTGCTGGTGCTGGCCGAGGCCGCAGGAGCCAAGGCCTGCGAAGCTATTGCCGAGCGCCAGGACCCTTGCCGGATCGTAGCGGTCGAGCGCTTCCTCCAGTTTCTCGAAGGCCGAAGCCTGATCGTAAGGCGGGAGCAAGACATCGTGCCCATCGAGATAGGAGCAGTTAGACAGCTGAAGGTCCGCCACGATGAGCAGGTTTTCGGCGGGCCAGAAGATCGCGCCCGTCGGATCGGCGATAAGAGACTTACCGCTCAGAAGAAGCCGCGATGCGCCTGTTTCGAAGTGAAGAATGCCGGCAGGCCGGCGCTCAAGCATTGCTGGAAGCATAAAGTGTTGCCCTCTTGGAGGCGGCTCCAGCGATGTACTCAAGCCCTGAGCCGCGCGTGTCCGGACAAACTCCCGACATTCGGACAATCGGTGAACGCGTTTACCTTTATTAATCTGGCTGATTCGTTAGTATCGCGTTACAAAAAAATCACGTGGCCCGGCATTTTCACGCGACACGAGAAATGTTGCGCGCTGTGGCGTGCGGGCCACGGCTGTGGCGTCTGGATCACGCGCGGGACGCGGCGGCCAAGCCCAGTGCAGGCGCGCATGTCATTGCACTTGGCGTAACCTCCCGCGATCATGGCGATTGCGAGTTGGCCGTAACCTGGAGCAAGATCGGGCGGCAGTGCCAACGCTTGAAGGCCTCTTTCCAGAGCAGAGCTGCCCGTCGCATCGAAGCCTTGCGGCGGTTTTGACCCAAAGCAGGCGTCGGCAGCTTGGACGAACTGGTTGAAGCGTCGCGCTAAAATCCGGATAAACCATTGTCCGCCTCCAGGCGCGATTGGTAGGGCGATTATTATGGCCGGGTGGCCGGATCGGGGTTATGGAGACCCGGCCGAGACGCTTATCCTCGCGTTGTCAGAAGTATTTGATATACTCGATTAATGCGCGCGTATCTTCGTCGCTCAGATCATGGCCGTAATAATGGCCCTTATCCTCGATAAAGTCCGGACAGGTGTTCACTTCCAGGAGCCGCTTCAACATGGCTGCCCGCCCTTTCTCCTGATTTACGGCGCGCAGCTGGTTGAACTCCGCTTTCCCTTCCGGCAGATTCTCATCCCCATGCAACCCGCCTGCCCGTTACGCCGCCTCATCGTCCGCGGGCGGTGGAACCATCGGCCTGGAAAGCATACCCTAAACCACTGCCGGGGCGAGCCGCAGAGCTTGCCACCAGCCCACCGCTAGGTCGCTGGGCCGGACAGCGGGAGCTAGGGCGTCGAGGGCTTGAACACGGATAACAATGGAGGACAGCATGCAAAATTTGGAACACGCACACCACTGGGCAAGTAGCTGGAATTGCAGCGGTGAAATCGGCGCAGCGGTCTATTTCGCAGGGATGACGGCGCAGCAAGCTAATGCCTTCGTCGAGAACCCGGACAAAGGAACCTTTGAACGGATTATGGCTCGGGCACACGATGAGGCCGCTAGGGCCCAGTCATACTACGACGCAAAGGACCCTTACTTGCGCTTCCGCGACATCAAACACCGGCCCGGTGAGACATTCGAACAATTCACGAGCGGAACGCAAACCGCTCGTCCGGGCGCCACGGCCTCTACTGGAAAGCAAAGCCGCAAGCCCAATGAGCCAGAATTGCGCCATGAGCTTCACGAGGCCATCGAGGCCCGCACGCGCGCCGACGCGCGAGCCAAGCTCGCCTCCGAAGCCGAGGGCCGCGCCTTGGCCGCGTTGGAGGAGGCGCAAACCGAAGTTGACCGGCTCGAAGCCCAGCAGCAGCAGGCTTCCCAGGCTGCCACCGAAAGGCACGCCAGGGCCGCCGCCGAAGCGCTTCGGGCAGGTGCGCCGCTTCCGGCCGCTAGTCCCGCACCGGAATCGCCGAACGCGGCTTCCCTGGCCGCCGCTAGGGCGCAGAGAGACGCGCTTGAAGCAGCCCACGCCAAGCTTGCTGCCGAAACCAAACAGGCTGCGGGCGAGGCGAATATTGCTTCCGATGCGGTTGCGGCTGCGACCGATGCGCTCCTAGCGTTTGAGGCTAAGGGAAACTTAGGCGCGGCGGTAGTTCCTTTGAAACATCTCATGGGAAAGGGAAACCTTCTCTCTTACGCGGTCGTATTCTTGATGATCGCGTTAGTTGCAGCCGCGTTTGTCATCCTGCTCTTTGTATAGGCCGGATTGCGGGAGGGTTCGAGCCGAGTGTCCCAGACGCAGTGCTTTTGTGTGCTGTTTTATTGACCGGATTTGGCCCGATGCTGGCTTCGGCCCTTTGGCGGCTACCGGGGTAAACCGGCCCCGGCCGTCCAAAGCTCCGCCGGTAAAGATGCAAGGCTCACCCCAGATGCGGCTCCGGGGCCGGCCGGCAGTTTTAGCGGCAGGCATTATCGCAGTCTGCACACACCCTCAGCCTCAACGGCAAAGCTTCCCGGCTGCCCGCCCCGCTGCCAAATCTCCCACATCTTGAGATAAGCCGTCTCGATTATGCACCGGAAGCGGCCGGTATCGAACAAAGGATGCGTTAGGCGGTTCGCGTTCAGCCGCTGCCGGTAGCTTTCAAGCAGGATTGGGTCGCGTGCCAGCCGCAATGCAAGCGCTTCATAATCCGCAATGTTGTGCGTTATCAGCTCCGGCAATCCGGCTGCATGCAGCAAGCTCGCCGCCACGCGCCCCGCGAACGCTCCGCCCATTTGCGTGACCACCGGCAAGCCGGTCCACAGCGCGTCGCTTGCCGTCGTGTGAGCGTTGCAGGGCAGCGTGTCAAGAAACAGGCCGGCCAGACGGTGGCGCGCCAAGTGGTCCTCGCTCGGGAGCAGGGCCGCGAACACAAGCCGCTCCGGATCGATCCCCTGCGCCTGCGCCTCGGAACGCAGATTGCGTTCCGTGCCCGGGCTGCCGCGTAAGAGCCATAAGACACTGCCCTCCACCGCATTCAGGAGCCGCATCCACACGGCGAACATATCGGGTGCGATCTTCCAGCTTTGATTGAAGCAGCAAAAGACAAAGCCCTCCTCCGGCAGCCCGGCCTCCCGCCTCGTTGGCGTTCGCTCAGCGATATTCCGCTTGGTGTCGTTCACTTGATAGCAGCCGGGCAGATGGACGATCTTCTCAGAAAAGAACGGCTGATGCTCGAAGGGTGCAACAATATTGTCGGCAATAATGTAGTCCATGAACGGCACCCCCATTGTGCCGGGATAGCCGAGATAGCATGCCTGAACCGGCGCGGGACGATAGGCCAGGATGCCGGGCCGCGAATCGTGAGTGTGTCCCATCAGATCGACGGCAATGTCCACCTGTAGAGTGTGAAGCAGCTTGGCGGCAGCCTCATCGCTCTCTTGGCGGACGTCGATGAATCGATCGAATGCAGAAACGAGGCGTTTGCGCATCTCGCTCTTGTCATCCGCACCGAAGGAGACGGCAGTGGTTTCGAATCGCGAGCGATCGTGCCGCTCGAAAAGCCCGGCCATCAGATGAGCGGTTGCATGCTGGCGGAAATCTGCGGAAAGATAAGCGATCCGCACCTTATCGTGACGCCGGGCTTGGCCGGTCCAGAGCGGTGGCGGAAGCGGCGGCATCGTGCCCTCGGCAAAGTTTCTGGCGCATTGCAGTTGCAACGAGGGATCGCTGGAATAGCCGAGCAGGACGAAGGGGGCAACGATGGACCTTCGTTCCTCGATACATGCAGCGACATCGGCGGAGAGAGCCGCCTTGCGGCGCCAGTCGCAGAGGCTGCCGGCGCACGACATCATCCCGCCGAAGCCGTCGGCACGGTCAGGCTGCAACGCCGCCGCCTTCTCATAGCTTGCCAGCGCCTCGCCGTACCGGTTCTGCAACAAGAGAACATTGCCGCGGTTGTTAAGAGCGTCCGCATAGCTGGGCTTGAGCGCCAGCGCCCGATCGTAAGCATCCAGCGCCTCGCCGGGCCTTTTCAGCGCTCGAAGCGCGTTACCGCGGTTGTTGAAGGCCTCAGCATAGCCGGGTTTCAGCGCCAGTGCCTCGTCATAGCTTTCGAGCGCCTCGCCGGGCCGCTTCAACTCGAGGAGCGCATTGCCGCGGTTGTTGAAGGCGTCCGCAAGATCGGGCTTGAGTGCGAGTGCCTCGCCGTAAGCGGCCAGCGCGTCATCAAACCGCTTCAGCACCTCGAGCGCGCTGCCCGTGTTGTTGAAGGCCTCCGCATAGGCTGGGTCGAGTGCCAGTGCCTTTTCGTAGCTCTCCAGCGCCTCGCCAGGCCGCTTCAGCTCCTGGAGCGCTCTGCCCCGGTTGTTGAAGGCCTGCGCATAAAAGGGGTTGAGCGCCAACGCGTGCTCGAAGCTCTCCAGCGCCTCGTCAGGTCTTTTCAACGCTTGAAGCGCAATGCCGCGGTTATTGAAGGCCTCCGCGTAGGAGGGCTTGAGTGCCAGTGCCTCGCCGTAAGCGGCCAGCGCCTCGCCGGACCGGTTCAGCGCCTGAAGCGCAATGCCGCGGTTATTGAAGGCCTCCGCATAGGAGGGGTTGAGCGCCAGTGCCTTATCGTAAGCGGCCAGCGCCTCGCCGGACCGGTTCAGCGCCTGGAGCACGATGCCCCTGTTGTTGCAGGCCTGCGCATAGGAGGGGTTGAGCGCCAGCGCCTTGCCGTAGCATTCCAGCGCCTCGCCGGACCGTTTCAGCTCCTGGAGCGCAACGCCGCAATTGTTGAAGGCCTCCGCATAAGAGGGGTTGAGCGTTAGCGCCTCTCCGTAAGCGTCCAGGGCCTCGTCAAACCTCTTCAGCGCTTGAAGCGCGTTCCCCAGGCTGGAAAAATAAAACGGATTGCGCTTATTGCCTTCGATAGCCTGGCCGAGCAATTCGACGGATAAGCCGGCCCGGCCCGTTTGCAGCGCAAGGACACCGAGCCGGTGCAAAGCATCTGGGTGGCCGGGGTGGGCTGCCAGTGCGCGCCGGTAATCGGCCTCGGCCTCGGCCAATCGTCCCTCTTGGTGATGTTTGAGGCCTGCCTCCAAGAATCCGCCGGCCCCCGTTGCAATGGTTTCGGTTGCGGTTCCTCCCGGCGCGTTGCTCGCACTCCGGCTGGATTTGCCGGCGGCGCGGCGCTGTTTGCGGTTCATAAGAGCCGGCCCCGCGTGTTGGAGCGGATCGGCGATAGTAATCGAGCGTTCCACCCCTCACCCTGTCCCTCTCCCCATGGGAGAGGGGACGCTGTTGCACGCTCAGCGCCATGTTCAGGCGTTCCTTCTCCCGCCGAATCCGCATGCGGATACGGCAACTTCGAGTCGCAAGCTCGCCAAGGCGAGCTTGCTGGGGGGAGGACAGGATGAGGCGTGCAACGCGCGATCATGGCCTCAAGCCGCCTTGATCCGCTCCATGCGCGCGAAATAGGGCAGGAGCTTGAACCTCGCATAGGGCAAATATTGCTGGTTTTGGATCAAGCCTTCGAACTGCGTCAGCCGCTCCAAAATCCCATGCAAATTCGCCGCCTCGGGTCCGGAATTCGCCCCGCACAAGGCCCGCACCACCGCCTTTTTGTGATCCGGCTGCTGGTTCTTGAGGTAGATCTTCGTATCGAGCGCGCCGGAGAGATCGGGCGGCAGGTCGCCCGGATATTGCGTGCCGATGGCGATGCCGGCTCCAAACGCCCGGCCCTCGCGTGCAAGGTTTTCAAGATGCGTCGAATGGGCGACGCGCCAGGCCTCGTCGAGCACGAGCAGACGCGTCAGCTTGCGCGGCTGGGTCCGCCTGAGCAGCACGCCGTGCAGCCGGATGATGATCAGCTCGGCGAGCGCCGCCTTGATCTCGTCGGTCGGCAGAGCGAACAGCGACAGCACGAGCCGCTCGTCCAGCATCGCCTCGAACGGCACCGGCAGCCTGTCCGACTTCGGGAACAGCCCCAGCTCGAACAGCGGCGCGATACGGTCGAGCAAGCTGATGGCCTGCGGGTTCTTCGCCTCCTTCTGCTCCTCGAGGATCGCAACGACATCGTCGAAATTCGGCGGCCGCACGCTGTCGGCATCGACCCAGGCTTGCGGATTGATGCCGCGCCGCTCGAACGCTTCCTTCATCGCGTCGCGAAGCGTTGCGGTTTGCCGGTCGCCGAGCGCGAACACGCGCTTCAAAACGCCGGTGATGGTGAAGATGTGCTCGATGGGCTGCGCTTGGCCGTCGTCGCTTGGGCTCGGCATCAAGGGATTGAACGGAATGCCGTGCCGGCGCACGTCGTGCACTTTGAGGCCGATGGCCTGCACGAAGCTGCGCTCGGAGTAATCGTTCTTGAAGTCGAAGATGCAAATCGGGAAGCCCATCGCGGCGACGCCGTCGATCAGGACGTTGAGCGTCTGCGTCTTACCGGAGCCAGGGTCGCCGGTGACGAGGATGCCGAAATTCAGAAGCTTCGCTTCGGTCTCGAAGGGTGCCCAATGCACCTGGCCGCCATCCTCGTGTGCGCCGAGCATGACCGCTTGGTTGGCGGGCGTGCGCCGGTGCACAGCCGGCGCAGGCGCCGGGGCTTGCTCGATCTCCCCGGCCTCGTCCTCCTCGGCGGCCGCCTTCACGTAAGGGAATTGCACGATGTCGGCGAGCGCGCCGGCTTTCGTAAGCGGGCGCACCTCGCGCTGCCACGCCTCGAAGCCCGCGGCATCCTTGAAATTGCGGAAGAAGTGCCGCGCGGAATCGAGGCGCTCCCAAGCCAGCATCTCGATTTGCGGCACTATGATCGCGTGCATCTCCTCGGCGTCGCGGATGAGCGGCGCGATGAAGCGGCCGGAGCGCGGGAGCCGGCCGCCGCGCGGGCGCACCAGAACGGGCCTTGCCCCCGAGACGCCACGCAGGAACACGCGGATTTCCTCGGCGAGCGGGGCGCCGCGCGCCTCGTTGCAGAGCGCAATCTCGCGGCGCTCGACGCTTTGTCCATCCTTTTGGAAGTCGGCCTCTATGACGACGGTTCCGGCCCGGCCGCGCACGGTTCGCCGCGTCTTGATGGCGTCGATGCCCTCGATCTCGGCCGCCGCGGCCTGTACGGCCCATTCGAGAATCTCGGCCTGCTGAATGCCGTTGCCGATGGCGGGCTGAACGGTCCGCGACGTCAGCTCGCCATGCCATTTGTCGTCGAAATTGGTGGAAGAGGCGGCTGGCGCTGCAGCGGCCGGCGCATCGTTCGTAATGGACGGCGGCGGCGGCATGTCGTCCATCGAAGGGATCGCGCCCATGCTCAAATAGACGCGCCGGAATTGCTGGATCAGCTCGAACACATAGCGCGAGGTTTGGCCGCCGAGCTCGTCGATCATCCAAGCCGGAAATGGATAAAGCGGATCGGCCGCCTGGACCTTGGCTCCGCAGCGCTCGAAGAGCTCCGCGAGCCTGCGCTTGAGCAACGCCTCGGCCTGCCTGCGCGCCAGCGGCTTCAGCCGCACGGGCATGGAGCCGAACCGTTCGATCCGGTCGCGGATCGAGCTGTCTATGCCGTCGCCGATCGTATCGTAAAGCGAGGGCAGAACCGCAAACGCCACGCAAAGCGGCGGCAGCGTCTCCGCCAGAAGCGCGCCCCGGCTGAACAAATGGCGCAGCCGCTGCTCCCAGCCCTGAACCCGGCTCTGCTCCAATTGGTCGAAGGCCAGGAGCAGCGCCCCGCCGGTGGCGCCAATCACGTTCACCAGCGCGTCGATGTGGCCGCGGGCCACATGGTCGCCTGTATCTTGGGTCAGGCGCACACCGCCGATGCTGACAGTCACCGGCTGGCCGCGGAGATAGGCGAGCGCATCGTCGTCAGCCGCAGCGGATCCCAGCAGGGCCGCGATAAAGGCCTCTGAGGGAACGGGCAGGTGCGACAGCTTTTGCAGCTGAGCGCGGATCGAAACGACCAGCGGGCGCAGATCGAAGTCCCGGATGTCGCCGCCCTCGTCGAAAACCTCGCGCTTGAAAGCCTCAGCGGCATCGCGCTGGCCTTGAGCGAGCACGGCCTGAGCAAGCCGGCTGAGCGGCGACGGCGCGCCCGCGGCCACAAGATAACGCTCCGGCAGCCGCGAGATCAGCGCCCGCAGCAGCCATGCGTCGAGGTCCTTCTCGGCGACGAGATCGACCATCGGGAATAGGGCAGCGTAAACGCCACCCTCTTGATGCATGCGCCGGATCGCGGTCAGGAGCGTGTGGGTTTTGCCGGTGCCGGTTGCGCCTTTGATCAACAGGATGCGGGAGGCAGGATCGGGATTTTGGCCGCGCGCCTGGGCGGCGATCGCGTTCAGCGCGTCGCCCGCCTCGGCCTCGATCTCGGGCACATCGAGCCGCTCCTCATCGGCCGCCCCCGCGAGCGAAGCCACGGCGCCAAAGACTCGGTCGAATTCCGGGCTTTCGAAAGCCTTCAGCCGCAAATCCATGTTCTAACGACCTTAAATCCATTGATTGACGATAAAATGCCGCTCGTCGCGGCCGAGCCTCAGCCGCGAACGCTCCTTGAGGCCGGCATCGAGGGGCCCCGTAATGTCGTAGCGCTCGAGGTCGAGAAGGCCCTCGCGCGCGGCTTCGGCGAGATTGGCCTTGAACTCGTCGAGGTTGCCGAGCGCCAAGCCTTCGGCGAGCCCGGCATCGTAAACCTGCGCGATGGCCACCCGGCCCGAATAAGGCTTCGTCTCCAGCCGGCCCGCAAGCTTCCTGACCGAATTCGCGAAGCTCTCAAGCTCGAAGGTTTGAGCAAATCCCGCGCCGCCCGGGCCCCTGGCCGATATCGCCGCCCGGATTATGGTTGCGGTAAGCGCCTGTACGGTGTCCGCCGGGCCGCCGAGCCCCTTGGACAGCAAAGCCGCATCTGCTTGCAAGACCGTCCCCCGTTGCACGCCAGCGAAAGCGAGATAGATGCGCCGGCTCATTTCATCGAACTTGAATGCCTTCAGGGGCGCGCTTGCGCATTCCCCGAAAACGCCGCCGAACGACGCAACGATACGGGAAAGAAGCGCGCAGCGAGCCTGCGGCGCACTCGGCCAAGCAGGAAGCTCATCGAGCGCAAAAAGCTGCCGGAGCGCGAGCGCCACGAGATCGCGCCTGTGCTTGGCTCTGGATAAGGCCGGGCCATTAAGCGCGCGGACCGCCAGCGCAAGCAACGCATCTTGCCCCGCTGAAGCCGCGCCCGGCGCCTTCGCAATCAAAAGGCCCGCATCGTCCAGAACGAGACCGGCCCGGATCGCCTCGCCTAAGCTGTCCGCAAAGGGTACGATGCCCTCCAGTGCCTTCATCGCGGCTTGCGCCGCACCGCGGCTTTTCTGCTGCGCGGCCACCCAAGCGGCCAGCACTTCAGGCGCCGTGAGCGGCTTGAGGCAGGTTAGGCCCGGCTGCGGCAAAGGCGACGCGCTTTTTTGCGGCGTGTTCATCGTGTTGCGGCCCGCTTCGTGGATGAGACTCTCCAGTGTGTTAACGGCCGTTAAGCTACCTGATTCGAAGGAAACTTACACCCCAGCCGGGTGAAAGGCGGGATGGGGGAGCCCGCCCGGCAGCGGCGATTTGGCGGCGTTGGCTGAATGAGCAATGACCGTCTACTGATTTTCTCTTATACACAGCACTTCCTTTTTTGCGTACAGTTTGTCCACAGCTGTGTACGGAATAAGCCAGCAATGGCTCCGTTATTAGATGTAGAGGCAGGCGACTGGCGATGCAGCGGGGTGCCGGGAACCTGCCTCGGCGCAGTATTAGCCATGTATAGTGTGATTACGAGGTGCAGAATATGCTCTCTATATTCGACGATCCTGACTACTGGAATATGCGCGCGGAGCTAATCGTGACGCGCTTGGCGCAGGTGAAAAGCCGCGTGGAGCGCGACACGCTGCTTCGCTTGCATGAGAATTACGTCAGGCTCGCCAGCGCGGCGGTGATACTCGCGCAGGCTGCAGAGCGCCCGGCTTGCTGGCTGGACGCGCGCGTCCCCCGGAGGACGGCGCGGTAGCAAATCGCCTGTGCGCTAGGCATCGGCAAACGGGTCAATCCGATCCCGTTCCGCGCAAGCGCCGCTGCTTCGTTCACCGTAGCTAAGGTTTGGCGTTGCCAAAAATTCGGCTTCTATGCGATTTGAGCGAAAGCGAGATTGGCATCGGCTTCAAAACATATGACCTAATCCCGCGTATGAGGACTTTCCATGCGCGAAGTGATCAGCATTCAGTATTTGCGCGGGTTAGCCGCAAGCGCCGTCGTGTTCAATCATCTGAGTGTGGGATTTGACGGACCGCTAAAGACCGCCGCCGCCGGTGTCGACGTCTTCTTCGTGATCAGCGGCTTTATCATGTGGGTGACAACAGCCGGCAAAGAGTTCACCCCTCAGGATTTTATGATGCGAAGGATCGTCCGCATCGTACCACTCTACTGGATCGTAACGCTCGCCACATCGGCCGCCGTTATTTGGAAGCCCAATTTCCTGTCCACGCACCATTTCAACATGGTGGACTTGGCACTTTCTTTATTGTTTTTGCCAACAGAACAACATGGCCAGATGCAGCTCATTATTCTCCAGGGCTGGACCCTCATTTTTGAAATGATGTTTTATCTCGTTTTCGCGATGGGCTTACTGATGCGCGAAACCTTGCGGCTTTGGGTTGTAAGCGGCGTCTTGATCGGGTTTGTGCTGCTGCGACCGGTTCTACAAGATAACTTCATGCGCTTCTTGACCGATCCAATCTTGATCGAGTTTATCGCGGGCATGATCTTGGCAAGGCTCTGGATGGGTAATCTGCGGCTGCCTTTATGGCTGGCGCTGGCTTTGCTTATCGCGGGGTTGGTGCTGTTCGTCTTGGCCGACCTCGCGCTACCGCAACTGCCTCGCGTCATTCGCTGGGGTGTGCCGGCATTCATGGTTGTAGCAGGCAGCGCGTTTGCCGAGCGCGCCCGACTTCCAATGTCCATTCCGGCGCTGAACTTTCTAGGCAACGCTTCGTACTCGATTTACCTGTGGCACGTGCTGGTAATAGCCCTTTTGCAGGGCATTTTACTACGGCTCGGGGTGGGTAGAACCGCGTATATCGCTCTTTTAGCTGTATTAACAATTCCAGTGAGTTCGCTGCTCTATTTTTTAGTAGAGAAACCAATGAGCCAATGGCTTCACTCGATGCGGTGTAGGCTCGCTCGACGGCGGCAGCTGCAGCTTATTGTTCATGGCTAGGCGGGAGTGACGGGAGTTAACTAGCCTAATGCAATCAAGGGGTTACTTTGGCTAATATCGGATTTTTGCCGCACTGTTTTGTAAGGGGCATTCTCAAGTTTGGCTAACATTCCGAACCCCCGCCTCTGGGGGAAATCGCCTATGGCTGTGCGAGCGATTGCGTTGCAATATCGGTACCTGGAGGCAAGCCAAAGGCGCGGATGAGGGCCATCGTGGCAAGCATGCTTGGGTCGAGCGTATCGGCAGCACCGTTGGCCGTGTTTTGCGGAATAAGCGCATTGCCGATCATTGGCGCGGACGCGTTCACGTCAGCGGCGTTCACGCCTCCGTAGGAGTTGAGTGCGTTGCCGATTGAAGGGGCCGCTTGGGCTTGCTGCGCGTAAAGGGCCATCGTATTTTTGGGCATTGCGGCTGAGTAGGGCACGTTCACGTAAGCATAGGGACTGTTGTCGAATGTGCCGATGGAGGCAGGGGCGGGCTGTGGAGCGTTTTGGTCCAGAGGATAGGTATTGTAACCAAGTGCCGCCCGGAGAACATTGGCGTTGTCTTTGTAGTTGTAAAAGCTCGAACCCGGTTTGGAGAAATCGGGAAACCAATACCGTTGACCTCCGGCTTCCTGCGCTAGTTTTTCCGGGCCGCGCACATAATATTGGGTGACCGCTGCCGCTTTTTGGTCATCGGGGAGAAAATCCCAACCTGCCGGTGTCATGTGATATTTGTAATACTGCGTTGCTTCCGACGCGAGCAGACCTGAAACATTGGCTGTAAGAGGATTACCTGGGTTCCGAAGATCGTTGATGAATTGCGGCAAATTTCCGTTGTATCTATTGAGGCCTAAAAAGTCGCTTTCCCCTTGGTATTGAGAGTTATAGTTGTCTAGGAGCGAGATTGCTGTGCGAAGCTTTATGTTCCCTGGACCAACATCGAACAGCATGGGGTACCGAACGGCGCTTCCACCTGGGTACATCAGCGTTTCAGGATCGAGCTTGTTGGTTGCGTCATAGATGCTTCTAAGATACCGGTCACTTGAATATGGAAGAAGATACGTTTCTACCTGCCTTATAGGGTTTCCAATTATATGCCTGGCCTGATACGGATAAATATCGGATTCCAAAGACTGCTCGCGCGCTATACCGGCGGCAACCGACAACGGCGAGACGCCCAGGGAGCCAGCGACGAAGTTAATTTCGTTGGCGTGGTCGCTCAGGTACTTCAAGGCTTGCGGAGAGTAACGCAGAGGGTATTCAGCCATACTTATACCTATCCAACACTATCATTGAAGTGCGTCATGTAAACCGTCATCGCGCTTAGTGCGCACTGTAAAACTAGCACAAATATGTAAATTTTGTTCGGCGCATAGTCTGGCTTCTTAATTAAGAAATCGGAAATGCATTTTATGCTGATCAACGAGCCCGACATTAAAGATGGAAATAAGATATTCGTTAGCAACGGAAACAGCATAAGCACTGGAGACTCTTGGTAATATGAAAAATCTCTTGACACGAAACCCAAGAAAAAAGTTATCAGACCTAAGAATCCAGGGAATGAAACTGCCAACATTGTTGCTCTAAGCGGTTGCCTCATCGCCAGATAGAAAACGCCCAACGCGCCCGCGGAGCACTCCACCATATGCCAAGGCTCAATCAAGAATAAGAATACACCCCAAAACTGATTTGCAATCGTATCCATGTTTGCCGTACCCTTATTTGCGCCCGCGCTGAGTCCAGCCAAGTTTTCAAACAAATCCGCGATTGTGACAAGCTGACTTAACCGGCAACCAAGCGCAATCCAACAGTAATTGAAGTGGAGAAGATGGCACTGCCCCGGCAGTGGCGCGCCGATGCGGGAGGCGCCCGCTTCGGGATCACCAATCCAAGCGGGGTATGAGTCGGGCACCCAAATGTTAGCCAATTGAGCCCGTAAGCCGTTGATCCGTATTGGAGTTTTCTGAGGAAAATGGCGGGAGTGACGGGACTCGAACCCGCGGCCTCCGGCGTGACAGGCCGGCGCTCTAACCGACTGAGCTACACCCCCGCAAAGGGAACGGACCGCAAGTCGCAGCCCATCCACACTACATAACGCGGGCCGCAGCACTACTCAAGCGCTAGTTTTCGAATTCCGCGGCAAGGCATCCGCCAGGATTCGCGCCACATGCACGGCGTTGCGGCCCGAGCCGTCGCGGATTTGATGCCGGCAGGAGAAGCCATCGGCGGCGATAAGGTCGCCCGGCGCGGCCGCGCGCACGGCCGGCAGGAGAGAAAGCTCCGCCATCGCCTTCGAGATCGCAACGGTCTCGGCCTTATATCCGAAAGAGCCCGCCATGCCGCAGCAGCTCGACTCGACCGGCTTGACACCCAGGCCGGGCACGAGGCCCAGCGTGCGCTCGGCCGCGCCAATGACACCGAACGCTTTTTGATGGCAGTGCCCATGCAAATGCACGCGGGCCTCCGCGGCCTCGAAGCCAAGGCGGAAGGCGCCCCGCTCCGCCTCCGCTGCGATGAATTCCTCGAACAGGAAGGTTTGCTTCGCTATGCGGGCGGAGCGCTCGCCGGGCAGAACCGCATGCAGCTCATCGCGGAAGGTGAGAAGGCAGGATGGCTCAAGGCCCACGATGGCTGCGCCATTCCGCAGATGCGGCTCCAGCGCATCGAGCGTGCGGGCCATCTCGGCCCGCGCCTTGTCA
Organism: Rhodomicrobium sp.; assembly: GCA_052145435.1. Lineage (GTDB taxonomy): Bacteria > Pseudomonadota > Alphaproteobacteria > Rhizobiales > Rhodomicrobiaceae > Rhodomicrobium. Next base: position 14,552 of record JBKQOR010000194.1, on the reverse strand, counting down.
ACAAGGCCCGCGCTTAAGAATGTGCGGCCGCAGCATAGCGGGCGCTCGCCCCGGGCGGGCGCGGCGTGGTGAACGCGATAGCCCGCGGCGGTGAGGACGGAGACCGCGGCTTTGAGGTTTTCCGGCTCGAAATAGCGGTTGAAGGTGTCAGCGAACAGTACGACGGGATCGCCGTCCGCCCTGCCCTCGGCACTCTGGCTAGGGGCGAAGATGTCACGGCGCCAAGCGGGAAGCTTGCGCTCCGCGCTGAACCCAAGCACAGCCTCCATCGCCCGTGACAGAACTCCAACATGGTTCGGCAGGTTGAACAGAAACGGCGTGCGCGAGGCGATGGGCGCGTAATGCGGCAGATAGCCGACGAACCGGTCCGCGAGCCCGGTCCCGTATTTGGCGGCGCGCTGGGCCAGAACCTCGATCTTCATCCGCGCCATGTCGACGCCCGCGGGGCATTCGCGCCGGCAGGCTTTGCAAGACACGCAGAGATTAAGAGCCTCGGCCACCTCGTCCGAAGTGAGCGCGTCAGGGCCGAGCTGGCCGGAAAGGGCGAGCCGCAGCGTGTTGGCGCGGCCGCGCGTGACATCCTTCTCATCGCGCGTCACCCGGTAAGATGGACACATGGCGCCGCCTTCGAGCTTGCGGCACGCGCCGTTGTTGTTGCACATCCCGGCCGCACCCTGGAAGCCGCCGGCGCCGCCCGGATAGGCCTGCCAATCGAGAGCGGGCGTGAGCCCGGAGCGGCCACAGCTGGGACCGAGGCGCAGTAGCTCCGGGGTATCGAAGCGCGGCGCGCGCACGATGCGGCCGGGGTTGAACAGGCCCGCGGAATCGAACCGGTCCTTGACTTCCTCGAAAGCGCGCACGAGTCGCGGCCCAAACATCGCCTCGTGAAATTCCGAGCGCGCGATGCCGTCGCCGTGCTCGCCCGAATGAGAGCCCTTATATTCCCGCACCATGGCGAAGGCTTCCTCCGCGATGGCGCGCATCGCGGCCCGGTCCTTATCGAGCTTCAGATTGAGGATCGGGCGCACGTGCAGGCAGCCGACCGAGGCGTGAGCGTACCAGGTGCCGCGCGTGCCATGGCGCTCGAAAACTTCGGTCAACCGCTGCGTATATTCGGCGAGGCGAGGAAGCGGCACCGCACAATCCTCCACAAAGGAGACGGGCTTGCCCTCCTGTTTCATGGACATCATGATGTTGAGGCCCGACTTGCGCATCTCGGCCAGCGCCGATTGCCAGCGCGGATCGAAAACCTCGACCACGCCGCCCCATTTTCTGCGCGGCTTGTCCCAGCCGAAACCGAGATCGCCCATCAGCCCGGAAAGCCTCGCAATGCGCACGCGGTTCTCGGCCTCGTCCTCGGCGAACTCGACAAGCAGAAGCGCCTCGGGATCGCCGCGGACCGTATCTGCCACCGTGGACTGGAAAATGGGTATCTCGCGCGCGAGCCCGATCATCGTGCGGTCGACGAGCTCGGCCGCGATCGGCCCCAGGCTCACCAAATCCTGGACCGCGTCCATCGCCTCGTAGAAGGAGCCGAAATGGCAAACGCCAACGGCGCGCGGCCCCATGACGGGCCAAAGCTCGATCTCGATGGCCTTGAAGAAAGCGAGCGTGCCCTCGGAACCTGCGAGAATATGGGCGAAATTATTACCCTTGTCCGAGGGCACGAGCGCGTCGAGATTATAGCCGCCGACGCGCCGCTGCACTCTTGGAAAGCGGGCCGCAATCTCGTCCGCCTCGCGCGCGCCAAGGGCGGCCAGATCGCGGAACAGCTGGCCTTGACTTCCGGCCGCCTCCAGTGGTGCGCCCCTGGGCTGCGGCCCGAAATGCGCCGTGCAGCCATCGGCAAGCAGCGCATCGATGGAGATGACGTTTTCCCGCGTGGGTCCGTAACGCAGCGAGCGGCCGCCGCAGGAGTTGTTGGCCGTCATGCCGCCAATGGTGGCGCGGCTCGCGGTCGAGACATCGACCGGAAACCAAAGCCCGTGCGGTTTGAGCTGGCGGTTCAGCTCGTCGAGCACGATGCCCGGCTCGACGATCGCGCGGCGGTTTTCCGTATCGAGATGGAGGATGCGGTTGAGGTGCTTCGACACATCGAGGATGACGCCCGAATTCACCGTCTGCCCCGCCTGGGACGTGCCCCCGCCGCGAGCGGTTACGCTTACGCCCTCATCGCGGCAGGCCATCACGGCGTCGCATGCGGCATCCATTGTGGACGGGATGGCCACGGCCAGCGGCATGACCTGATAGGACGATGCATCGGTCGCATAACGTCCGCGGCCGGCCCGGCCCGTAATAATCTCGCAGCCGGCAATGCGGCGCAGCCGGCGTTCGAAGGAAGGCATCGCTAGAGCCATGGTGTATGCGCGAGATTATTCGTTTGAGCGGTTGGCGATAATAAAATATTGCATACCAGCTACGAACGCGGAAGACAAACGAACGCTTCCGGGAGGGGGAACGGCTATGGTCACGAACTCAAGGCGCGCCGCTGGCCGCCATTTTCTGCAAATTCCTGGGCCGACGCCGGTTCCCGACCGTATCCAGCAGGCGATGGCGCGGGCCGCGATCGATCACCGCGGCCCCGAATTTCAAAAGCTCGGCCGCCGCGTTCTCGACGGCATGAAGACCGTTTTCAAAACGGCTGGGCCGGTCGTTATCTATCCCTCCTCGGGCACCGGCGCTTGGGAAGCGGCGCTGACCAATACGCTTTCCCCCGGCGACAAGGTGCTGATGTTCGAGACGGGGCAATTCGCAACCCTTTGGCGCAATCTTGCGCGGCGCATCGGCCTCGCCCCCGAGTTCATCGCCTCGGACTGGCGGACCGGGGCCGATGCGGCAGCCATCGGAGCGCGGCTCGCCGAAGACCGGAACCGCGAAATCAAGGCCGTCTGCGTGGTCCACAACGAAACCTCGACCGGTTCCGTGTCTCCCATCGACGAAGTGCGACGCGCCATCGACGCGGCCGGCCACCCAGCCCTGCTCATGGTGGACACCATCTCCTCGCTCGCTTCGGCCGACTATCGCCACGATGAGTGGCAGGTGGATGTCACAGTCGCCGGGTCGCAAAAGGGCATGATGCTGCCGCCCGGCCTTTCCTTTACGGCGGTCAGCGCCAAGGCCCTCGCAGCTTCGCAAACCTCAAAGCTTCCGCGCAGCTATTGGGACTGGGAGGAAATGCTGGCGAATAACGAGCGCGGCTTCTTCCCCTACACTCCCGCGACCAGCCTTCTCTACGGACTCGCTGAAGCCATCGACATGCTGCACGAGGAGGGCCTCGACGCAGTCTTCGCACGCCATAAGCGGCTTGGCGAAGCAACACGGCGCGCGGCCGGCGCCTGGGGGCTAGAGAATCTCTGCCGCGATCCGAAATACTATTCGCCGGTGCTCACGGCAGTGCTGGTCCCCGCCGGCCACGACGCCGGCCGGCTCCGCGCACTTATCCTTGAGCACTTCAACATGTCGCTAGGGGCAGGACTGGGTAAGGTGGCCCACAAGGTGTTCCGCATCGGGCATCTCGGCGATACGAACGATCTGACCATCCTCGGCGCGCTTTCCGGCGTGGAGATGGGGCTTGAGCTGGCGGGAGTCCCGCACCGGAAAGGCGGTGTGCAAGCGGCGATGGCTTTTCTCGCAGAAGCCGCGCGTGAAAAGGCTTGAGGCGCAGGCTGGAGTCTATCCCGGTCTACCGGAATCGCAGGAAGTCCCCCCTCACCCCAACCGAACCATTGGCCTAACTCCCTCAATGATCCGTTATTTGGAAACGGGAACTTAGCAGCCGCAGGCATCGGCGAGGCGCTTTCTCGCGCAAGATTAGATTCCGCGGCGGCATTGCCGACTACAATAAAGCGATTGAAATCAACCCAAAGCTTCCCCACGCCTACAACAATCTGGCGAACATCCATGGCGCCAGGAACGAAATAGACCTGGCGATCGCCGGCTATGGTAAGGCCATCGAGGCCGATCCAAAATACGCAGTCGCTTACTTCAATCGCGGAAACGCATACCAAAGGAAGAGCGACATCGAGCGCGCGCTCGCCGACTACCGTAAAGTCCTGGACTTGCCTGCTTTAACGTGTACCGACGAGCAAAGGCAGCAAATTGTCCGCCAGCGCATCGCCCCGCTGACACAGACCGGGCGGAGCGCGGCTGCCGCGCCCCCCAAAGCACCTCCGCCTGTCCAGCGTATCGCGATCGTCATTGGCAACTCGAACTATTCCCATGCACCTCTCCTGGGCAATCCGAAGAACGATGCAGCTGGGGTGGCGGCAAGTCTGCGGCATTTGGGATTCGGGCAGGTTATCGAGCTTTACGATTTGAACCGCGATCAGATGATCCAGGCTCTCAAGAACTTCGGCGACGCAGCTGAGGGAGCCGAATGGGCCGTCGTGTTCTTTGCGGGCCATGGCCTTGAGATGAGTGGCGAAACATATCTAGTCCCCACAGACGCGGAGTTCCTGCGCGATACACACGTCGTGGACGAGACGGTGTCCCTTACTCAGGTGCAAGCCAAGGTGGATGCCGCGGCCAAGCTCGGCCTCGTGATACTCGACTCCTGCCGCGACAATCCGTTCATCCCACATATGACCCGCTCCATCGGCGGCACGCGCGGGGCCCGCCAAGGCCTTGCCAATGTCGAGCCAGAAGGAAACGTGCTCGTTGCATATTCCGCAAAACACGGCACCACGGCGCTGGATGGTGCAGGCGCTCACAGCCCATTCACCGCGGCCTTACTCAATCACATCGAGGAACCCGGCCTTGAGATCAATTTCTTGTTCGGTAAGGTACGCGATGAGGTCCTCGCAAAAACCCAACGCAAGCAGGAGCCTTTCTTGTACGGCTCGCTGAGCGCCGAGCCGCTGTACTTCGCCTCTGCGGCCGGACATTAAGATCGGATGGATGACCTGCAAGGCTGCGGGTTGGCGCCGATGCAGGCACTCTGCACGGCGCCCGCCGCCTGTTTGGAAGGGACCCCGCTTGCGCGCCTATTTCAAAAAGCCTTCGAACTTCTTCTTGAACTTGCTGACGCGGCCGCCGCGATCCAGGATCTGCTGGTTGCCGCCCGTCCATGCGGGGTGGGTATTGGGATCGATATCGAGGTTCAGCTTCTGGCCTTCCGCGCCGTAGCAGGAATAGGTCTCGAATTGTGTGCCGTCCGTCATCACGACGGTAATCTTGTGATAATCGGGATGAATTTCTTTTTTCATCGTTTCGTCCTCTCGCACGCCGCGTGCGCCTTGTATTTCTGGAATTGGTGTTGCTATACAGGACGAAGCGATACGATGACAAGATCAACCGTCATCGCGCCCGGCGCATCCGGCATTTTTTGTTGCGAAAACGCGGGGGGCGATTGAAAGAGTAGCAAGTGACCGTTCAAGAAATCGGCAAACGTCTTCGCGCCTCCGGCGTAGCAGCAGAAACCCAGCCCGCCGCCAAGCCCGCAGAGAGCCCGCGCCGCAGCTTGAAGCCGCTCGCGCTTCTGAAGCCCTATGTGTTGCGGCACCGGTACGTGGCGCTGCTGGCGCTGCTCGGCCTGATGCTCTCCTCGGCCGCGATGCTCGCCCTGCCCTACGGCGTCCGCGAGATGATCGACCGGGGCTTCTCGCCCGAAACTCAGGGGGTCATTAACGTCTATTTCGCCGCGCTTTTCGCAGTGGGCGCGGTGCTCGCCGCCGCAAGCGCGCTACGGTTCTATTGTGTGTCCTGGCTTGGCGAGCGGATCATCGCCGAGCTTCGGGAGGAAGTTTTCCGTCATCTCACGCGGCTGAGCCCCGCCTTTTACGAAAAGTCGCATTCCGGCGAGATCATGTCGCGCCTGAACGCCGATGCGACCCAAATCAAAGCCGCCGTATCTACCTCGGTCAGCCAGGCGCTGCGCAATGGCGTGATGTTCACAGGCGCGTTCGCGGCGATGTTCTACACGAGCCCAAAGCTGAGCGCGCTCGTCGTCGTTATGATCCCGCTGATCGTGATGCCGCTCATCCTATACGGCCGCACCGTCCGGCGGTATAGCCGCATCGCGCAGGACGAGGTCGCCGCCGCGTCAGCATTCGCGAGCGAGAACCTGTCAGCCACGCGCACCATGCAGGCGTTTACCTCCGAGGACTTGGTGGCGGCGCGATTTGCCAAGACCGTCGAGCGCTCTTTCGACGCCGCCGTATCGAGGACCATGCGCCGGGCCATGCTCACCGGCTCAGCCATCTTCCTGATCTTCGGCAGCGTCGTGGGCGTGCTTTGGTATGGCGCCCACGATGTGATCGCCGGGGCCATGAGCGGCGGAGTGCTGACGCAGTTCGTGCTCTATTCCGTGCTCGCCGCGGCCTCGCTTGGCGAGTTATCCGAGGTTTGGGGCGAGATACAGGCGTCGGCAGGCGCTGCCGAGCGTCTCGCCGAGCTGATGGCCGAGGAGCCCGCAATCGCCGAGCCGGCGGTGCCGCGGCCGTTCCCCGCCAGTGCGAAAGGCGAGGTAAGCTTCGAAAACGTGTCTTTCACCTATCCCTTGCGCCCCAAACAGGCGGCGCTGCACGATGTGTCGTTCGTGGTGCGGCCAGGCGAGCGGGTGGCCATTGCCGGACCCTCGGGCGCGGGCAAAAGCACAATTTTCAACCTCATTTTGCGGTTCTACGACGCCCAAGCCGGCAAGGTGTCCGCCGATCGCGTGCCCGTCGGGCAGGCCAGCCTTAAGGCGCTTCGCAAGCGTATTTCGCTCGTTTCGCAAGATACCATCATCTTCGCGGCATCGGTGATGGACAACATCCGCTACGGAACGCCCGAAGCGACGGAGGAGCAGGTCAAAGAGGCGGCGCGCGCAGCGTTTGCCAGCACCTTCATCCAGCAGCTTCCGCAGGGCTACAATACCGTACTCGGCGAGCGCGGCGTTTTGCTGTCGGGCGGTCAGCGCCAGCGCATCGCGATTGCGCGCGCGATCTTGAAGAATGCGCCCATCCTGCTTCTCGACGAGGCGACGAGTGCGCTCGATCAGGAAAGCGAGAAGCTCGTGCAGACGGCGCTGGAGCGTGTGATGAGCGGACGCACCACGCTTGTGATTGCGCACCGGCTCGCCACCGTCATGCATGCCGACCGGATCCTCGTGATCGACGGCGGCCGGCTCGTCGAGGAAGGCACGCACGCCCAGCTGATCGATGCGGGCGGCGTTTATTCGCGGCTCGCCGGGCTACAGCTCGCCGCGCCGGAGGGGGCGGCGCTCGCTTCCTAACGCTGGGATTTAGAGTGCGTTCAGCTTTCCCCGGTGGAAGCGCCATGTACATCGTAGCGCTCGCTGCCGCGGCGATCCGGAGCGCCCCAATTTAAGGCTTCCGGTGCGTTGCGCCAGATTGCTTCGCTGGCCTCGCAATGACGGAGCGTGGGCATATGTTTTGGACTTTATCGGGCGCCGCCCTTCCGCCGGGCCCCGGATGCGCCTAAGTGTGTGGCATCACACGGGGGACCCGGCGATGGAAAAGAAGCATCAGTTCAACCTTACCTACCTTTTCATAGCTCTCGGCCTTTTGCTCGCGTTCCAAATGTTTTGGGTGAGCTACACGCAAGTGGAGCCGATCGCTTACAGCAAGTTCGAGGAACTCGTTAAGAACAAGCAGATCGAGAAGGTGATTGTCGGCCCGTCGCACATTCAGGGCGAGTTCAAAACACCCGAGGGCGGCAAAAAGTACTTTATCACCACCCGCGTCGACCCCGCTGTTGCCGCCGAGCTGCAAAAAACCGGCGTCGAGTACGCCGGTAGCACGGGCGATAATCTTTTACGTGACATCCTGTCCTGGGTCTTACCGATCATTATTTTCTTCGCGATTTGGGCGTTTTTCTTCCGGCGCATGGCCGAGAAGCAGGGGATTGGCGGCCTGATGAGCGTGGGCCGCAGCCGCGCCAAAATCTATGTCGAGACAAAAACGGGCGTGACCTTCGCCGACGTCGCGGGCGCCGACGAGGCCAAGGACGAGTTGAAGGAGGTCGTGGATTTCCTCAAGAACCCGGAGCGGTACGGAAGGCTCGGCGCGCGGGTGCCGAAGGGTATTCTCCTCATTGGCCCGCCCGGTATCGGCAAGACGCTGCTCGCGCGCGCGGTCGCGGGCGAAGCGGGCGTGCCGTTCTTCTCGATCTCGGGCTCCGAATTCGTGGAAATGTTCGTCGGCGTCGGCGCGGCGCGCGTCCGCGACCTCTTCGAGCAAGCACGCAAAATGAAGCCATGTATCATCTTCATCGACGAGCTCGACAGCCTCGGCCGCTCGCGCACCGCCGGCCTTATGGGCGGCGGCAACGACGAGAAAGAGCAGACGCTCAATCAGCTCCTGGCCGAGCTCGACGGGTTCGATCCGCGCGAGGGCATCGTACTGCTCGCGGCGACGAACCGGCCCGAAATCCTGGACCCGGCCTTGACGCGCGCCGGCCGCTTCGACCGTCAAATCGCGCTCGACCGGCCCGACAGGCCCGCCCGTGTCGCGATCCTCAAGGTTCATATCAAAAAGGTTAAGGCCGCGCCGGGCATCGACCTCGACGCGATTGCCGGCATCACGCCCGGCTTCTCGGGTGCCGATCTCGCCAACCTCGTGAACGAGGCAGCGCTCGCGGCCACACGGCGCAACGGCGATACGGTGACGATGGACGATTTCACCCGCGCCGTGGAGCGGCTTGTTGCCGGGATCGAGAAACGCTCGCGGATATTGTCGCCCAAGGAACGCAAGGTTGTCGCCTATCATGAGATGGGCCATGCGCTCGTTGCGTCCGCCTTGCCGGGCGCCGATCCGGTGCATAAAGTCTCCATCATCCCGCGAGGTATCGGCGCTTTGGGCTACACCATGCAGCGCCCGACCGAGGATCGCTTTATTATCGAGCGCGGCGAGCTTATCAATCGCATGGCCGTGCTCATGGGCGGCCGCGCCGCCGAAGAGATCGTCTTTGGCGAGGTGTCGACCGGCGCCGCCGACGACCTCGACCGGGCGACCGACATCGCCCGCCAAATGGTGACGCGCTTCGGCATGACGGAGGCGCTCGGGCAGCGCGTGTACGAGCCGCAGCGCCAGGCGTTTCTGGGCGAGGCCCTGATCGGCACGCGGCCCAAAGATTATTCCGACGAGACCAACCGCGAGATCGACATTGCCGTGCGCAAGCTCGTCGATGAAGCCTACGGGAAAGCGACGGCAACGCTGAACGCGCGCCGCAAGGACCTCGATCAGGGAACGGCGCTACTTCTCGAAAAGGAAACAATCACCCCCGAGGATTTTCCCCCTCTCGAAGGAAAGAAGCCTGCCGAAGAGCTGCTCGCGGCTTCGCGATAGCCGGTCCGGTTCCGATTGAGCGTCCCGCCCCTCACCCTGTCCCTCTCCCAGCAAGCTCGCCTCGGCGAGCTTGCCACTCAACGTGACCGCATCCGCAAGCGGATGCGGTGGGAGAGGGGACGCTGTTGCAGCGGCCGCAACCTGCTCCCTCTCCCATGGGGAGAGGGCTGGGGTGAGGGGCGGAACGCCCGATCGTGGGGGTTCGCCCCGCGTTTTGGCGAACCGCGCCCGCCGAAGCAAAGTGGTAGAAAAAACTGAGCGCCAAGCGCAAGGATGTGTATAGTAATTGTAAAGCAGCACTCCGCGATTGCCTTTGTTCGTTCCAAATTGCATCTTACAATAAGGTGCAGCCGGGCAGCAGCGCTTTGAGCTACGGATGCAACGCGAAGAGGCTGTCATAAAAACGAATTGTTGCTATGTTAGCCTGCATTCGTTGGAAAAGGCCTGCAGAACACTTGCTAAAATAGGTTTGCGGAACAAGTACCTTGCACGTCGCGTTAGTTCGAGCGCGTAGCCACCGGACTTTGGGTCCCGGTGATGCCGGAATGTCAGCCGATCGAAAATCTGGTCAATCGTCGCCTTTGAGCCGGGGAAGGTTTGCATGGAGCCGTTTGTTTTGGGCTGGCGCGAGTGGGTCGCGCTTCCACAGCTCGGATTGCCAGCCGTAAAAGCCAAGATCGATACAGGTGCAAAGACCTCGGCGTTGCACGCGTTCTCTATCGAGACATTCGGCCCCGCCGATGCGCCACGGGTCCGTTTCGGCGTCCATCCCGTCGATTACGATTCGAATGTGGAGGTCTGGTGCACGGCCAAGGTCGTAGACCGGCGCCAAGTGCGCAGCTCCAACGGGCAAGCCGAGCAACGCTATATCATCAGCACGCCGATCCGGATCGGCGACCGCGAGTGGCCGATCGAGATATCGCTCTCGAACCGGTACACCATGGCCCATCGCATGCTGCTCGGCCGGACAGCCCTCGACGCACAGTCGATCAACATCCACCCCTGGTCCGAGTATTTGCAGGACGAGCTCAGCTACGATGTCTATGCGGACCGGGCGCACCACGCTCCGCTGCAGCGTCCGCTGCGGATCGCGCTTCTCACCATGGAGCCCGATAATTTCTCGAACCGCCGCCTGATCGAGGCCGCCGGGCAGCGCGATCATGTGATCGAGCCGGTCAACACGCTTCGCTGCTACATGAACATCAAGTCCATTGCCAGCGCAGTGCATTACGAGGGCAAGACGCTGCCCGACTACGATTTCGTGATTCCGCGGATCGGAGCGTCGATAACGGCCTACGGCACGGCGGTTGTGCGGCAATTCGAAATGACGGGTGCGCAAGTTTTGAATTCCTCGCAAGCCATCGTGCAAAGCCGCGACAAGCTGTTTGCCCATCAAGTCATGGCGATGCATAAGCTGCCCATGCCCGACACGGCGTTTGCGAGCTCCAATAGCGATACCGAGGACCTCATCAAAATGGTCGGAGGGGCGCCCCTCGTCATCAAGATGCTTCAAAGCAGCCAGGGCAAAGGCGTGGTGCTAGCAGAGAACCGGAAATCCGCAGCCTCGTTGATCGAAGCGTTGCGCAACGCCGATGCCAGCTTCCTCGTGCAGCAATTCATTTCCGAAGCGGCCGGACAGGACCTGCGCTGCATCGTGCTCGACGGCAAAGTCATCGCCGCCATGGTCAGGCGCGCAACTGGCGACGACTTCCGCGCAAACTTACACAAGGGCGGTATCGCGTCGGAGGCCAGACTCACGCCGGAAGAGCGGAAGCTTGCCATCCGCGCCGCAAGCAAGCTCGGTTTGAAATTTGCGGGTGTGGATATCTTGCGCTCTGCCAAGGGCCCCCTCCTGCTCGAGGTCAACTCCTCGCCAGGGCTCGAAGGCATCGAAAGAACCTCGAATATCGATGTTGCCGGGCATGTGCTGGACTATATCGAGCAGCGCACATTCCGCACGCGCCCCCGGCTTAGGAAAGCAGCTTGATTGCCGTTACAGAGTCACCGGAAAACGCTTAAGCGTTTATCTACCGTGTGGCGGGTCACGCCATTCCAGGGCGTTCCGGCCCGCACCATGGCGTTGAAGGTGACGATGAGTCTTCGCATAAGGGCGGCGATGACGCCGAGTTTCATCGGTTATTGCGCAAGAAAATTAAACCGGACAGCCGTGAAGCGGACCGCACGCGGCGCATCGTGTAACGGTTTGGCTTTAGAGCCCCCTGGGGGGTGAAGCCGCCCCAAGGCTGCCTTGCGTCCGTTTGCACAGCCGCTTAGACCCGCTTAGAGGCCGCCGCCCTTGGGCGGCCTTATTCTTGCCGGCCTATCGCTTATGCAATTCAATCCCGGCAAACCCTTGCAGGCTCAGGCCGCCGCGCATCGCAATCGTACCGTTCATGCCGACCGGATTGCGCTCGGCATGGCCGCCTCGGCGGCCTCGATTTTCATGCTGAGCACGATGAACGTGTTTGCGAAACTCTTGAGCTCCCATCATTCCGTGATCGAGGTGGCCTTCTACCGCAACCTGATCGCGGCGCTTCCCTTCGCGGTTTGGTTCTCGCTCCCCGGGCATCGCGGCCGCTTGAAGATTTACGGCCGGCCGGGCACGCTTGTGCTGCGCTCGGTGATCGGCACGGTGAGCCTGGTGGCAACCTTCAAGGCGTTCAACGCCCTGCCAATGGCGGACGCCCAGGCCTTGTTTTTCACCTCCTCGCTGTTCGTGCCGGTGATGGGCTATCTGTTCTTGAAGGAATTCGTGGGGCCTTACCGGGGAGCCGCGGTGGCCGTGGGCTTTCTCGGCATGCTCGTCATCGTGCGACCGGGCGGAGCGGTGAACCTGGCGGGCGTCTCCTTCGCGGTAGGCGCGGCGTTCATGCATGCGAGCCTTGGCACGCTCCTGCGCGTGTTGGGGCGTACCGAGCGGCCCGAGACGGTCACTTTTTATTTTCTTGCAATCGGCACAGCGCTGACAGGCCTCGCGATGCCCTTTGTGGCGACGGTTCCCGCTTGGCACGAGGTGCCGTATTTTCTCGGCGCAGGCATCTCCGGCGCCTTCGCGCAGATGTTTCTGTCGATCGCCTATAAATATGCGCCGGTGGCCCTCGTCACGATCTTCAACTACACCGGAATCGTCTGGGCGACGGCCTATGGCTGGTTCATCTGGGGCGATTGGCCGGGCGCTCCGGTTTGGACCGGCGCGGGCATCATCATCGCGTCAAGCCTCTTCATTGTGTGGCGCGAGAACCGCATGGCGAAGCTCGCGCGGCTTTTGGGCGGGGCGCCTGAAAATTAAACTTTTGCCTTTGCAGACCTTGGCAATTATGCGAAAATTTTTTGGGTGAGGCGGCAGCGGTGGCTGCAAAGCTTCATGCGATTTTGCCTTGCGATGGTGTTGCATAGCTCGGGGGGAAGCATGTTCAGCAGACATTCCGGGCGTAAAGGCCAACGCGATCGCAGCCTGGCCGGCAGAGGCTACGTTTGGGTTCTCGCGCTCGCCGCGTGCCTCGCTTTCCAGCCGGCAATGGCGGAAACGCGCGTCGCGCTGATTGTCGGAAATGGCGACTATATCGGCCAGCCGCAGCTTCCCAATCCCCCCCATGACGCGCAAGACATGTCCGCGGTTTTGGAAAGCCTCGGTTTCAAGGTTATCACGGGTGTAAACGTGAACAAGGCCGATTTCGATGGCAAGCTCCACGAGTTCGCCCGCAGCACCACGGACGCCGATGTTGCGCTATTCTACTATTCCGGTCACGGGATGCAGATCGACGGCGTCAACTACCTCATTCCCATCGACGCCCCCCTCACGAAAGCGGACGTCGATTTCCAAACGGTGACCTTGGACTTCGTCCAGAAGGTGCTCGACCACGCCAAGACCAAAATCGTCATGCTCGATGCTTGCCGCAATAACCCCTTCGCCGCCGCACTCGGGGAAGCCATGGGAACGCGCGCGATAAACGCAAACGCCGGCCTTGCGTTAGCTACCGCTCCGGACCTCGGCTATTTCATTGCGTTCGCCACCCAGCCCGGCCACGTTGCGAGCGACGGCACGGGACGGAATTCGCCCTTCACAGGATCGCTGAAAGACCATATCGCCGACCCCGGCGTCTCGATCAGCGATCTCATGATCGCCGTGCGCAACGACGTCGCACAGGCAACGAACGGCCAGCAAATTCCGTGGGATCACTCGGCACTCGCGGCGCGCTTCTACTTCAAGGAAGGCGAGGCAGCCGAGCCGGCCGGCGCCGACAGGAAATCGAGCGAGGCGGCGGAGGCTTGGGGCTGGGTCAGGGATACGTCGAATCCAGCCTCGTTGCAGCAGTTCATAACGCTTTATGGCGACACCCCTTTTGCCGGCAAGGCAAAAGTGCGGCTGGCGGCGCTGGAAACAGAGTCTGGGACGCGTTCGGCGACGGTTCCGGCACCTTCGGCGATGCCTGCGCCCTCCGCTGGAAGCATCGCTCTGGGCGCATCCAAACCGAGCTTCGATTGCCGGACCAATCACACCGAGGCGGAGGTGACCGTTTGCAACAAGCCCGAGCTTTCGGCGCTCGATAATGAAATGAACCGGCTGTACACACAGTCTTTGAAAGCGTTCAGCGAGACAAAGGGCAAGGCGCTTATCGCACAGCAGCGCTTGTGGTTGAAGGCAAGGAACGATTGCGCGACCGGCATTGAGTGCCTTGCCGGCAAGTATCGGGAGCAAATCAAGAAGCTCAAAGCGTCGGCGCCTACGGTGGCCTCAGCGGGTTCCCAGATCCAGCCGAGTTTCGATTGCAATACGCGCACGCTTCCCGCCGAGGTCGCGGTGTGCGCCAATACGGAGCTGGCGCAGCTCGACCTGGATATGGACCGGCTGTATACGCAGCAGCTGAAGACCGCCAAGGGAACGCCGCGCCAGGCGCTGGTTGCTGGGCAGCGCCATTGGGTGCGGAACAGGGATACCTGCTCGGGTAGCGTTCCCTGCCTCAAGGTCCAGTACAAGGCCCGCATCGAGCGCCTGCAGCAGTAACGCGCCGCGATACAAGCGGCTGCACATCGCCGCGAACGGCACGCTGCGAGGCCGCGCAATGATCGAGCGTTCCACCCCTCACCCTGCCCCTCTCCCATTGGGAGAGGGGACGCTGTTGTACTCTCCGCGCCAAGTTCGGGCGTCCCTTCTCCCAGAGGGCTACGGGATTCAAACAAGTTGCATCCTCCCCATTGCGAGGGCGGCGCCTTCGAGCATGGCTTGCAGGCGCTTCCAGCCATGCGCCATGGTTTTGGGCCCTG
>JBKQOR010000193.1:0-8028 GCA_052145435.1 Rhodomicrobium sp. | reverse complement strand
GGCGTGTCTTGGCTCATGGCTAATCCTCGCTTCAGGCTACAAGCTAAGCAGCCTTGCGCGGCTTGCCAATGAATTCTTGGCGGTCTTACGATCCCTGCATCCCAGCAGCCGCCGAAGCATCAGATTCTGCCTTGGGCCAGGAACTGCCGTCGCGCCTGTGGCGCTGCAATGTCTTTCCTAACCGATAGCGGCAGTTCGTCCCGACCCGCGCTTCGGTACCCACTCAACACTTCTGACAACTATCTTTGCTTTCCTCGGGGGGATATAACACAAAAAATTTTAGGGAAATTATTTCGTTGCGTTGGGGGGGGCATGGAGCGGTTAGCCTTGACGTGCTCTGGAGCCGCGGAGTAGCCTAAACTTTATGGGTAGCTGCTTAAGGAGATTGAGGGTACGAACGTCAACTATCATTGTGCTATCTTTTTTGGTATCTTCGAAAGAGCCTACACCGGCACGAGCCGAAACACTCACACTGAGCGAATTGAACCGGCAGATTGCCGTATTGAAGTCTCAGCAGAAATTTGCTCAAGCGCTCGACCCGGCCCAACAGGCCGTGAAGTTGGCGGAGCGCGAATATGGCCCCAATCATCTCGCTGTCGCCACCCAGCTTGAAGCATTAGGCCTAGTTTATCGCTTGCAGTTTCGGCTAGCGGACGCCGAGCCCTTTTACCGCCAGGCCCTTTCAATCCGCGAACACGTGGTGGGAAAAGACCATATTTCGTTGGCTCCCCTTTTGATCGATTTGGCCAATGTGCATCATCAGCAAGGGCAATATCCGCAAGCGGAAGCTTACTATAGGAGATCCCTCCAGATTCGCGAAAAGGCCCTTGGTCCCAATCACTTAGATATCGCGGAAAGCGTTGGAGGCCTTGCCGTTTTGTACTCGGCGCAGTCGCGCTATGCCGAGGCGGAGCAGTATTACAAGCGCGCGCTCACGCTTCTGGAGAAGGCTTACGGCCCTTACCATTACAGGGTGGGCTCGACCCTCTTGGGGCTTTCGGCGGCCTATCAATACGAAGGACGTTATGCAGAGGCCGAGCAACCGGCAAAGCAAGCCACCGCAGTTTACAAGAAGGCTTTTGGCGAGAAGTATCCCCTTTATGCAGACGCCCTTAAAAATTTGGCGGAGGTTTATCGAGCACTTGGACGCTTCAAAGAAGCCGAACCGCTGTATCGACAATCCATAGCCGTTTATGAGGGCAACCAGCGACACGACCTCGTTCTTGATGTTGCCCAAGACCTGGAGGGCCTTTCTTCAGTCTATTTGAGCGAGGGCCGCCTCGATGAAGCGATTTCCTCTGCCCAACGCGCTGAAGAAAATTACGCGAAAATTTTTGGTGCAAACAATAGGCTGCTCTATCAGTTCGCGTTGATCGATGCTGCTCAAGGTCATTTTGCAGAAGCCAGACAAAAAATCGAGAGCATCCTTTCTGGTTTTCAATCGGCCGGAGCCGACCACGCGAATTGGATCAAAGGATTTACCGATCTGGCGGCCATTTACTTCGCTCAGCGCGATTGGCCGAAGGCCGCAGCCAGCCTGCAGAAGGGAGCTGATGTGGCGATCCGCCGACTGCGCCGCGGCAGTCGATCGGTTGGTCAAAGGCTTACTGTTCAACCGCAACAGGACTTTGAAGCCGCCAATGCGATACACATGCGATTGCTGAAGGCGATGTCGCGCCTGCCGACCGAGGGAGGGTTGGAAGCCAAGACGCGGGCATCTGACACCTTTACCCTCGCCCAGTGGGCGACGGACTTCACACTGGCAACCACGCTTGCAGAAATGGCTGTTCGCAACGTTTCGGGAGATGGCTCGCTTGCCCGTTCGGTGCGAGAACGCCAAGATCTTTTCACGGAGTGGCAAAGCAAAGACAAGAGCCTGGCGGCGGCGCGATCAAATCCACCTAGCGCCCGCAATGCAGCCGCTGAACAGCAGTTGTTGGATCGCTTGTCGCGCATCGATGCACGCATTGCCGAACTCGATGCAGAGATTGGTAGAGGTTTTCCAGACTACTCGGCACTCGCATTTCCCGCGCCGCTAAGCATCGTGCAAGTCCAGGCTGAACTCAGGGACGACGAGGCACTCATGCTGTTCGTTGCCACGCCCGAATGGAAGCAAACCCCAGAAGAGACCTTCGTCTGGGTGGTGACCAAAACGGACATGCGCTGGGTGCGCTCCGACCTGGGCAAAGCGGCGCTAACCCGCGAGGTGCAAGCGCTCCGCTGCGGGCTCGACGATGCGGCGTGGGACGGCCCACGCTGCAACGAGCTGACTGGCGAAACCTACACCGAGGCAGACCGGAACGCCAGCAAGCTGCCGCCTTTCGATCATGCCCGCGCTTACAGGCTTTACCAGGCGCTGTTCGGTCAGGTAAAGGATCTGATCAAGGGCAAGAGCTTGCTCATCGTGCCTTCGGGTACGCTCACGCAATTGCCGTTCCAGGTGCTGGTGACTGCGGCACCCCAAATGCGGCAATCGAAAACCGCCGCCTGGCTCATCCGCGAACACGCTTTCACCGTGCTGCCGGCCGTTTCCTCGCTTAAGGCGTTGCGCCGCGTTGCCCGGCCGAGCGCGGCAACAAAGCCCATGATCGGCTTCGGCAATCCGCTGCTTGACGGCGATCCCAAAGATCTGAGGGAACAGAAAGCCGCCCAGCGTGCGCGCGACTTCAAAACTTGCGCGGAGGCGGCCCCACAACGCGTTGCGTCGAATGAAGAATCGCATCGGGGCGTGGCGCCGCTGGTGACGCGTGGCGGGCTGGCCAGCGTCTCGCAAATCCGTTATCAGGTGCCGCTGCCCGAGACCGCCCAGGAGCTATGCGCCGTTGCCCGCGATGTGGGTGCCGATCCGGGCGAAATGCGGCTCGGCGCCCGCGCTACCGAGCGCGAGGTCAAGCATCTGAGCGAGACCGGCCAGCTCGCGCAATACCGGATTGTGCATTTCGCGACGCATGGTGCGTTGGCGGGGCAGCTCACCGGCACGAGCGAGCCCGGCCTCATCTTGA
Source organism: Rhodomicrobium sp. (assembly GCA_052145435.1). Taxonomy (GTDB): domain Bacteria; phylum Pseudomonadota; class Alphaproteobacteria; order Rhizobiales; family Rhodomicrobiaceae; genus Rhodomicrobium. Next base: position 5,026 of record JBKQOR010000193.1, on the reverse strand, counting down.
CGCCGCCCGATGTCCCGAGCGAGGGCGACGACGGCTATCTCACCGCGTCGGAGATCGCCGCGCTGAAGCTCGATGCCGATTGGGTGATCTTGTCCGCGTGCAACACCGCAGCGGGCGGCGCGACGGGCGCGGAGGCGCTGTCGGGCCTCGCACGCGCCTTCATCTACGCGCAGGCGCGTGCGCTGCTCGTCTCGCACTGGGCAGTGAAGTCCGGCGCCACGGTGAAGCTCGTCACCGGGGCCATCCGCCGGCTCGCGTCGGATAAGACGATTGGCCGCGCCGAAGCCATGCGCCAATCCATGCTCGCACTGATCGAGACCGGCACGGAGCGCGAGGCGCATCCCGCCTATTGGGCGCCGTTTGTAGTGGTGGGCGAAGGCGGAGCTGGGAAATAATTTGCTTCCGCTTCGGTTAGACAGAAGCCGGCAGATTCCAGCTGCAACCATTTTGGGCGGCTATGGGGCTGCCATTTCGTAAGCGTTTCAAGGAGGCCGCCAACACGCAGCTGCGGAGTAGCTCGAAAACTACAGCCCCAATGGGAACGCCACTAGGGGTGGCGCCTTCCCTGTCTTACGCCTGCGCGGTGTTGAGTTCGTCGCCCTTAACTGGCACATTGCCGGCGCCGGCCCGCCTGAGAATATCGAGGGCTCTTGGGATATCGGCGCGCGCGGCACGCTCCTTGAAATAGTCTTCCGTCCGTAACGCGGACAGCTTCTCTGCAAGCGCTACGTTGATAAGCTGGTTCAGCGCTACCCCTTCCGCCTCGGCCACCTTGCGCGCCTCATCGAGAAGCGACGCCTGAAGCCGCAGCGCGAAATTGCTCTTCCTCATCTCTTCGCCTCCATTCGCCTCATCGCCTCGCCGTGTGGGAGAACTTCAATTCCGAAGCCTTCCGCTGTTTTGCCGAAGTCACGGATGTTAAACGTCACGAGAGCATCGGCCCAGCCGTTCACCGCCGCTTCCAGCACCATGTCATCGTCTGGGCCGCTGACGGCGGGCCGCCACAGGAAGGCAAGCCGCACCGGCTCCGCGACCGCTGCCACGGCATCCAGCAACACTCCAACATCCTCCGCGGACAGCCGGGAGGCTTGCAGGTGCTCTGGCCGCGTCATGACTGCCTGATATTCGAGCATCAGCGGCACCGAGACGAGAAGCGTCAGCCGGCCTTCTAGTCCTGCCACAAGCAGGCGGTACGACGCTCCGGCATCGGTACGAATCGCGGCAAGCATCACCGCAGTATCCAGGATTACCCCCACACATTAATATCGGATATTGCATGCGATATTGCAATATGGTTCGGTCTTCGGTGAATTCCGGCACGGCTGGCGGCGGCATCGCGCTTGTGAAGCGGCCGCTGCGTGTTAATGCGTGAGCCCTTTCGCCGCGGTGACCGGCACGCGCCGTGCACGCGGGGGGCGCGCTTATTTGCCGCCGGCGCACAAAGCAAAGTTGTCAATCCCTTTGTTGCGCGACGCCCCCAAGTTTTCTAAAGTCCCGCAGCCTATGCCGGGGGGGAAACAAATCTTTCGTTCCGTTCGGTGGTCCCGGTGGGCAGTAGAATAAGTCGGCAAATCCGCCCAACTCTCACGTCCAGGATCGTCAACTCATGAACCAAGTTCTCTGGATCATCATCGCTGGGGGCGCGCTATCCATAGTGTATGGCGCGCTTACGACCCGCTCTCTACTCGCGGCAAGCCCCGGCAATGCGCGCATGCAGGAAATAGCTGCAGCTATTCAAGAAGGCGCACAAGCCTACCTCACACGGCAATATACGACCATTGCCATCGCAGGCGTTGTCATTTTCGCGCTCCTCGCCTTTCTCCTTTCATTTACAGTTGCCATCGGCTTTTTGATCGGCGCGATCCTGTCAGGCTCAGCGGGCTTTATCGGCATGCTCGTGTCGGTGCGTGCCAACGTGCGCACCACGCAGGCCTCCAGCCACGGTTTGGCTCAAGGCCTTTCGATGGCGTTCAAGGCGGGCGCGGTCACCGGGCTTCTCGTTGCCGGCCTCGCCCTTCTCGGTGTCACTTCCTATTACGGCATTCTCACCGGCGTCCTGCATTATGAGCCAAACGACCGCCGCGTGATCGACGCGCTCGTCGCGCTTGGCTTCGGAGCCTCGCTGATCTCGATCTTCGCTCGTCTTGGCGGCGGCATCTTCACGAAGGGTGCGGATGTCGGCGGCGATCTCGTCGGCAAGGTCGAGAAGGGCATCCCGGAGGACGACCCGCGCAACCCGGCCACGATTGCCGATAACGTCGGCGACAACGTGGGCGACTGCGCAGGCATGGCCGCCGACCTGTTCGAGACCTACGCCGTGACGGTAGTGGCCACGATGGTGCTGTCGTCGATCTACTTCAGCAACGACCCAGACCTTCTCCAGCGCATGATGGTCTTCCCGCTGGCTATCGGGGCGGCTTGCGTCGTAACCTCGATCATCGGCACGTTCTTCGTGCATCTCGGATCGAGCAACTCCATCATGGGTGCGCTCTATAAGGGCTTCATCGCAACGGGCGTTCTATCGCTCGCCGCACTCTATCCGGTGACGGAATATCTCGTCGGCATGAATACCACGCTCACGGCAAGCGGCGCTACGTTCACCGGCATGGACCTCTTCTATTGCGGTATCGTTGGCCTCGCCGTGACGACGCTCATCGTCGTCATCACCGAGTACTACACTGGCACGGGCTTCCGCCCCGTGAAGTCCATCGCGCAAGCCTCGGTAACCGGCCACGGCACGAACGTGATCCAGGGCCTCGCGGTCTCGCTCGAATCAACCGCACTTCCCGCTCTTGTCATCATCGCGGGCATCTTGACCACCTATAACCTTGCCGGCCTTTACGGCATAGCGATCGCGGTGACCACGATGCTGGCGCTCGCCGGCATGGTCGTTGCGCTCGACGCCTTCGGCCCTGTGACGGACAATGCTGGCGGCATCGCGGAGATGGCCAATTTGCCATCCGACGTGCGCAAGACCACCGACGCGCTCGACGCGGTCGGCAACACCACCAAAGCCGTGACCAAAGGCTATGCCATCGGCTCGGCCGGCCTCGGCGCGCTCGTTCTGTTCGCCGCCTACACCGAGGATCTGCATTACTTTACCGCACACTCGGACCAATTCCACTACTTCCAGGGCGTAAATGTCGACTTCTCGCTCTCGAACCCGTATGTGGTGGTTGGCCTTCTTTTCGGCGGTCTGTTGCCGTTCCTGTTCGCGGCCATGGCTATGACGGCTGTTGGGCGCGCGGCAGGCTCCATCGTTGAGGAAGTCCGGCGGCAGTTCCGCGCCAAGCCCGGCATCATGCAAGGCACGGAGAAGCCCGATTACGGCGCAGCCGTGGATATGCTGACCAAGGCGGCAATCAAGGAGATGATCGTTCCGTCTCTTCTGCCGGTCCTCTCCCCGATCTTCGTGTTTGCGGTCGTCGATGCGGTTGCCGGAAAATCGGCCGCCTTCGCCTCGGTTGGCGCGCTCCTGCTCGGTGTGATCGTCACCGGACTTTTCGTTGCCATCTCCATGACATCAGGCGGCGGCGCTTGGGACAACGCCAAAAAGTCCTTCGAGGACGGCTTTGTCGACAAGGACGGTCACCGTCACATGAAGGGCTCGGAAGCGCACAAGGCGTCGGTTACGGGCGACACCGTCGGCGATCCGTACAAGGACACGGCCGGCCCCGCCGTCAATCCCATGATCAAGATCACGAACATCGTCGCGCTCTTGCTCCTGGCGGTTCTCGCGCATCGCTAAGCGCGAAGCTCAAATTGAAGCAAAAACGGCCGGGCACGTCCCGGCCGTTTCCATTTGCCTCGCACGCAGCTAATTAGGCATGCCGCCGCAATCGCCCGCATCTCCATCGCGCGCTGGAGTGGCCTCAACCAATTCGCTGTAGAGAGAGATCAGAGTGAAGAGAAAGCTCAACGCGCCCCTCAGGGCTTCGGCGTCCTGGCTGTGCGGCTCGAATGGCATCAGCACACCCGATGCATCCGGCACTTCCGTCTCCGCGGGACCGTCCGCTGCAACTTCGAGCATTATGGACGAAGCACGGTCTGGGAAGGGGTACTCGCTCATGCCGCTTACCTCTTTTGCCTACTTTGTTGCGTATATTTAACAAACGATCCAGGCGTCTATTTATTGCCGCTACCGGGCTCCTCATAGTCGAAGAAGCTGCCAGGATCGTGCAATGCCGCATCGCCGTTCCCGCGCGCCGGCTGGTTCTTGCGGACAAGTGCTGCGGCTGCGCTATCGGAGATCGTCAGCGAGCGCGCAAGGACATCGAAGACGAAGGCGAGCGCTTCCGCGGCCGCAGGGGTGAACTCCGCGGGCGCAATCTCCCGGCAAGCCTCTAGAAGCTCGGCCTTCATGACCTCGAAATGCTCAGGCGTCACGCCTGCTTTTGCATGACGGCTTTTGAGCTCGTTCAGAACCGGAAGCGTTGCCTTCCCCTTATCGATGCGTATCGGCCAGAGGTGGCTCGAACGCGTGAGCTGAACGATGCTTTGAAGCATATGCGCGTAACGCCGCTTTTGCTCCTGCAGATCCCCTTTGAACAAGGCCTCCGACCCAGGATGTGCCTGGAATATCCGGCCGTACATGACATCCACAATTTCGGGAAGTTTCGGCTCAACGCCCGCGAAGAAGTGTCTCAACGCTGCAAGCTGCTTAGGTGCCATCGGCCCTCCCTTGTCATGTGGGGGCTGTTCAGCCCGTGCAGGTTAAGGGACAAACTGCATAGCCTGCTATTTGGGAAAGGAGAACGTCTAAAGATGTCTAGCCCTAAATTGAAAACGTAGCTGGGGATAAGTGTTTCAGCTGCCCCTCTCAACTGAGTGCGGGAGCTGTTATACGAAATCCGGCTGAATGCTTCGCGACCCCCTGTTGTCATCCCGGAACGGCGCCCTTTGCGCCGTATCTACCGTGTTTGCGGTCAAGCGATTTTTGCGTGGCTCCAAGGCGTTCCGGTCCGCAGCATGGCGTTGAGGGTGACGATAAGCCTGCGCATGACGGCGGCGATGACCAGTTTGGCTG
>JBKQOR010000192.1:0-9895 GCA_052145435.1 Rhodomicrobium sp. | reverse complement strand
GGAAACCGAGCCACAGAGACCAGACTGGCTGCTGCGGTCTGCATGGGCTGCTTCTCCGTGAGCTGAGGATAGTCTTGGCAGACTATCCGACCGGTGGAAGCAACCGGACCATCCCATTAAGAGACTTTTCGTCGTCTCGGAATCCTCAAGTGGCGGCACATTAGCCATAGTATTTGCTTTGCGACAATCTGCTCGACACCGTGGTGTCACTTCCAAGCAAATGTGGAATTAAGCGAGAGGCGGCGGGCCTATCGCTTGAATTTGTGGTGCAGGGGATACTCCGCATTCCGATTAACGGCTCCGTACCCCTCTTCATGGTGGGCGTTTGCCTCTACCTTTTCTTCTCGACCTCGATCGGCATCTTCCTCGCGACCGTCGCGCGGTCGATGCCGCAGCTCGGCCTCCTTTACATGCTGGTCGCGATGCCGATGAACATTCTGTCGGGCTCCAATACGCCGCTCGATAGCCAGCCGGAATGGCTGCGCACAATCATGCAAGTTTCGCCTTCCAGCATTTTGTCTCATTTGCGCAAGCGATTCTTTATCGGGGTGCGGGAATTTATGAAGTCTGGCCGCGCTTTTTGGCCGTCGCGCTGATCGCTAGCTTGTTCTTGGGACTTGCAGTGCTACGGTTCAGACGCGTTACGGAGCAGGCAACTTAAGAGGCTGGTACTTTTGTTCGAGGGGGGCACATGCGAAATTTGAGGCTCGGACTGGCGGTGGCTGCTTTTCCGCTTCTTTGCTGGAACCCGGCGGCTGCACAAAACTCTTGCGGCTATGCGTTTTCGGTCACAGGACAGAAACTCTTCGACGATCATTGCGCCGGTTGCCACGGCCCTGACGGCAAAGGTAAGGGACCGTTGGCAGGCGATCAAAGGAACCAGCCGACCGACCTTACGGGAATCGCAAAGCGCAATAATGGGCAGTTTCCGGCCGATCGCGTCGCTGATATCATCCGGTATGGCGGTGGCTTGCCCGGTCATGAGAAGGACCAGGTCATGCCGGTATGGGGCAAGGTCTTCAGCGGCGAATGCGGCCCAGCCTTTTCCCGCAGGGCGGTTGTCGAGTTGAACCGCTATCTCGAAGCGCTCCAGAAATAGTGTCGGCAGTATGGCAGACAGGCTCACCGTGTACGCGTTCCAGCGCCTGTGACACGCGTTCCCGAGCGCCGGCGTAAATGTTTATTCTCGGATTGGACAAGGGGAGCATCGCTCATCAAAATAAAGGCTAGAGCCTGACGGTAGGCCCCTTGGGCCGCCGGCTCCTCCATTCAAGCAAGCCAGCAAGAAGTTAACCAATGCCCAAAGAAAGTGACTCGACCGCCAAGCCAGCAAGCGGGCAAGCTGCGCAGGAAACATCGGAGCTGGCCGTCCTTCCGCTCTCCGATCTCCTTCAACGGCTGCATTCCACCAACGCCGGCCTGAGCGCGTCCGATGCCGCTTCTATCCTTAAGACGGTTGGGCCGAACCAAACCGAGCCGGCCAAACCGAAGAGCCTGCTGTCCGCCTTTATCGAAAAGCTTAGCAATCCGTTGGTCTTGATTCTGCTGTTCGCGGCGGCCGTATCGGCGTTCACCGGGGACGTTTCGAGTTTCGTCATCATCGCCGTCATTGTGCTTATGTCCGTGATCCTCGACGTGACGCAGGAGCGCCAGGCCCAAAACGCCGCTGAGCGTCTGCGCGAGAAAGTCTCACTTTCTGCGAAGGCGCTTCGCGATGGACAGCCGGCCGACATCCCGGTGGCGGAAATCGTACCGGGCGACTTCGTTCTTCTCGCCGCCGGCGATCTCGTGCCTGCCGATTCCCGGCTAATCGAAGCGCGCGACCTCTACGTTGACGAAGCGCTTCTCACCGGTGAGCCTTACCCGGTCGAAAAGGACGCGGCGCCGGCAGCCGGCCCGGCCGCGCGCGAGGCTGCGTTGCCGCGCAATCTCGTTTTCATGGGAAGCTCGGTTGTGAGCGGAACCGCCAAGGTGCTGGTCCTGGCGACGGGGCCAAGAGCCCAGCTTGGATCGATCGCCGGTGCACTCCAGAAGCCGCCGCCGCCGACCGCTTTTGCGGCCGGCATCAAAAATTTCGGGATGATGATCGTACAGGCCACGATCTTTCTTGTCCTGTTCGTGGTCCTCGTCAACATCCTGTTCCATCGGCCGCTGCTCGAATCCTTCCTGTTCGCGCTGGCGCTCGCCGTTGGACTGACCCCTGAACTCTTGCCGATGATCGTATCGGTTACCCTTGCCCATGGCGCGATACGCCTGTCGCGCAAGCAGGTGATTGTCAAGCGTCAGTCCGCCATCGACGATCTCGGCAGCATGGACGTGTTTTGCAGCGACAAGACCGGAACGCTGACCGAGGCCCGCATCAAGCTCGTCCGGGAAGTGGATCTCGGCGGGCAGGACAGCGGCGCCATTCTACAGATGGCCCAGCTCAACGCCGCCTTCGAGACCGGTCTCAAGAGCCCCTTGGACGACGCGATCCTCGCGGCCGGCAAGATCGGCCTTGAGGCTTGGCGCAAGATCGACGAAGTGCCGTTCGATTTCGAGCGGCGCCGGGTTTCGATCCTCGTCGAAGGCGGAGGCCGGCGTCTCATTATCGTGAAGGGCGCGCCGGAAGACATTCTTGCACACTCGGCCCGTTACGAGCAGCAAGGAGCGCCTCCGCGCCCGCTCGACGCTCAGGCGCGCAAAACCGCCGAGGCGACGTTCAACGGCCTCGGCGCCGAGGGCTACCGGGTCCTTGGGGTCGCGTGGCGGGAGGTCGAAGCGGATCGCAAGAAGGCGAACGCCGCTGACGAGGCAGACCTAACCTTCGCGGGGTTCCTCGCCTTCCTCGATCCGCCTAAGGCAGGGGCCCGTGAGGCGCTGACCGCCCTCGCCAACCTCGGCATCGCCTTGAAAGTGGTGACTGGCGACAATGAGCAGGTCACCCGGCACGTTTGCGCCGAGCTCGGTCTGAAGGTTACTGGGACGCTGACCGGTCCGGAGGTTGCAAGACTGACCGACGAGGCGCTCTCAGCCAGGCTCGACGGCACCACCCTGTTCTGCCGGGTGACGCCGCCCCAGAAGTCTCGTATCATTACGGCCTTGCGGCGCAAGGGCCATGTTGCCGGCTATCTTGGCGATGGGATCAACGACGCGCCGTCGCTTCATGCCGCCGACGTCGGCTTTTCGGTGGACACCGCCGTCGACGTTGCCAAGGAAGCCGCCGCGATGATCCTCCTGCGGAAGGACCTTGGCGTGCTCGCAGATGGCGTGCGCGAAGGGCGCAAAACCTTCGCCAACATCCTCAAATATATGATGATGGGTACGAGTTCGAATTTCGGGAACATGTTCTCCATGGCCGGCGGCGTTCTGTTTCTGCCCTTCCTGCCGATGCTGCCAACCCAGATTCTTCTGAACAACCTGCTCTATGATCTGTCGGAGACGACGATCCCGCTTGACAGAGTGAGCGATGCGATGGTGGCGAAGCCGCGCCGCTGGGACCTCGGCATCGTCCGCAAGTTCATGTTTGTGTTCGGGCCGCTAAGCTCGGTGTTCGACTTCGTAACTTTCGGTCTGCTGCTCTGGGTCTTCCACGCGGACGAGAAGCTGTTCCATACTGGCTGGTTCATCGAGTCGCTCTCGACGCAAATCCTAGTAATCTTCATCATCCGCACGGCTTATCCTTTGCGGGATCCACCCCATCCGGCGCTTGTAACAAGTTCGCTCTTGGCCTTCGCAGTGGCTGTGATCCTTCCCTATTCGCCGCTGGCGCCCTGGCTCGGCTTCGTTCCGCCGCCCGCAGCCCTCATGGGTGCGCTGGCACCCGTGACCGTCGCCTATCTTGGCACCGTCTATGTCGTGAAACGCTGGTTCTTCAAGCGCTACCAGCTGGACTAGGCCATACAGCCGTACTCTCAGCGATAATCTCTTGCCAAGATTGCAACACAGCCCTCACGCGGATATGAAAGAAGGACAGTCCGGGGGTAGGCCGTGGGCATGAAAAGCTATAAAAACTTTGCGATCTGGACCGGCGGTCTTTTTGTTCTGACCCTCGCGGTTTGCGGTGCGCTCGAGTTTTCTTATCAGCCGGAAAATGCCGATGCTAGGGCCGCGGCCTTGCCGTCAGAGGCGCCGTATCCTTACCCCATTGAACCTGCCTCCTACGAAGCGGTGCAAAAGCTCTTCGATGCACGCTGCGTTGCATGCCACAGCTGCAACAATGCCCCCTGCCAACTGAAATTAACCTCTTACGAAGGCCTTCAGCGCGGGGCGAGCAAAATCGAGGCGATCCATCCGACGCGGCTGCAAAGCATTCCGCCGACGAGGCTCGGTATCGATGCCCGCTTGACGGAGGAATGGCACAAGAACAAGGGCTTCTTCCCGGTCGTTGACGATCAAATCGACTTAATTCCCAAAATGGTTAATCAGGGTTCGCCGCGCTCACCGGCCGAGACCGTCGATTCATCGCGGACCTGCCCAGCGAATATGAAGGAGTTTGAAGCTCTAAACTCATCCCATCCAGAAAAGCTTATGCCTTATGGATTGCCGCCTTTGACGCAAGCCGAGCGCGCTGTTTTCGCTAGCTGGGTCCAACAAGGCCGAAAACCGCCGGCGGCAAAGCCTAGCGAAAATCTCCCGCCTCAGTTGGCTTTGGCGAAAACCAAGTGGGAGGAGTTCTTAAATCGGCAGGATCTTGAGCATAGATTGGTTGCCCGGTACCTTTATGAGCACTTGTTCTTGGCGAGTGTGCATTTTAGAGAAGACTCAAGACGATTCTACCGGATTATTCGAAGCCGCACACCGTGCGATCATCCTTTGGACGAGATTGCGACGCGGCGTCCATCGGATGACCCCAAGGAAACCTTCCAATACTGTTTCCGGCCTTCTGACGAAACAACTGTCGAAAAAACCCTGCTTCCTTATACGTTGGATCAGGCCAAATTGAATCGCATCGGCGGTTTCTTTTTCGATCAGCGGCAGCCCTGGAAAGTTTTGCGTTGGCCGGATTACCAGTCTCCAGAGTCGACAAATCCTTTTGTTATTTATCAAGACATACCCGTGAAGGCCCGCTATAGCTTTTTATTGGAAGACTCCCAGTATCATGTAGGCACTTTTATCAAGGGACCCGTCTGCTATGGCAATGGCGCGGTGAACTCGATCGACGAGCACTTCTTTGTTTTTTTCATGAACCCAGACTCAGAACTTATGGCCCTGGATCCGGAGTTCGCCAAAGAGAGCGAAAATCTCTTGGTCTTACCTTACAAGGAGGGGAGTGACGCTCCCTATTTCGGAAATCTTTCCTTGGACGAAATGTGGGAATCCATCCGGCAGCGGTCGGCGTTTACGGATAAGTATGTCGAGGCCCGGAATGAGTATATAAAACTAAAAAACAGCCATCGTTTAGCAGCATTCAAAAACGGTTATAAGCTTTCCGATCTCTGGAATGGTGACGGCTCTAATCCCAACGCCGTTTTGACCGTGTTCCGGCATTATGATCATTCGTATGTCTTAAAGGGTTTACGCGGCGGTGAGGCGAGCAGTTACTTCGTCCTGGACTATGGCTTATTTGAGCGCCTGGTCTACAATTTGGTCGTGGGATACGATGTCTTCGGAAATTTGAGCCATCAAATTCATACCCGGCTCTACATGGAGACGCTTAGGAGAGAGGCTGAGGACAATTTCTTGTTGTTTCTTCCTCCGCCGGAGCGGGCTCGCTTACATGGACGATGGTACCAGGGAGAAATTGCCCAATTGGAAAAAAAACCATTCTTTGAACCGGATGACAATCGGTTTCCAACCGGCATTACTTATCGGAACTCGTCTCAGAACGCCAAAGAGTTCATTGCAAAAATGGGCGGCGAGCATTTGAGCGCGGCTGCCCGTGGTCAATACGATGGTACCCCCCATTCAGAGTATCCAGCCCTGGAACCTATGGCGGAAAAGGAAGCTAGTTCGGCCCCCTTTGTGAAATTGTTTCCCGATTCATCGTTCGTCTTGATCGAGGCGAACGGCCGGCTGAAAAAAGTCGTGACGGTCGTCCGGGACCGCGCCCATAGTGCTTTGGGAAGGTTCGTTCTGGAATCCACAGCGAGAGTGCCTGAGCAAGATCGCTTGGCGATCGTGGATGACCTTGCAACGAGCTATCCCAATCTCTTCTTTGTGGTTCCCAAGGAACGGCTGCCCGATTTCCTGCAGCAATTGAATGCAGTGAAGAGTTTGCCTTCAGCCCAAGCATTTCTAAAGACCTGGGCCATCTTGAAGACCAATCCGGAATTTTGGGCCGTTTCAGATCGGCTGCATGCCTACCTTCTTCAGCTCAATCCCGTCGAGTTCGGGATATTGGATTACACCCGCTATGGACTCTGGAGTGAAGCCGGCGATTGGCATTAGCGAGTGTCCCGGAGAGGATCGGGCGGCTAGCCAAGATTGCTGCGGCAATCCGCTGTTCGATGGCGGTCCCGCCGATCCTGTATTCGGCAAGCACCACGCGAGGCGCGCCAGTCTTGCCCGTGAGATCCTTCAGCCTCAAAGATCGCAGCACATCCTGACATTCCAAGAGTGCAGAAGCCGACCGTAAAACCGGCAAGTGATCATCGCTTCAACCACTCAGCGTTTGCAGCTCGCGCCGGCAAGCCTCGCTAAAATTTTTTAGCGGATCGTTGCCGGCCACCTTGTCTACGTGTTGCCTCAGCTCATCGAAGCTTCGGTCGGGCGCTGCATAGGCTTCGATCACATGAAGGACCACCTTCTCGGCGAGTCCCCTTACTTCATCGGACGAAGTTAGGCGCATGCGTTCCACCGCGGAGTAGAGACCGGCGAGAACCTCGGGGGTCTCGGCATGGTGACTCCAGGCATCGGCGCGGCGTTTGGATGCTTCGATAATGAACTCGGCGTAAAGGGTCTCGCGCTTCATTGCCTCACGCATGAGCGCCTGCGCCCGCAACTGGCCGCGCTGCGTTAACCAAGAGGCAATCAGCGTCGTGGCGCCGCCAATCAAAGAACCGGCCAAAGCCGAGGCCGCAGAGAGAATTGCAGTATCCATTTACACTACTTGTTTCATCTTTGCCGCCATGGCCATACGCGCCGAAACCGGGCAAACACCGGGTTCGCGATGATTTCAACCTCCGAAAATCGCACGGCGGAACTGGCGAAGCGAAAATGCGAAGTAAGCGCCGCCGATCACGGCCATGGCAACAAGCTCGGGCCAGACGATCGTGAAATCGGCGCCGCGAAAAAGGACGGCCTGCGAGAAGTCGACGAAGTGCGGCGTCGGGAAGATAATCCGCATCAGATACTGAAGCCAGACAGGCTCGCCTTCCATTGGCGTCATGCCACCAGATAGCATCTGTATGACAAGCAGGATTGGAGCTGCAAGGAGCGCAAACTGCCCCATGGTGCTCGTGATCGTACCAAGGAGAATGCCCAGTGTCGCAGCGGCGATTGTGTAAAGCATGGCTCCAAAGAGAAAGAGGACCCTTGAGCCCGCAACAGGAATCCCGAGCCACTGTTCGACGACAAATAAGAGCGACAAGCCGGCGGCGATAATAATAACGAGACCGTTGGCAATGATCTTCGACCACATGATCTCTGGCGGCACAACCGGCATCACGAGGAGATGCTCGACCGTGCCATGCTCGCGCTCACGGATGAGTGCAGCGCCAGTCAGGATCACCGCCAGCATGGTGATGTTATTGACGACCTGCATGACTCCATTAAACCAGGACGAATAAAATTGCGGGTTGAACTTTGCGCGAATTACGAGATTGACCGGGGAGGCCACCGGCATTTCAAGGCCTGCCAGGTAATTGGCGATTTCCTGCATGATAACCGTTTGGATATAGATGGCGCCATTTCCGGCCGGCGCCATCGCGGTCGCGTCAACGTTCAGTTGCAGGGAAACCTTCCGTCCGGCCAGCAGGTCTTCTTGGAAACGGGGCGGTATTTCGAGGATGAAAATCATGCGCCCCGCGTTCATGATGGGGTCGATCTCATTCGCATTGATGAGAACGGCGCGCTTGAACAGCGGCGGCCGGTTCATCACGTCCAGAAATTGCCGGGAAAGGTTGGAATGGTCCTCGTCTACGACACCGACCGTCAAATGTTCTGGGTTCGTCGAGGCGCCAGTGGCGATGGTATAGACAGCCAGCGTGAAAGTATAGGCGACCAGAACCAGCAGGATGTAGTCGGCGCGGATACTTCTCAGCTCTTTAATGGACAGATAGTAGACATTCTTAAGGTGAGTGAGCAGCCCCTGTTTGAGGGTCTGCTTTTGCGTTGCCTTTGCGCTGGAGGGTTTCACAAGCAATTCAGGCCTCCTGCTTGCGCAGCTTCAGGACCGCCGCGACTCCGAAGCCGGCAAAAAAGGCAGCGAGCACGAGGAGATTGGACCAAAGGTCCTGGAAGCCTAGCCCCTTTGTGAAGGTGCCCACGCTAACCAGCTCATACCAGGCCGATGGAAAGGCTAAGCCAACGAGGCGGGCACTGCCTGTCAGCGAGGACACGGGCACCATAACCCCCGAGAAGTTCGCGGCTGGAATCATGGTGAGAATAATGGTGGCAAACACCGCCGCGACTTGCGTCTTCGTGAAGGTCGAAACCAGTTGTCCAAAGCCTGTCGCTGCTCCCACATAAAGGAAGGTCCCGAGGGTCAGCGTGGCCAAGGAGCCCTTGACCGGCACTCCGAACAAGAACACCGAAAGCAAGAGCAAGAGCACGAAACTGATCATCGATACGCCGATGTAGGGCAATTGCTTACCGAGCAGGAACTCGAACCTGGTGATCGGCGTCGAATAGAAGTTGGCAATCGAGCCGTTCTCCTTTTCGCGGACAACACCGACGGTTGCCAGGACTGCCGGGATCAATATCAGCACGAGCATGACGACGTTTGGCACTTCAGCAACGATGCTCTCAAATGACTGATTGAAGCGTAAGCGGGTCTCGAAGTTGATATTGTTTGCAACGCCACCCATTGGCGCCGCGGAGCTGCCCATTTGCGCTGCCTGCTGCGGGTCCACATATCTCTCCGCCTCAGGCGAGGTGAGACCTGTGGCGGCAAGCGTCATCACATAGCGCCTCATCGTTTCCGCATAAAAAGGGTCGCTGCCGTCGATCCACACCCCGATCTCCGGCGTGCGGCCCGCCGCAAGGTCCCGGCCGTACCCGGGCGGGATCTCTGCAGCTATCTCGAGATTTGCGTTGCGGAACCTGTGTTCGAGCTCATCGCTGGAGCTGACCGGCGGGGGTATTTCCCTGAACCATCGCGGGGTCGATATAAACGCGTCAACCACATCCCGGCTCTCTTTCGTCCGGTCTTGGTCGAAAACGCCAAAACGCAGATGTTCAACATCAAGCGAGATGCCGTAGCCGCAAGCGATCATGACAATCAAAGGCGCAAAAGCGGCAAAGGTCATGCGGATCGGATCGCGAAGAAGCTCCATCGTCTCGCGCCGCGCATAAGCCCAGAGGCGGCCCAAATCGAAGCGCCGCGTGCTCTCCTGCGGCTTCGCCGCCGATTGGATGGTGACTTCTTGCACGGGTGCAGGAGGCTTATCGCTAAGCTTGATCCCGCTCGCTTCCGCCAGATAGGAAATGAAGGTGTCTTCCAAAGTAGCACAGCCGCGCTTGCGCACCAGCTCGGCTGGTGGCCCATCTGCCAAAACTTTGCCAGCGTTCATCAGAGAGATACGGTCGCAGCGTTCGGCCTCATTCATGAAATGGGTCGTGATGAAGATCGTGACGCCCTCGTCACGCGACAGATGGATGAGCGTGCGCCAAAATTCGTCCCGTTCAACCGGATCCACCCCTGAGGTTGGCTCATCGAGGATGAGCATAGGCGGGCGATGCAAAACGGCCACGGCAAGCTGGAGCCGCTGTTTTACGCCGAGCGGCAAGCTCTCCGGACGCTCGCCGGCAACAT
>JBKQOR010000191.1:0-10946 GCA_052145435.1 Rhodomicrobium sp. | reverse complement strand
GACGCCTCCAACACCGGTTCGAAAGTACTTTCTTCGGGCTCAACGGCCGGCTCTTCACGCAGCAGCATCGCGGCTAGCGCATGATCCGCAAATTTGGTGTTATACCAAATCCGTTTGAATGCTTCGCGGCGCGTTGTTGTCATCCCGGAACGGCGCCCTTCGCGCCGTATCCGGGATCTTCACGGGCGCTTCGAATGTTGCAAGACCCCGGACAAGCGCTGACAGCGCTTTCCGGGGTGACGCCTGCGAAGCATTCAAACGGATTTGGTATCACAGATGGTTTACAACCGTCATTCCCGCAAAAGCGGGAATCCATTTTTCCCGTGAAAACAATACATTAGACGGATCGCTGCGGGGATGACGTCCGAGCCTCGAATTTGCCGTGGAGCCGGTTCGACAAAGTTTTTTCACACGCTGCTTCGCGGGAATGACACTACATGGGCGCCGCAGTAACAAATGCCGCCTCGCGATGACAGTGCAATGCGATCAGCCGAAATAGTCCGGGGAGAGCTTAGCACTATCCGTATTCTTCGGATCGGCTCCCTCCTTGATTTTCTGCTGTGCCAAACTCTCGCCGTACGCGATCATATTGGTTATATCTTTACTCTGAAAGGCATTTATTTCCACTTCGGGGTTTCCGATTATAACTTCAATCGGTTTGTCCGGCCTGATCATCGCCACCTTGCGCGCTTTTGCATCCTTCATGTCGTTGACGATGACATTGTCGCTGGCTATATCCGTAAGCCGGGTTATCAGCTGAACCACATTTTTCGGGCTGACGACGCGCTGATAGTTTTCTTGCCCGATGGGTGCCTGACAAGCAATGCAGACGATGTGGGTCGCGGGGCCGGCGGCGGCCTCCTTGACCGGCACAATATGCTTGGTGCCGCCATCGACATATTTGCCCGCATTTGCACCGGTCTTGATTTCGACGAAAGGCATGACCAGCGGCATTGCAGCGCTCGCCCCGACGAAATTTATGAAATCCGGGTCCGTGTTAGACATGAATTTGCTCTTAGCCGTGTCAATGTTAACCGCACCGATCGCCGTTGGCACATTGGATGCGGCGAGGCGCTGGCTGCTCAGTGTGCTTTTGATAAGACTGTGCAGAGGTTTGACACTCAAAAAGCCGTTAAAATCGTCCATGAACGCATGGATTACGACGCCGGTGTCAGACCACTGCTCGACCAGATTCGACGGCTTAGTAACTTTCTGCTGCCAAAAGGCTACCAGCTCATCGCCTATGAACGGCCAAGTCACGGGAGCGTTCAGGTCGCCCGGATTAGCCGGCGGCGTCTCCTTGAGTGCTGAGTAATAGGCGCTCTTGGTTTTTCCTAGAAAATAGGCCCTATCGCACAGGAACGCGGCATTGAGCGAGCCGACAGAAATTCCATAAAGATAATCCGGCGCGAATCCCTTATCGAACAAAACCTTGATCGCGCCTGCCTGGTAGGCGCCTATGATCGATCCGCCTCCAAGCGCTAAAGCCCGCTTGGTGGGCTGGGCGGTTTGCGCGAATGCCCGGCGGGGCATTATCGCGGCAAGAGCGCTGCCTGCAGCGGAAAGAAGCATCGACCGCCGGTCGATACCGCGATTCAATTGCGAAAACCAAGAACTGAACATTCGTTAAACCTCCCTGGTCCGGCGAGGCAATCCGCGGTATGCCCCGGCGGCATTCGATTAAAAAGCTATAGGTTAGATTAACAGACCGGTAGCGGCCGTTCAACCGCGAGGATTTCCCGGGGATGTCTCAGTTTGCCGGGTGGGCCCAGGGAATTTCACCCAGAGCCCCTCAAAGATCCGGACTTGACACTCTCGGCCCATGGCCGCTCACGGAGTCTTCAAAGTGCTCATCGTGAGCGCGACGCGTCTTCCAATGTCATCGACGACGCGCAAGGGAGGTAATGCACAAATTACCTCACCATGCACATTTAATGCAAAATATTCTGGCTAATTTTGTCTAAATCCTTAAGACAATTTGTCCCACCTGTTGTGTTGTTGTTACAGACAAGATCGAGCTTGCGAGATACCGTTCAATTGCCGAACAAATTTTAAAAGACTTTCGGAGTCGCGGTTGCAATGTGGTGCCGCGCCTTGACGAGGCAACCGGGGTGGCGGGCCGTGACGAGCAAACGGGAAGGCCCAGGAGCGACATTCTCGTTGCGGATATCGTCAAACGCATAAAGTGCGAAATCGCCGATGCTCTGGCGAGGCCGATCGAAGACCCGAATAAGAAATGGATGAGGAACTGGACCGTAAAGGTCGACTTGCTGCTTCAAGCGAACAATCAAGGCGGCGTCACCCCAAGCGTAACGTATACAAGCTTTTTTCATAATGCTTATAATGCTGCCGCGGGAACATCTTGAAGACAAGCCGGAACATGGAACGCAAAACGAAAAGCACCAAGAAGAGGTTGTTGGTGGCGATATAAACGACAGAAAGGCTACTTGCCAAGTTTCACGCTCCAATGGTGGTTGGACCAGTTTTACCTTTATTAACGCCAACGAATAACGACTGACCATGGTGCCAGCGCAAGCTGGGTTTGGGGCAAATCCAATCACTATCAGGCGGCGGTCGACATCCCGCTCACCGTCGCAGACTAGGATGTACCGGTGGGCGCACTTTGTCACACGACTGCAAGGCGCATATCCGTCGGTTCTGGAATGCCGGGACGCAAGTAAGCCGCCTGCCTCCCCGCCGAAAGGCACCCCAAGGTTTTTGATAAAACTGGCTTTAGCCTCCTTATGGCCCGTTGCAGGAATTCAAACCGGGACACCACCCATTTCTCACCCGCTCCGCCGGAAGACATTGCGCCGCATCGGTGCGATGAAGTACACCCCATCGGCATCGCGGTGCGCGAGAGCTTCGTAGCGCCGCCTAAGCTCGCTCTCGACCCGGGGCAAGCGCTCGCGCCGCGCGGGATCGGCAGCAATTATGACCTCGATGAAATGGTTCGCATCGCGCGGGCGGACCGCTGTGTCATAGACAAGCTCGCCGTCGGGCAGGAGCGGCGGCGGCGGGTTTTGCAACGCCGTATAGGCGGCAGCACGCACTTCCGTCTCATCCTCAATGGGGCGCATCGCCTCGAAATAGTTCCCCTCCGCCAGCGGCTCGATCACGATAAGCCGGCCTTGAGGCGCAAGTACGCGCGCCGCTTCAGAGAGAGCCAGCGGCATCGCTGCCAAGGGCAAATGATGGAAGCTCTTCATATAGAGGATGGCATCGGCCGACGCATCGGCGAACGGCAGATTCTCGCCGCTCGCCACCCGGTAGGTTCCGCCCGCCTCCGCATTCGCGCGGGCGCGTTCGAGCTGGCCCTCGCTCACCTCGACGCCGATGGCCGTGGCGCCCAGCCGGGCCAGATGGCGCACAATAGCACCGTCCCCGCAGCCCACATCTACGATCGTTTTGCCAGCCGGTTCGAGAACGTCCGCCAGGGCCTCTAAAAGGGTGGATTGCGGTCTTATCACGCAGCCTCCAATCCGGCGGTCATCGCCACGAAGCCTTCACGATCGAGCGCCCACAAATCGGCTCCGCCGGGCCTGTGCATGCCGCAAACGCTGAAGGGATCGATGTCGAAAAGCGGGCGGCGGGCCCGGAAGCGGAACGCGCTCACAGCGGCGCCCGGGCGCTGACGCAGATAGAGATCCATCAGTAGCGTGGCCGTCAGCGGTCCGTGCACGACGAGTCCCGGATAGCCCTCGGCATATTCACAATAGCTCCGGTCGTAATGGATGCGATGCCCATTGAAGGTGAGGGCGGAATAGCGAAAGAGAAGAACGGGATCGGGCACGATCTCGCGGCTGAACTCAGCCGCACGCTCAATTTTTTCTGGCGCAGGCGCGCCCGCGCCGGCCTTCGGCCCTTCTCGATAAACAATATTGTGCACCTCGCGGATCGCAGCGGCGCCCCGAACCGATATTTCGTGCTCGACGCGGACGAAGACCATCGCTCCGGAGCGGCCCGCCTTGTGCTCGACATTGGCGATAGTGGAGCGCCGCTCTATCGCGGCGCCGATTGGCACCGGCGCCAAAAATTCGAACTCACCGCCGCCCCACATCCGGCGTGGCAGCTCGACAGGGGGCAGAAAGCCGCCCCGCTTCGGGTGGCCGTCCGGTCCGATCTCGTGTTGAGGTGCGCGCGGCAGAAAATAGAGCCAATGCCCGAGCGGCGGCACCTCGCCGGGGCGCCAAGGCGGATCGGCGTGATCGAGCGTCGCGGCAAGGCCGTCAAGCGGCGCCTGCGCGGCGACATCGGTTTGGATTTCGCTCCGCCCAATCCATGCCTTGAGGTGTTCGAAGCCCATGCGCCAAACTCCTTGCGTAGCGCCTCGCTATGTTCCCCGGTGCTTGCACGGAGCGGGACACGAAGGTTTCGCCGGCGCCACTGCCGGCCGTTACGGTTAAACTAACATCCCCGCGATCGCGCCGCTCGCCAAAGTCGCCAAAGTTCCCGAAATAATGGATTTCGGAGCGAGTGCCACAATGTCCCCTCGCCGCTCCGGCGCCATTGCCGTCATGCCGCCAATCATAATCCCGACGCTGCCAAAATTGGCGAAGCCGCATAAAGCGTAAGTCATCATGAATTTTGAACGCTGGCTCAAAGCGCCGGGCTGCAGATGGGCAAAATCGAGATAGGCGACGAATTCGTTAAGAACGGTCTTCGTTGCCATAAGGCGCGCGGCTGTGTCGAGATCGGCCGCCTCTATACCGATCAGCCACAAAATGGGTTTGAAACCCATCCCAAAGAACTGCTGGAGCGAGAACGGGACAACCCCTGGATGGGGGAGCAGGCCCAGTGCCGTATTGACAAGGTGAACCAGGGCCACGACGACGATCAGCATAGCGATAATGCTTGCAACGATATGTATGCCGTCTTTAGTGCCGCGCGTTATCGCTTCAAGAAAACTCGATGGCGGATCGATCTGAACGAGCGTGGCAGGCGCAGGCGCTCCCGCTTGAAAGGGCACCAAAATGGCGGCGGCCGCTAGCGCGCCCGGTGTTGAAATCACGGATGCGATGAGGATATGACCCAAGGCATCGGGAATAACAGGGCCGAGCAGCGATGCGTAGATCACCATAACCGTTCCCGCGATGCCGGCCATGCCGCAGCTCATGAGCGCGAAAAGCTCGCCGCGCGGCATTTTCAGAAGATAAGGCCGGACGAGCAGCGGCGCTTCAACCATACCGACGAAAATATGCACTGCGGCGCCGAGGCCGAGTGCGCCGCCGATCCCGAGTGTGTTCCGCAGCACGAAGGCAAAACCGCCGGTGACGCGCTGGAGGATACCCCAATACAGCATGAGAGACGCCAGCGCACTGATCACGAGAACCAGAGGAAAAGCGCGAAAAGCAAGGATGAAATTCGCACCGGGCTGGACCTCGGTAAAGGGCGGTGCTGCTCCCCCGAGATAGCCAAAGACGAGGCCAGTACCGGCGTCTGTTGCCTTTTGCAAAGCACCGACGGCATCGTCGAGCATAAAAAAGATTGCGGTTGCCGGTGGAAACTTGATCAGCAAAATAGCCAGTCCGATTTGAAGGGCGACACCACCCAATACAATCCGGACAGGAACATGCCAGCGGTCCTCGCTGAAGCCCCAGGCTGTAAACAGGAGTACTGCCAGGCCGAATAATCCATGGGCATTCGCCACTTGTATCGCCTCCAAGGCTTCAGCATAAGCGGGATCGATTGCGCTCAGCTAACATTGGGGCTGTGCCCGTGAAAAGAGTTCTTTGGTTCCGGAACCCGATCGTTCCCAATACACGGCTTTTGTCTCTGGCGATCAGGCGACGGTATGCATCCCCGGCCGCTTGCGGCCGCGCTTATTAGGACAAAACCTGCCGTAAAAAGAACCGATGAGTAAGTTGTAAGGCTGCAAGACGAACTCTCGCTGGGAATGGTACAAGCAATGCTGCTACGATTACGCGCGATCCTGTTTTGCACCCTGATTTTCGCGGCGCCCGCCGGCGCGGCAACGTGCGGAGGCGATTTCCACGCGTTTTTGTCCGCGATGGCGCGTGAAGCCGCAGCCGCCGGGATTTCGCGCACGGTGATCGACAGCGCGTTTGACGGCCTCACCCCTGACGGTGCGGTGCTTGCCTTCGACCGGCGCCAGCGCGGCACGTTCCGCATGAGCTTCGAGCACTACGCGGCAACCCGCGTCATCCCAGCCCGGATCAAACGCGCCAAACTGCTGATGCAGCGTCACGCCGCGCTGCTCGCGCGCATCGAGCGCCAATTTGGCGTACCGGCAACGCTGCTCACGGCCATCTGGACGCTCGAGACCGACAACGGCACCGGCGACATGGGCAAGTTACCCGTGATCCGCACGCTCGCCACCTTGGCACACGATTGCCGCCGCAGCGAACTCTTCCAGCGCGAGCTGCTCGCCGCTTTGCAGATCGTCCAGCGCGGCGATCTTTCCCAGCGCGACCTGATCGGCGCCTATGCGGGCGAGATCGGCCAGACGCAGTTTCTGCCGTCCTCCTACATCAAATACGGCATCGACTATGACGGCAATGGGCGCGTCGATCTTAGGCACAGCGTGCCCGATGTGCTCGCCTCCACGGCCAATCTTCTGAAGAAAAACGGCTGGCGCGCCGGCGCCCCGTTCGGTGAGGGAACCGCGAATTTCGAGGTTATGCGCGAGTGGAACCATTCGGAGGTGTACCGCAAAACGATGGTTCTCTTTGCCGGGCGGCTAGCGGGATCCTGAGGCATCGCTTGCATCGCGCGCGTTCCCAGAACTGCCTGAGAACCGCGCTCGATCCATCCAAAATTGCCGCAAAACACGCGCTTCCGGAAAAGTGTGAAGTGGTATTGCGAAAGGAAGCACGAAAAAACAAAGAACTAGGATCCGGCTTCGATCGATCGAGGCCGGATAGACCCTAAAAGTCCAGATTTTCGATTTCCCACAACCGGATAGTCGCAAAGACCGAGTCATTATGCACCCCTTGTTCAAGTGTCTGGAAACATTGAGATCTGTTTTTCGGACGCAGCCCGACACGGGCGACCTTTTCGTGCGAGCGCGGCGGCGACATGCTCGCTGTCGAGGTCAGCGGCCCGGATCTGGTGCGGCGCATCGGGTATGATCTGTCCGCTTGCCAGAATGCCAGCCTTAATCAGCTTGCGCACTTGATGATGGCTGACACCGAGCCGGGTCGCGGCATCGCGCAGTGTCAGCCACTCGCCATCTTTCTCGGCCGAAAGATAGCCGTGGATGCCATTCACCCGGCGGATGGAACTCACACGGTGTGCCGTCCACGTCTTGCCCTGGCCGGTCGGCATTCCCATCCGGTTGAGCGACGCTGCGATGTCCTGGTCCGGCCAGCGCCCCGCCATGGTGCGCATGACGGCCAGCGCCTGCTCGGGAGTGCCGCAGCCGTGCTCGCCGGTTTTCGGCTTCTTGACGCGCAGCTCGGAATGCTGGCCGCCTTTCCAATGGATGACGAGCACGATCTCGCCCGCGGCTCGTTGACGTCGGCGACGATCTCCGTGACCAGGGCCCGCACCAGCCGCTGGCGCGTCCGCATTGTCGTCCGCGGTGCTTTCCAGGCCGCAGCGAGATCATCGGCCAGTCTGCTTAAATCAGGGAGTTGCTGATCAACTTCCGGCGATTGCATGCCGTCGAGGCGCTGCCGGCACGCTTCGACACGCTGCAGCGTGGCCTCCCAGGCCTTCTCCAGCTGCGCTGCGATCAGGCGGTTATCGGGGTCACACGCTGCGTAGCGACGCTCGGCAAGCGAGGCATCATACCGGGCTTGTCTCAGCTCTAGCTCGGCAATACGCCGCCGGTCCTGATCCTCCTCTCTCAGCATGCGCTCGGCCTCCCGAGCCGCCTCGATCGCCATCGGTGCGACAGCCCGCAGCATCTCGCCGGCCACGGCGTCATCGTGCGCCCACGGCCATCGATGATCTCCGTGCGCTTCTCGCTCTTCCCGTAGGCGTAGACACCGGCATAGAAGGGGTTCTTTAGAATCGCGATGACGTTACGATATCTGATCGGCCTCCATTCGAACGACGTCAATGTCCTGCCGTCCGACGGATAGGGGAAATGGATGTTCTCGGACGCCATCCACAACAGCACCTGGCGGGCGCTGCCAAGCTCTCGGAACTTCTGGAAGACGAGCCTGATCACCTCATGTAGCTGGCGATCGGGATCGAGACCGAGACCAACATGGCGGTCCCAGGTATAGCCGATCGGCGTCGAGATCCTCAGTTCGCCGCGCCTCGCCTTCGATCGTGCTGCGTCGTACATCCGGGATCGAATGACGCCCAACTCGAACTCGCTGATGCTGCCTTTCAAGCCGAGCAGCAGGCGGTCGTTGGGGCGGCACGGATCATAGACGCCGTCGAGGTCGATGACACGGGCTTCCACCAATCCGCACAGCTCAAGCAGATGGTGCCAGTCGCGGCCGTTGCGCGCGAGCCGCGAGGCATCGAGGCACAGCACCGCGCCGACCTGTCCTGCGCAAAGTGCTGCGACCAGGCGGTCGAAGCCCGGGCGCTCGACGGCGCCGCTTGCTGTCCGCCCAAGATCGTCGCCGATGACCTCGACGTTAGTGAAACCGCGTCGGCGCGCGACATCGGCCAGCTCGTATTGGCGCCGCTGGCTCTCCAGGTTCGCTTGCACCTGCTGCGGTGTCGACTGGCGAACATAGACGACGGCCTTGCGCTGCAGCACGGTTGCCGGGAGGAGGGCATCATGCGTCGTCATCGCCGGCCTCCGCCGTCACGGCGCCGCTCGCCTCGAGCAGCAGCAGGGCCACTGCCTTGAGAACCGCTTGGCGCTGAGACGCTGTCATGCTTTGGAGGCGGACGTCGTCGAGAACGAGATCGAGCTGGCGGGGTGGCGCCGGAAGAGCAGGCCTCTGTCTCGGGACAAGTTGCAATGCTCGTGCGAGCGGTACCAGCGATCCCATCGTGATCCTCCTGCGTGACGGTGTTGCCGTTCGCAGAGAGGAGCCGCGATTCGCAGGCCATCAGTAGCCTGTGCAGGTCACTCAGCGCCGCCAGCGAGACCCGCGGGACGCCGATCTTGAGAGCGCCGCAATAGACCGGATCGAGCTTCCAGGCTGCCACCATCGTGACGATACCGGGCTCGAGCTCAAGATGTGCGATCTCTTCGGGCGCGCGCCGCTCAATCAGAATACAACGATTGCTCCGGCCGCACAGTGGATGCCAGGGATAATGGACAACGACATCGTGCCCGATATGGGCAGAATGACAGCAAGATTGCAGCGGGGCGAAAATCTTCCTCATCGGGACGGACGACGAGGCGATGATCGCCCGCGCGGCCCGCCTGACCGGCCGGCGATGCGCGCTCGATCGCGTGCAGTCCTTCGTCTGCACATTTTGTCTTGATTTGCGTCAAGGGCGATAATCTTTAGCCATGCGATGAAATCGTCATGGGCTGATACCAGATCCGTTTGAATGCTTCACTTAGACCCCTCACCCCAGCCCTCTCCCGGCAAGCACGCCTTGGCGTGTTCGCAACTCAAAGTGACCGCATCCGCCAGCGGATGCGGTTGGGAGAGGGAGTCCGCAACCGTTGCGGAAACGTTCCCTCGCCCCAACGGGGGGAGGGACAGGGTGAGGGGGGGCTTGGAAGCAATTAACTGGACCCCGTATGATCCCAAATAGGCTTGAGGCGTAGGCAGGTTCCGGCGGGCAAATGCAAATGCTGAAAGAGCAAGCGGCCACTTCCAGCGGACAAGCGGGTACGGGAATCGCAACCTCTTTTCTGTCGCAGATAAAGGCTGTGCCTGGCGGGAGTAAATGGCCATGGATAGTCGCGGCGGGCGTTGCCGCTCTCCTCGCAATCAGCGTTCTGGCCTGGCGGCATTCGGCAAGCCGCACAAATGTTGCCTATACCGTGAACGCCGTTACGCTGGGCTCCGTCATCCGCACCGTGACGGCCACCGGCACTGTGAACCCCGTGCTCACCATCATCGTCGGCAGCTACGATTCGGGTCCCATCCAGCAGCTCTATTGCGATTACAATGCTCAGGTGCTGCAGGGGCAGATTTGCGCGAAGATCGATCCGAGGCCCTACCAGACCATCGTCGATCAGACCAAGGCAAATCTCGCAGTCGCCAAAGCGCAGCTGGAAAAAGACAAAGCCAATTTAAACTACACAAAGCTCAATTCCGATCGCCTCGCTCAACTGTCTAAGACGCAAGCGGTGTCGCAGGACCAGGCGGACAGCTCCAAAAATGCTTACGATCAATCGCTGGCGCAGATCGCCTATGATGAAGCGACAATCGAGCAGCGGCAGGGAGAGCTCGAGGCCGCGCTTGTGAATTTGGAATACACGAATATCGTCTCGCCCGTGAACGGCACCGTGGTTTCGCGCAATGTGACGATGGGACAAACGCTCGCCTCAAGCCTCCAGACTCCGACGCTATTCTTGATCGCAACCGATCTCACCCAAATGCAGGTCGATGCCAATGTCAGCGAAAGCGATATTGGCGGCGTCAAGGTTGGCAACCAGACCACCTTCACGGTCGATGCCTTCCCGAAACGGGTTTTCGAAGGCGTTGTCGCGCAGGTGCGCCAATCGCCGCAAACCGTGCAGAACGTCGTGACCTACGACGTGGTGATCGGCGTCAACAACAAGGATTTGGCGCTCAAGCCGGGGTTGACGGCCGCAACGAGGATTGTCACCGCCGAGCGGCACGGCGTGATCCGCGTGCCAGACCTGGCGTTTCGCTATAGGCCCAGCCAAAGCGATCTGGCGAGCACTGCCCCGCGCGAGGGCCGGGGCGCCTTCGTCTGGATCTTACGCGATGGCAAGCCGGTCCTTGCGCCCATCAAAATCGGGCTGGATGACGACAGTTTCACCGAGGTTCTGGAGGGATTGCAACCGGGCGATCGGGTTGTGGTGGGCGAGCGGGCGCCCGGTGCCCATTCCAACGTGCCTCCCCCGAGGCTATAGCGGCCATGAG
>JBKQOR010000190.1:0-11905 GCA_052145435.1 Rhodomicrobium sp. | reverse complement strand
AATGACGCTGCGCAGACGCGGGATCTTGCAACATGCAGGCCCCCGTAAAGATCCCGGCTCTGCGGTGCACCGTTTCACGCTGCACCGCGTCCGGGATGACAACACCGGACGGTGAAGCAATCAACCGCATTCAGAATGAGACCCGCGCAAAAGCGTCATGTTGCATAATGGGGCCGCTTCAACGCCGCTCCCAGAGTGCATTCGTTTAAAGCCGGGCCGCCAATTGTCATGTCCGCGCATGCGGGTATCCATAGAAGCGTCTGTTCTGCCTGCACAAATACGGATTCCCGCCTTCTCGGGAATGACGGTCTGCGGCCTTAGTTCGATTGAATGCGCCCTAGACCGGAGGCACCTCGGCGATTAGCACAGTTGGCAAATTTGCCCCTCGCGAAAACGCAAGCTGGCGGTCGTGGAAACGCGCGATGCTCCTACGGTGAGCTACGCTAATAACCGCGCATCCTCGCAAAGTCTCCAAAATCAGAGCGTAAAGAATCGCCTCGGAGTCTTCGTCGAGAGCGGAAGTCGCCTCATCGAGAAAGAGCCAGCTCGGACGCAAGAGCAACGCCCGGGCAAAGGCTAGGCGCTGCTGCTCGCCGGGCGAAAGCTGCAATGCCCAGTTCGCTTGCTCTTCCAGCCGGCCGAGAAACGCCTCCATTCCGCATTGCACGAAGGCAGCCTTCACATTGCTCTTGCTGTGATTTGAGGACGCATCGGGGTAACATACGGCGTCGCGCAGCGAACCGAGCGGCAAATAGGGCTTTTGCGGAAAGAACAGAGTCCGGTCGCCCGCGGGCAGGCTCATGTTTCCATCGCAGTAAGGCCATATGCCGCAAAGGCTTCGCAGCAATGTGCTTTTGCCGATGCCGGACGGACCGGACACGAGAACACGGCTCGCAGAGGGCAATTGAAAGGAAAGGTTGGTCAGCAGAGGCGATCCGTCGGGCAGGTAGATGTTGGCTTCTGAGACGGAGAGCGCGCCTGCATGCGGCACCTCAATCTGAGTAAGCCCGTTCCCGCTTCTTCGATCGTTCTCAGCAAGCGCTTGCTCGAAGCCGCTAAGCCGGTTGACCGTCGCTTTCCAGTCGGCAAGGTCCGTGTAACTGGTGACGAACCAGGACAAAGCCGTTTGAACCTGGCCGAAAGCTTGCGCCGTCTGCATAAGCTGGCCGAGCTGGAACGCGCCGGAAAAATAGCGGGGGGCAGCAACCACAAAGGGAAAGATAATGGCAATTTGTGTGTAGCCGGAGGAAAACCAAGTGAGAAGTTTCTGCCGGCGCATGATTCCCCACCAGTTGGAAACAACGTTGGCAAACCGCTCGGCGACCCCTTTGAGTTCGGTTTCCTCCCCGCCGTAAAGCGCTATGCCCTCGGCATTCTCGCGCAGCCGCACAAGCGCGAAGCGCAAATTCGCTTCGTATTGCTGCTGCTGATAATTCAAGGAGATCAGTGGCATGCCAATGCGGTTTGTCAGCCAAGTGCCAAGAATGGAGTAGAGAATCGCGGCCCAGAGCATGTAGCCAGGAATAACGAGCCCCGCGATCTCGAGTGTACCCGATAGCCCCCAAAGGATGGCGGCGAATGAGCCAAGCGTCACGACGGAATCGAGAAGGCCGAGGCCTAAGACAAGCGTTTGCCCTGCGAAGCCGTTGATGTCTTCCTGGATACGCTGATCGGGGTTGTCCGCGTCGCCGCTCGAAAGTTGCAAACGGTAGTAGGCATCGTTTTGCAGCCAGCGGGCAACATAACGCTGCGTTAGCCAATTGCGCCAGCGGATTTGCAGCATCTGCCGCAAGTAGACCCGGTAGACGCCGGCAAAAATATAGAGCGCTGCCAAACCGCTAAAGCGCAGGATCTGATAGCTGAAAGCAGGGAAATCCTTGTTCTGCAAAGCGTCGTAAAAAAGCGCGTACCAGAGATTGATTAGGACGGTGATGTAGACCGAGCCCAGATTGAGAGCGACGACGGCGAAAAGGATGGCGCCGGACTTCCAGCGCTCCTCAGAACGCCAGTAGGGGCCGCAAAGGACCCAAAACTGTGAAGCGAGTTTTCTCATGGGAAGTGAACACTAATTTGGGCTTGTGGTTCGAAGATTATGACCGGGCGCAGCAGGTGCAAGCGGCAGCCTTTTCAGGATGGCGGGAAACGCAAACTCAACTTGGGTGTTTGCTCTTATCATTCCAGAGGCTCAACCCATGTCGAAACGCATCGAGGACTACGCTCTTATCGGCGACTGCGAAAGCGCTGCACTCGTTGGGCGCGATGGATCGATCGATTGGCTGTGCTGGCCGCGCTTTGACTCGCAGGCGATTTTCGCCGCCCTGCTTGGCGACAGTGAGAATGGCCGCTGGACCCTCACGGCGGCGGACAAAGGCGCAAAGATCACCCGCCGGTATCGCGGCAACACGCTTATCCTCGAAACCCTGATCGAAACCGCAGGCGGCGCCGCTACGGTCATCGATTTTATGCCGCTGCGCGAAGCCGGCACCGGCCATTTGATCCGGCTCGTTCAGGGGCTCCGGGGCCAGGTGGAGATGGCTACCGAACTTGTGCTTCGCTTCGATTACGGCCTGATCGTTCCATGGATCACGCGCATCGAGGGGGGCATTAAGGCGGTCGCGGGGCCCGGCATGGCGGTTTTACGTACCGCGGCCCCCATCGAGGCAGAAGGCTACAAGCACCGCGGCACTTTCACGGTCGAAGCCGGCGAGACAGTCTCCTTCGTTCTTAGCTTCGGCGAATCATTCAGGCCGGTGCCCGCTCCAGCCGAACCTATGAAGGCATTGGACGAGACCGAACGGGGCTGGCACCGCTGGTCGGAACAATGCAAGGGCTGCGGACCATACTCCGATGCAGTTCTGCGCTCTCTCATCGCCTTGAAAGCGCTCACCTACCGCACAACCGGCGGCATCGTCGCCGCTCCCACGACGTCGCTGCCGGAGGAATTCGGCGGCGCGCGCAATTGGGACTACCGTTTTTGCTGGCTGCGGGACGCTACATTCACATTGCTCGCTCTGATGAATTCCGGGTTCCGGCGCGAGGCGGTCGACTGGCGCGCATGGCTCCATCGCGCCGTAGCCGGCAGCCCGCAGCAAATGCAGATTGTCTACGGATTGGCAGGCGAGCGCTGGATCATCGAAACCGAGATACCTTGGCTTTCCGGCTTCGAGGGCTCAAAGCCGGTGAGGGTTGGCAATGCGGCGGCGGATCAGCTCCAGCTCGACGTATTCGGCGAGGTGATGGACGCTCTCTTCCAGGGCAGCGCTGGCGGTCTGGATCCAGATAGCGAGGCTTGGCCGTTGCAGTGCACGCTCGTTGAGCATTTGGAAAACGTCTGGCACCTTCCCGATGAAGGCATCTGGGAGGTTCGCGGGGGACCCCGTCACTTCACACATTCGAAGGTCATGGCCTGGGTCGCGCTGGACAGAGCGATCAAGATGGTAGAACGCTTTGGCGCCGAGGGGCCCGTAGACCGTTGGCGCAGGTTGCGCTCGCATATTCACGATCAGGTCTGCAACGAGGGCTTCGATTCGAAAACCGGAGCGTTCACTCAAAGCTACGGAAGCTCAGAGCTCGATGCCAGCGCTTTGCTCATCCCGCTGGTCGGATTTCTACCGGCCAGCGATCCAAGGGTTAAGTCCACGGCCGATGCGATTGGAGAGAGGCTTAAGGCTGGGCGGCTGATCCGGCGTTACAGCACGGACGCCAGAACCGACGGCTTGAAAGGCAGCGAAGGTGTCTTTTTGGCATGTAGCTTTTGGTACGCCGACAATCTGGCTCTGCTCGGGCGCCACGAGGAAGCTAGGGATCTATTTGAGTATCTGCTCACGCTTCGCAACGATGTTGGCCTGCTTTCCGAGGAATACGATCCCGTTTCGCGGTGCATGCTTGGAAATTTTCCGCAGGCCTTCTCCCACGTCGCACTCATCAATACCGCCCACAACCTCGGTGCATGCGAGAACCCCATAGAGCGGGCCGCTAGCTGCGGAGAAGGAAAGCAATAGGCCTCCGCCACTCGCGGACGCCGGATGTGACGCCGCCTGCTGCCACGCAATCGCTATCGCGGGGGACGAATTGTTTCGGCCGCTAAGCGGAGTTTCCTGGCTTCTGCGACGCATGGCGTTCTCAGGCCGGCTTTGCGTTATCTAGTCTTTATTACTAATTATTTGATGCAAGCTATTCCTCAATGACCGCTAGGCGGACCGTTTTCGCGGCGGGTTTGGACCCTTCCATTAGTTATGGCATCAATAATCTTCGCAGTGTTGGCGTCGCTGGGATTTTGCTTTTGATATTCCCGAAACGCTCCCAAAGCTTTTTGTTGGTCGCCAAGAGCTAAATAAGACGTTCCGATTGCCCAGTACGCGGCAGGGATACCTGCGGCACGTGCTTTTTCAAGGTAGGGAAGAGCGGCTGTTGGATTGCCTGTGCTCCCTAAGAACGTCCCATAGATGTAGTTTGCGCGAGCGTTGTCAGGAGAAATCGCAAGCAGTTTTTGGAAGATGGCATTTGTTTTTTCGGCACAACCGGGAATATCAAGATTAGTACCGATATTGTTGGCAATTCCCGCCCGCAAAAGAACCTCAGGATTGGGGGGCGGATTTTCAGTCAGCGTAGCTAGCATTCCTGCAACGGACTTTGCGTCATGCAAGGCTCTTTCTTTTCCCCCTGGCGAATCAAAATGTGGTGGGTAACTACCTGCATGCGCTGACAAATCATTCAGTATCTTATCGAGGTACTGCATATTAATGGTAGCTTGTTTTCCACTTGGGGAATCCGAAAAGCTTAACAACCCATGCAAATCGTACCCCGCATAATCGTCTGCATTGGCTGATGCGGCCCAAAGGGGCAACAATCCGATTAGTCCAACTATAATTTTCT
This sequence comes from Rhodomicrobium sp., assembly GCA_052145435.1. GTDB lineage: Bacteria > Pseudomonadota > Alphaproteobacteria > Rhizobiales > Rhodomicrobiaceae > Rhodomicrobium. The sequence goes on along the minus strand of JBKQOR010000190.1, from coordinate 7,030 downwards.
TACGCATTGCATCCCCTATTGTTGTCCCGATTGCCACTAGGAATCAGGCAGCCTTATGGTTTGCGCCAGTTGGTTGCGGTGGAGGAGCGCGCAACCAACTTGCGACAGGCAGGCCTTAACCGCCTGGAATGGAAATATACTGCACATTGAACGTGCGGTCGCCGGCGGGAAGCCCCGGCGGAGGTACAGGCATGCGCGCCTGCTTCACGGCCATGAGCGCGCCCGTGTCGAGCCAATTATCGTCGGCGCTCTTCAAAAGTCTCAAGCCATCGACCCGGCCATCCGCAGAGACCAGAAACGTTACGATGCTGGTACCCCACTTGCCGTTCCCCATGGGTCTTGTCGCTGCCAGCGCCCAAATCACGGCGCGCGCGAATTCGTCCGATTTGCCGATATGCGTCGCGCCCGGGCGGAATACTTTAACGTTCGGGGCCGCCTGAGCGGGCTGATGCGCCGCTGCGGAACGTTGCTGCGTCTCGCGCCGGGCCTCAGCCGCCTTGAAAGCGTTATTGAGCTGCGCGGAGAATTGGGCCGATGCCATTTCGATGTAGCCCGTTGGGTCGAAAGCAGTCTCTTGGGCTTCGCGCGTCTCGTTTGGCTTTGACTTCGACTGGTGATCGGTGGCAGCCGCTTTCGTTTCCTGCTGAGCGGGTTGCGCGGGCGGCGGAACTGCTGGCGCCGGCTCGGGAGCCGGTCCATTCTCCTCGGCGGGAGCTGGGGAGGGAAACGCATCCTGTAAAAAGGGGTCTGAGCTCAGGCGTTTGAGGTCGGCTGAGCTAATAACGGAAACGGCTAAGGGCTCGGTCGAGCCATCCTCCACCCCTAGCCTTTTGTGTGAGCCGGGCCAGACGAAAAAAGACATGAGGACGGCAAGATGGAGGGCAAACGCGGCGGCGATCGCGCGATAAGGCGCGCGCCTCCGTTGCGCTTCTGACGCGATAGCTTGCTTCTCCACCGAAAGCGCATGTTGGGGAGGCGCCGCTTCTGTAGGCAAGCCTGCGTCTGCGAACAAGGCATAATTCGCCGGCGCCGCTCCCGCAGGGATGGCACGGTCTGCAAACAAGGCGTAATCTGCCAGCACGCGCGGCGGCAAGGCCCCAGCGTGACCGGTTTCGGTAACCTGCATGCGAAGGCTATGAACGTTATTGGCCAATCTCTGAACCCCCCGCGAAACCTATCCTTTTCGCGGCATGTTTGACCACATATTCCGAGAGTCTTGCAAAACCATGGCATTTGGGATCGATTTTTCATGGGGAACCGATGAGACGCAAAACGAAAGCCGATGACGGCCGGGAGCTGCCAGACCCCTTCGGCCTGGAACGCTTCGTCGAGGCGCAGCGCAGCGCTTACGGCCGGGCGTTATCGGAGTTGCGCCAGGGCGCCAAGCGGACCCACTGGATGTGGTACATCTTTCCGCAGTTGCGCGGCCTTGGGCACAGCCCGATGGCGCACAGATACGGGATCGCTTCCCTGGAAGAGGCGCGCGCCTATCTCGCCCACCCCGATCTTGGGCCCCGGCTGATCGAGTGTACGCAAGCGGTGCTTCAGGCGCACGCGGCCTTGGCCGGCGAGATCTTTCCCTATCCGGACGATCTCAAATTCCGCTCGTCGATGACGCTGTTCGCGCGAGTGGCGCAGGCGCCGGACGTCTTCAGCGCGGCGCTGCAGAAATATTATGGCGGCGAGCCGGACCCGGAAACGCTGCGGCTGCTCAGGTGCTGAGCAGCCGCGCTGCGGCCCATTTTGGTGCCGTTTCCAGCTGCCAATTGGCTTTAGCCGCCGTTTCTAGGGTTATTGTTGCATCGCGAAGCTCTCTCTTGACCGGATGGCCGAAGAGCTTCTTGTAGGCCAGCTCGCCGTTCAAAAGACGAGCCCGCCCGGGGGGCGATTGATTTCGGACCGGACGCGAGCAGTTCATTGCGGTCTATCGCTTCTTTGCGTTCGAACTTCCGAAATGTGTCCACATAGCGGCCGGAGTCCTCACTCGCTCCCGCGTCGCGGGAGGCTAACTTAGTTTAGCGGTGCCCGCAAAGCACGGGAACGAGCTGCAGATTGACGAAGAGCTGCAGAGGCTGCCCGCGTAATCCCGTTATTTTGAGCCTCCGGCCTTTGGCAATAAGCCTCCTATGGAGAGCGACGATAGCCCCTATACCGTAGCTATCGACAAAGCGCACGGACGAAAGGTCTAGCTCGACATCCTCCTGCGCATCGGCAAGAGCCTCAATTTGTGCTCGGAACTTGCCGCCATATCCTGTATCGAGTTCTCCACAGACATCGTACTTTCTTACCATGGGCGCTGCCGTTTTCACTAAGTTCGTCAATTCGTCAGTGCCCCTAGCGTAACACCGCCAAGTCTACACAACCTTAACGCGTACTGGATTGCGAAAGTGGCAGGAGCGGCTCAGCTTTGATGCGGTCCGCGCATTTGCATGAGAATCGCTTCGATGCGTCTCCAATGCTGCGCCTGACCGGCGTCGCGCTTCTTCTCGAATTCGGTGGCCTTGTGAGCTGCCTCGGCGATGGCCTTTTGGCCGCGCGCTTTCCATAGCTGGCGCGCGTAGACGTGAACTTCGGACTCTTGCATGGTATCCACCTTCTCTTCTTGGGCGTAAGTGACGCCCCTGAGGCGGTAGGCTCCGGCACCCGTCAAGCCTGTAGTTTACATCCTTGCCCAGCTTGTTGGCAAGAATGTTGCCAGGTCAAGATTACGCCGCATTCACGCTGTGGGAAGAACTTCGAAGCCCGATGGTGCCAAGCCTCCCTCCCCGATAATAGTTACCTCTGTAACCATGGCCGCGGGCGGCCCCTTCCGGCAATGCGCCAGCATCTCCTGCACCTGGACGGCAGCACCTGAGAACAGCGCCTCGACCGTGCCATCGCGCCTGTTGCGAACCCATCCATGAAGGCCAAGCCCGTTGGCTGTCCGTTCGGTCCAGGCGCGATAGGCCACCCCTTGCACCCGCCCCCTAATGAGGACGTGCACAGTGTGCACTTCCCGCTCCTTGTTTTCCCAACTCATAGCGGCCACAGCTCCTTTCGCCGCCACCGGCAAATTTGCGCATGATGCAATCGCTCTTCCCGGTAACTGGCACCGATCATATATTACGTTTCCGGGCGGACCGCTGGGCAGATCACCTCCAGACCAGTTTGGCAATATTAGCCGCAGGGATAACGGACGGCCTAATTTGTTTCGTGCTATGGCAATAATTATTCGTCGAAGCTCTTGAGGTTCGCTGAGGACTGCTATTGGGATGGACGATGAACTCTTCGGGTGCGGCTGAGACGAGCGGTTGGCAATCGCCAATGCGCAACTCAGGGTTCGAAGCGGTTGGACCCGTACCTTGGGGTACGCACTTCTGCCAGTTCTATACCGGCACGGACGACCTCATCGAAGTGCTGGTCCCCTATTTCAGAGCAGGGCTTGAGGCTAACGAGTTTTGCATTTGGATGACCTCGGAGACTCTCGGAACCCGCGAGGCCGAAGCCGCAATTCGCAACGCCGTACCCGAACTGGACCGCTTCCTGGACAGCGGACAGATCGAGATTGCCGATCACTGCCAGTGGCACGATCCGGCCGGCAGATTCGATGCACACAAAGCTATTCAGGCATGGAGCGCAAAGCTCGAAACGGTGCGGGGGCACGGTTTCGAGGGAGTGCGCATGGCCAGCGATATGTCCTGGCTGAAGCAGGCCAGCGGTGAATTCACCGATTACGAGGCTGGCTTCGACAGCGCCAGCAGCTCGATGCGCATGCTGACGCTCTGCGCCTGCCCACTGGAGAAATGCGGAACGCGCGAAATCCTCGGCGTTGCCGCCAATCACGAGTTCGTGCTGATACGCTGGGGCGGCAACTGGCAAGTTGTGCAAAATACCGCGCACCGTAGAGTTGAGCGCGAATTCAGGAAGTTCGTCTCCCTCGCCAATCACAGCATGGAATTCATCGCCACGTGCGATATGAATTTCATACCGCTCTACGTCAACGAAGCGGGCGGGCGGATGGTGGGGCTCGACAGCCTCCGTCAGTTCAAGGATACCCCGGTTAGGGAGCTCTTCTTTCCCGAGGATCAGGATTTCATCGTCAATGAGTTCTTCCCGCGCGTCTTGCGCGAGGGCCGCGCCGAAGCAGAAATCCGATTCCGGCACTTCAAGACCGGCGAGCCCTTGTGGATGATTTACAACGTATTCCTCCTCAAGGGGGATAATGGCGAACCGATCGGATTCGCCATGGTTAGCCGGAACATTAGCGAACGCAAGCAGGCGGAAAGCGCCTTGCACTGGAGCGCACGGCGTAATGAGCTGCTCTCGGATATTGCAGCGCGCCTTCTTAGGACATCCGATCCGCAAGGCGAAGTTCATGACCTTTGCACGAAGGTCATGAACTTTCTCGGCTGCGACGTTTTTTTCAATTACCTCGTAGACGAGCGCACTGGCTGGTCGCACCTAGCCGCCTACGGCGGCATCCCGGCGGAGCAAGCCCGCAAGATCGAGCGGCTCGATTACTGCGTAGAGGTCTGCGGAAACGTGGCGCGAGATGGCTGCCGCCTCGTCGCCGAAGACATCCCGGCGAGCAATTCGTCCCAAACCGAGCTAATCAAGTCTTACGGGATCGGAGCCTACTGCTGCCATCCGCTCGTCGTGCAGGACCGTGTCATTGGTACCCTCTCGTTCGCGACCCGCTGCAGGCAGAAATTGAGCCCCGCCGAGATCGAGGTGATGGCCGCGGTGACAGACCTCGTGTCGATGGCGATGAACCGCATTCGGACGGAGGGAGCTCTGCGAGCCTCCGGGGCGCGTTTCCAGGGTATGTACGAGCGCGCCTTGGCGGGGATAGCAATCGTGGATTGGGAAGGACGCATCGAGCAATGCAATCCAGCTTTTTGCGCACTTCTCGGCTACACCGAGGACGAGCTGCGCGGCAACCACTTCAGTTCGATCGTCCATCCCGATGACAGGGAGGCCGATGTCGAAAAGGAGCGCCTGTTACGCGCAGGCGAGGCGCCATCGTTCGAGATCGAAAGCCGCTACCTGCACAAGGCGGGTCAGCCGGTTTGGGTCCGTAAGATCATCTCCACGCTGCCCGGCGAGACCGGCAAACCCTCGCAGGTGTTTGTGCTAGCCATTGACACCAGCGAGCGCAGAAAGGCCGAGGATGCGCTGCGCGAGAGCGAGGAGCGGCTCAGGGCCATCGTCGGCACGGCCATCGACGCCATCGTCGTCATCGACGAGGAAGGACTCGTCCAATCTATCAATGCGGCGGGGGAGCATATGTTCGGCTATGCGTCTAGCGAGGTTGCCGGCAAGAATGTCTCGATGCTAATGCCCGAGCCGCAGCGCTCGGCCCATGATGCCTACATCGCGTCGTATCGCCGGACCGGCAACGCCAAGATCATTGGCATAGGCCGGGAGGTTGAGGCCCTCCGCAAGGATGGCTCGCAATTTTTTGCTGACCTAGAGGTTAGCGAATGGCAGGCTTCCGGAAAGCGTTTCTTCACAGGCATCATCCGTGACGTCACCGAGCGCAAGCGGCGCGACGAGAAGATCCACCTGCTCCTGAGCGAGGTGAACCACCGCTCCAAGAACATGTTGAGCCTTGTGCAGGCGATCGCAACGCAGTCGGCCGCAACGGAGCCGGTTGAGTTCGTCCACCGGTTCTCCGAGCGTATCCAGGCACTTGCCGCGAGCCAGGACCTGCTTATCAAGAGCGAATGGCAAGGCATCGGCATCGAGGAGCTCGTGAATTCGCAGCTTGGACATTTCCGCGACCTCCTTCGCGGCAGAATAAGGCTCGACGGGTTGCCGCTGCGCATCGCCGCCCCGGCCGCGCAATCGATCGGCATGGCGTTGCACGAGCTGGCCACCAACGCCGGCAAGTACGGAGCGCTTTCTAACGGCGCCGGGCAGGTCGCGATCGCGTGGCGATTCGAGAATGACGGGGCAGGATGCGGCCGTTTCAACCTGAGCTGGACAGAGAGCGGCGGACCGCCCGTTGTTGCCCCACCTCGCCGCGGTTACGGATCCATCGTTATCGAAGCCATGCCTCGATTGGAGTTGGATGCGGAGGTCGCATTGGACTATGCGCCAGCGGGGCTGCGCTGGCGGCTCGAGTGCCTTGCGGAGAGGGTTTTTGAAGCCGGCAGCGACGGTACGGTGCCAGGGACGCGAGCGCCATGAAAAGAGAGTCCACGGGAGAGCGCATCCTGATCGTGGAGGACGTGGCTATACTGGCCCTCGCCCTCGCCCAAACCCTTCAGATCGCCGGCTTCGAGGTGATCGGCCCGGCGCCGTCGGTTGCCAAAGCGCTTGCACTGATCGCTGACGGCCGCTGTGACGGCGCGGTGCTCGATATCAATCTGCGCGGCGAGACGTCGGAGCCCGTGGCTTGCGAGCTTAAGGCTCGCGGCACACCGTTTCTGGCGTTGACAGGCTATTCGTTCGAGCAGCGTCCAAAGATCTTCCATGACGTGCCAACGCTCACCAAGCCCGTGGCGGAAGCCGATCTTGTAGCAAGCTTGCGCCATTGCTTGGGGAAGTGAGGGACAGTGCCGGTGCGGCAGCGGCCCATGGATGGACTAGGCCGATTTGGCCCTTGACAGCTTCGCTGCAATGCGCCACCTATGTTAATGTAACTTACATTTACATCGAGGTTACGCGATGCACCTAGCTGCAACACTCGACAGCATCGGCAGACCCGCGTGGTTTGCCCTGATGATTGTCTCCTTCATCGTTTGGTGGCCGATCGGATTGGCCGCCTTGGCCTTCTTACTCTGGAGCGGACGCATGGGCTGCGGATATCACGGACATATGAACTGGCATGAGCGCCGCGAGCGCTGGCGCGAAATGCGCGAGGACTGGCGCGCGATGCGCTGCGGCGGCCACCGTTCGATGCCCAGCACCGGCAACGCCGCCTTCGACGAATACCGCAACGAAACCTTGAAGCGGCTTGAGGACGAGCAGACGGAATTCACCGGCTTCCTCGACCGCCTGCGCCGCGCCAAAGACAAGGCCGAGTTCGACCAGTTCATGTCCGAAC